>CAIVLE010000113.1 GCA_903906635.1 uncultured Burkholderiales bacterium | reverse complement strand
GGTCCCCCGAACAGCGCAGATCGCGGAGGATGTCACCGCAGGCTTGGCCGACAACGGACGGCTTGACCTGTCACCTGAACAAATACTCAAGCGCATCACTGTCAAAGCAGGCAAGCAAGACACAGTGGCCAGTGTGGCGAAGAGGCACAACCTCAAAACTGAACAAGTCGCTGAGTGGAACAAAGTGCCAGAGAGCGCCAGCTTCAAGTCTGGCCAGCAGGTGGTGTTGTTTGTAGCGCCCAAAACGGGCAATAGCAAATCGGGCAATAGCAAATCGGGCAATAACAAAGCGGGCAACGGCAAAGTGGGCAATGACAAATCAGCTAATAACAAATTAGCCAATGGCAAAGCGCCCACCACCAAACACACAAACAGCCCGAAACTCGCTCACCAGAAACTGTCTCACGACACCCGAATGGCCAAAAAATAAGTCTCCCCCCAGGCCGCTCGCCTTGGGCTGGGTAGGCTCAAGCGTTGCGCCGGTCCACCAAGGCGTGGGCAATGGTTCCCAAATCCACATACTCCAATTCACTGCCCACAGGCACACCGCGGGCCAAGCGGGTGACTTGCACGCCTCGGCGCTTCAAGGCCTCGCCCAGCACATGCGCCGTTGCCTCACCCTCGGCCGTGAAGTTGGTGGCCAAAATCACCTCGGCCACGACCCCGTCGCTGGCACGCTCCATCAGTTTTTGTAAGCCAATGTCTTTGGGGCCAATGCCGTCGAGTGGGCTGATGCGCCCCATCAACACAAAATACAAACCTTTGTAGGCCGCCGTGCGCTCCACCGCCGACTGGTCAGCCGGGGTTTCAACCACGCACAAACGCGTGGTGTCACGTGACTCGTCCAAACAGGTCTCACACACCGCCTGGGTGGTGAAGGTGTAGCAACGCTCGCAGTGCTGTACGGCCGCCGCCGCTTGGTGCAGAGCTTGGGACAACAGCTCAGCCCCTTCGCGGTCGTGCTGCAACAGGTGGTAAGCCATGCGCGAGGCCGACTTGACGCCCACACCGGGCAAACATCGCAAAGCCTGTATCAGGCCTTCCAGCACAGACAGGTCGGCCATTAAAACGGCATCTTCAAACCGGGGGGTAAGCCTGCGGTGAGCTTACTCATCTTGGCGTCGCTGGTCTCTGCCGCTTTGCGGACCGCGTCATTGAAAGCTGCTGCCACCAAGTCTTCCAACATGTCTTTGTCATCGGCCAGCAAGCTGGGGTCAATCGTCACACGTTTGATGTCGTGTTTGCAGGTCATCAGCACTTTGACCAAGCCCGAGCCCGACTCGCCCGTGACCTCGATGTGGGCCAATTCTTCTTGGGCCTTTTTGAGGTTGTCTTGCATGGCTTGAGCTTGCTTCATCAGGCCAGAGAGTTGTCCTTTGTTGAACATGTTTTTCCTTCAGATAGAACTTAAAAATCTCACACCGGCTGGATGCTGCCAGGCACGATGCGTGCCCCATAGTCTCGCATCAAGCCCTGCACATAGGGATCGTTGAGGATGATGGCTTCCGCGGCCAGCTGACGTTCAGCCGCGGCCACCGCATTGCGTTTGGCGGGACTGTCTTGCACACGCCCCACCTCCACGGTTAAGCGCACCGCATGCCCTGCGTTGGCCAAGGCTTGCTGCAAACGCTCGCGGCTGGTGGTGTTGTTGAGTGACTCACGCTCCACACGCAGCATCCAGGTGTCGCTGTCACGCGCCACCAACTGCGACTGCAAAGCCAGCTCACGCACCAAGGCATTGATGGTTTCGGCCGCAGCCATCTGCGTGACCAAACCGTGCCAAAACTCCCCCTCTGGCGTGGCCACCACCTGGGGGACCTCAGGGGTTGAGGCAGCACCTCGCTCGCTGGACAATCGCGATTCGGGCTGTTGGCGAACCGGCACCGCGACCCAGCCTGCATCGTCAGGGGGGCTCTTGGTGTCAGGGCGGCTTGGCGCGGACCCCATGGCCGGTACGTGGGCAGTGCGCTGGGGCAACTCGCGCACCGGCAATGGCAAGCCCGAAGGTTTGGGGCTCGCGCTGGCTGCCTCAGCTGGCTTGGTATGCGCCCCAGGTGAAGCCGCGAGCGGCATGGGCGGGGGTGTCAGTGCGACACGGGATTCAACACGGGGTTCAACACGGGGTTCTACCCGAGGTTCTACCCGAGGTTCAACTACGGGTTCAACTCGGGGGTTAATTGGAGTTTTTTTTTCAGCCGATGCTGCTGCACTTGGTTGGGGGGCCGCTTTGAACGCCAACAACCGCAACAAAACCATGGTCATGGCCGCGTATTCATCGGGAGCCAAGCCCAACTCTTGGCGTCCGTGCAAACACAGGCTGTAGAGCAACTGAGTTTCGTCAGCGGGCATCAACTGCGCCAGACGCACCAAGTCTTGGGCCTCTGGATCGGCATCCGAATCAGCAGCCATGCTGGGAACCGCCTGCCATACCGCCATGCGTTGCAGTACCACCGTCATGTCTTCCAACGTCGCTGCTGCGCTCAAGCCATGCACACGCAAGGCCTCTGACGTGTCGACCACTGACTTACCATCGCCCAAGGCCAAAGCCTCGATCAGACGGAACACATGCGTGCGGTCGGCGCTGCCCAACATCTGACGCACGGCCGCTTCTTGCAATTGGCCACCGCCATAGGCAATGGCTTGGTCGGTCAGACTCAGCGCGTCACGCATGGAGCCGCGAGCGGCACGCGCAATCAAACGCAAGGCTTGTGGTTCTGACGTGATGTGCTCTTGCGCCAGCACATGGCCCAAGTGCTCCAACACCGTCTCAGGGGCCATCGGCCTCAAGTTGAACTGCAAGCAGCGCGACAACACAGTCACGGGCACTTTTTGTGGATCGGTGGTGGCCAGTACAAACTTCAAATACTCAGGCGGCTCTTCTAAGGTTTTCAACATCGCGTTGAACGCGGTGTTGGTGAGCATGTGCACCTCGTCAATCATGAAGACCTTGAAGCGGCCTTGGACGGGCTTGTAAACCGCTTGCTCTAAGAGGGACTGCACTTCGTCGACGCCGCGGTTGGACGCGGCATCCAACTCGGTGTAATCCACAAAGCGACCCGCATCGATGTCGCGACAGGCTTGGCAAACGCCACAAGGCTCAGCCGTGATGCCACCAGTGCCGTCAACGCCTTGGCAGTTGAGCGACTTGGCCAACACGCGCGAGACTGTGGTTTTGCCCACGCCACGGGTGCCCGTGAACAGGTAGGCATGATGCAAACGCTGGGTGGTCAAGGCGTTCGTCAACGCCTGCACCACGTGCTCTTGCCCCACCATCTCGGTGAAGGTTCTGGGGCGGTACTTGCGGGCGAGCACGAGGTATGACATAAGCCGAGCATTCTAAAGGGTGGCTTTGCAGCCTTGTGACTACAATGACAGGTGACGGGCCTTCCCACATGGGGAAGCGGCCAACCGGGTCAGGTGGGGAACCAAGCAGCCCTAACTGTGGAGCCAGTGCTGGGGTCAAGGCTCGTCACCCCCCCTTCTTTTAAAACCGCACGCCGGCAATCACGCTCAAAGTGCTGCGGTCGATCTGGGTGTTGTAGCGCCCGCCCCAGGTGTGGTGGTAATGCATTTCTCCAAAGTAGCCGTCTCGCCACTGCGCGCGCACACCGGGTCGTATCACGCGACGACCCTCGACAAAGGTGCCGTCATAAGAGTACCCCGACACGTCGTGCGCCGCATACAACATCGGAGTCCATGCTGCCCCCCATGCGGATTCGCTGTAAGAGGCGGATAACTGCATGCGGTACCCCCACGACAGCGAGGTGACAAAGCCATCTTGAGCGCAAGTTTTTTGAGCCACGCTGGCATCGGTGCAGACAGGTCCACCGGTGTAGGCAGCAACCCCAAAATCATCGGAGCGACCATATCGCAAGCTGCCCGCGCTTGGCAGACTTGCCACATGGCTCATCCCCAACTCTGCGGTCACGCGCAGGCTGTCTGCGGCCAGCACTTTGGGCAAGACTTGGACCGCCCCCACACTGGCAGTGGTCACTTTGAAGCGGTCATAGCCATCAAACGTCCCGCCCAAACCAATCGCATTGACACCTTTGGCCAAATTCAGCGCTGAATTAGGTGCACGGGACAAAAAGGCAGCCATCACATCTGCAGCGTTCAAGTTCAGCGGCTGATTGGGTCGGTAGGCCACTTCCCCATAGAGCTGTCGGGTTGGACCCAGCTGGGACTCGAAACTGGCACCCAAGAGCTGAATCGCCTGCGGGTACAACAAAGCATAGCTGGTGGCGCCGGGCCCGCTCAGGCGCTGCATCAAGGCTGCTTGCGTTGTGTCCAAGCCCGCAGCAAAGGTGGCGTTGGTGAGCCGAATACTGGGCGCGCGGCTGTGGTACTGCATGGCGTACAAACGCACAGGGCCCGCCGCGTCACGTGGTTGAAACTTCCAAGACACACCGAACTGCCCCGAGCTGGCAAAAGCCACATCGTCAGCCCGATGGGCATAAAGCCCAGAGGCCAGTGCCGCAGGGTCGCTGACTCCTGGCAAGGCGTTCACGAAGCTGCAGCCCGTTGGCGCAAAGTTGGCTATTGCATAAAAAGTCCCGCATCCGGGCAGCACATTGGCACGCGACTCATACTGGACAAATCCATCCCAAGTTGAGACTTCACTGGTTTGCAATTGGCCATAAAGCATTCCCACAGGCAGGCGCATCTCCTCTTGGGCAGCGCCTGGACGCACACCCGCAGCGAAGTTAAAGGGATTGATCACATTGACACCACCGGCCAAAAACTTGGCCTGCCCCCAGTTCACGTACTGGCGGCCCAGACTCAAGGCCAGTGAGGAACTCGCGCCCACCTCCACTTGGGTGTAGCCATAAACATCCATCCACTGCAGGTTGGCAAATTGCGCTTCAGGTGCAAACCCTGCATCGCTCAAGCGTGCATTGGGTGTGAACCCATTGGGCCAATTGCCATATGCGTGGTCACTGTTTTTGAGCGCCATGTCCTGCCAGCCTTTGGCACGCACAAAAAAGCCCGTGTCTTGCTGACGCAGGTCCATACTGCCCATGGCTTTGAGCACAGTCGAGACCGCTTGGCCGGATGGAAAATTCAAGTCATTGCCGCCCGCACTCGAACCAGCCGCCAGCTGACCCGCGGGCGCACCTGGCACGCGGGCTGCGGAGACCCCGCCCAAGATGCTGGCGCTGGGATCATCGCTGCGTATGGCAGTGCCCAATGTGACAAGGCCTTCGAATTTGGCTTGGATGCCAGAGCCCCCATCCATCGCCCAAGCACTCATCGGCCATGACGTGCACAGACCCGCCAGACCTGCCAGACACGTCATACCCACAGCGGCCGTCCTCAGCGCTGTGCGCTGTGCACCCACTGAAGATCTCCACGTGTGGACTGGCGTCAAGACCGGCTCAGCGGTAAAAAACCTCGACTCGCCCTTTGATCTTGAAGAGCAAGGGCTTGCCTTTGCGATCCAAGGTCTTGGCAGCGGGTACTTTGATCCAGCCTTCACTGATGCAGTACTCCTCCACATCGAAACGCTCTTTGTCATTGAACCGAATCCCGATCTCGTGTTCAAAGACGGCCGGTACATGATGGGGACTGCGCGGATCAATCGACAAATGATCGGGCAGTGCAGGTTGGGAGAGTTCTGTCACAGTGCGTGTCTTTCAAAAAAATGGTTCGAGCCTCAGGGGTGGGTGATTTCGCAAGTGCCATCAAAGACGGTCTCTTCGACCACGCCATGTTCGTTTTTGTAAACCTGGTGCTGCACTTCATGTTTGGCACGGTCCACCTTGAGCAACTGGTAAAAACTGCCATCTGGCATAGACGATTCGCACCGAATCTGTGATTCAGTCCATTGCTGACAGACGAATTCGCCCTTGAATTTTTTACCGGTAAAACCAAATGTTCGGTGTGAGTCGCGCGCGCGGGTGGTGGTGCTGCCCGGGACATCGGACAGGCCATGGATTTCATGCTTGCTACCGAGGCACTTCAAGGTCAGATCCCCCTCGCCGCTTGAGCAACTGGCCAGCACCAGCGCACAGACAAACACCCAGCAAGAACAGAGTAAACGCCGACTTGTGGAGGATAAAGAATTAAAAAAGTCACAGGCCATACTTACGATTTTGGCATGTCTTACTTACCTAGCCACCTACACTCAAGCTAAATAGCCTTGAAACCACGTTCTATGAATGCCCTACCCGCCTGCCCCCAATGCTCACTTGAAAACACCTACCCCGATGGCGAGAACTGGGTCTGTCCCGACTGTGGGCATGAATGGCCCCAACTTGCCACCCCATCAACCCACGTCGAGCAAGAAGATGTGGTCAAAGATGCCAACGGAAATGTGTTGAGCAACGGTGACTCGGTGGTGCTGATCAAAGACCTCAAAGTCAAGGGCTCCTCGATCACCCTCAAAGTGGGCACCAAGGTCAAGAGCATTCGTTTGGTGGGTGGTGACCACGAAGTGGACTGCAAAATGGAAGCCGGCAATTTCTCGCTCAAGGCCTGCTTTTTGCGAAAAGTCTAAATCGTCACCCCGCCATCGACCACCAGGCTCTGGCCGGTCACATAAGAGCCGGCTTGGGACGCCAAAAAGACGGCGGCTCCAGCAATTTCATCGGGCTCACCAATGCGCCGCAAGGGGGTGGTGGTCATGCGTTGTTGCAACGTCACTGGGTCTTCCCACAACGCGCGCGCAAAGTCGGTTTTGATCAAGCCCGGCGCAATGCAATTGACCCGAACGTTGAACGGCCCATATTCCACCGCCAAGTTGCGCGCCAACTGCATGTCGGCGGCTTTGCTGATGCAATAGGCGCCAATCACAGAGGAGCCACGCAGCCCCCCAATGGAGGACACGATGATGATCGAACCGCTGCGCTGCGCCGTCATCTGAGGCGCGGCTTGGGCAATCAACCAGTGGTTAGAGACGATGTTGTTGTCCAAAATCTTGCGGAACTGTTCGTCGGCAATGCCCGCTTGAGGTCCGTAATACGGGTTGCTCGCCGCGTTGCACACCAACACATCGATGCGTCCCCACTGAAGCTGGGTCTGAGCCACCAAATGCGTCAAATCCTCCTTTGAGGAAATATTGGCGGGCACAGCGATGGCGCGCCCTGCGCCGTATTTAGCCTCAATCTCCTCGACCACCTCGGCACACGCCGCCGCCTTGCGTGACGAAATCACCACCCGCGCACCGTGCTCGGCCATGCGCAGCGCAATCGCCCGCCCGATGCCCCGCGAGGACCCGGTGATGATGGCCACTTGACCGTCTAAATTGAACAAATTCACACCACGCCCCTTATTCCGCCTTCACGCCCGCGGCTGCAATAACCCTCGCCCACTTGGCGATTTCATCGTCTAAAAACTTCGCCGCTTGCTCTGGGGTGTTGCCCCCGGACTCGATGCCCAAGCTCTCAAAACGCGCTTTCATTTCGGGCGTGTTGATGGCCTTGGCCGTTTCTGCAGACATGCGGTTGACGATCTCGCGTGGTGTGGCCGCAGGGGCCAAGAACATGACCCAGGTCGACCCCTCGATGGCAGGCCCCCCCGCTTCTGCAATGGTGGGCACATCGGCCAGTCCGGGCAAACGCTTGGCGGAATACACCGCCAAGGCCTTGATCTTGCCGCTGCGTACATGCGGCATCAACGCGCTGGGCGTGTCGGTCAAGATCTGCAGGCTGCCTCCCATCAAATCATTCATCGCAGGCGCTGTCCCTTTGTAAGGCACATGCACCATGTCGGTGGCGGTGACTTGCTTGAACAGCTCTTGCGTCAAGTGGGCCGCAGCGCCTACACCCGAAGAACCAAACGACACCTTGCCTGGGTTGGCTTTTGTATATGCGATCAACTCTTTGACGTCTTTGACAGGCAAGTTGTTGTTGACCGTCATCAACAAAGGGGCAACCCCGACCAAGGAAACAGGGGCAAAACTTTTCACCACGTCATAGGGCAGCCGCCCGGCGTACAAGGTGGCATTGGCGGCATGCGCACCAATCACAGTCAAAAAGGTATACCCGTCAGGCGACGAGCGGGCCACGAAATCGGCCCCCAGAATCGAGTTGGCACCGGGTTTGTTCTCCACCACGATGGTCCAGCCCGTTTGTTCTTGCACCTTTTGCACCACCATGCGCGTGGCGCTGTCGGTGATGCCCCCTGGCGTGTAGGGGATGATCCACTTGATGGGTTTGTTGGGCCAAGCTTGGGCTGCTGCGCAAAAAGGCAAGACCAAGGCCAAGCTGGCCGCGAGGCCCCGCAAAAAGACAAATGCTCGCATCTGCTGTCTCCTGTTGTTGTGCTGCCCATTATGAGGACACCCCCCGCCCACCTGGGTCGAATGGGTGACAGCTGTCTGAGGCTTTGGGCAGCCCATCAAACGTGGGGAACTCGGGCCCGAGCGGCCTTGGTTTGGGCCGTTTTTTTCTTCGATTCCAAGCGCCGCTGCTTGGATCCATAGGTCGGTTGGGTTGCGCGACGCACCCGGGGCGGAAGGGCCACACGGCGGACCAGCTCGATCAAGCGCGACAAGGCCTCGACCCGGTTCATGTCTTGGCTGCGGTGCTCTTGGGCCTTGATCACCACCACGCCATCGCGGGTGATGCGGCTGTCACGCAAAGCCAGCAGGCGTTCTTTCACCCCATCAGGCAAGGAGGAAGCTGCGATGTCAAACCGCAGGTGAATCGCGCTCGAGACCTTGTTGACGTTTTGTCCGCCCGCGCCTTGGGCGCGCACGGCCGTGAGCTCAACCTCAGAGTCTTGAATCTCAAGGGCGGCATGCATCACAGCGTCCCTGGCTCATCCACCTGTGGCCACACGCCAAGCTGGCACTTGGCTCAAACCCCACAGCAGCAAACTGATGGAGAAAAAAGACGCCACGGTGGTCACCAACAACGCAGCGGCGCAAAAGCCCTCTTGCCCATGGCGTTGCCCCAAGATCGGATAAATGCCCATCATGGGCATGCTGGCCAACAACACGCCCGCGATCTGCAACGACACGTCCATGCCACCGAATGTCCACAGCATGAGCCCCACCAGCGCTGGGTGCAAACACAATTTGAACAAAGCCATCCAAGCCACCGACTGCATTTGGCCCACCACCCGCATGCCCACCAATGAGCCACCGTTGACAAACAAAGCAATGCCCACACAGGTCAACGCGAACAAATTGACCGTTTTGAACAACATCTCGGACAAATGCCAGCCCATCATCGAAAACACGAAGCCCCCCACAATGGCCCACAGCATCGGAATTTTCAGCAAACGCATGAAACTCGCCAACACCGTGTGCTGCCACGACGCATGCTGCGCCTCGCCGCTGTCGGCCAAACTGATGCCCAGCGGGATGATGACCAGGTTTTCAACGAGTAAGGTCAAGGCCATGCCCACCCCCGCCTCGGGCCCCAAAATTTGCAACAAAATCGGGTAGCCCACATACCCACTGTTGGAGCAACTCACCCCCATGCCCGCCAGCGCACTCAGGGTCAAGTTTTCACGTCGGCCATAGCGCCACACCGCAAAGCCGATGGCAAACGTCATGACAGAGCCCAGCGCATAGGCCAGCAAATAACTCGGGTGCAGCACATCTTGGAAGTCGCGCAACGACAAGGCATTAAAGAGCATGGCTGGCAGAGCAAAGTTCAGCACAAAGCGGCCAAACACCTGCATGTCAAGTTTGCTGAAAAAGCCGCTACGGGTGGCGACATAGCCCGTGGAGATGCTCAGGTAAATCGGGGCTGTGATGGACAAAATATTCAGCATGCCCCGATTGTGCGGGATCTGCCCCCGCACCCAGTCTTCATGCAGTGGCTTTGTCCAAGCCCAACAAACGCACAGCGTTGTCTTTCAAGATGCCAGGCATCACCTCGGGCTTGAAGCCTGCCACCTCAAAGTCTTTCATCCAGCGCTCTGGGGTGATCAACGGGTAATCGCTGCCAAACAGCACGCGGTCTTTGAGCAAGGTGTTGGCGTACTGCACCAACTGCTTTGGAAAGTACTTGGGGCTCCAACCCGACAAATCGATCCACACATTGGGCTTGTGCGTGGCCACGCTCAGCGCCTCGTCTTGCCACGGAAAACTCGGGTGAGCCATCACGATTTGCATGTCGGGCCAATCGATCGCGACATCGTCCAAATGCATGGGGTTGCTGTAGGCCAACCGTAAGCCGCCACCGCAACGCATGCCACTGCCAATGCCACTGTGTCCGGTATGAAAAATAGCGGGCAATTTGTAGTGGTTGATCACCTCGTAAATCGGCCACGCCATCTTGTCGTAGGGGTGGTAGCCCTGCACCGTGGGGTGGAATTTGAAGCCCTTGATGCCGTCTTCCCGAATCAAGCGCTCGGCCTCACGCGCGCCCATCTTGCCCTTGTGCGGGTCGATGCTGGCAAACGCAATCATCATGTCGCTGTTGGCCTTGGCGGCGTCGGCAATTTCTTCGTTGGGAATGCGCCGACGCCCGAGCTGAGACTCGCTGTCGACGGTGAACATCACCAAGCCTATTTTCTGTTGACGGTAGTACGCCACCGTCTCGTCAATCGTGGGGCGACGGTTGCTGCCAAAGAACTTGTCAGCCGCGCGGTCGTACTCCTCACCGTAGTTGTCAAACGGGTTGCGACAACTCACCTCGGCATGGGTGTGGATGTCAATGGCGATCAAATTTTTGTAGTCCATGCGAGGCAATCTCCTGTGAATGTAGAAGCGAAAAGGACTAGGGTAAGTCCGTATTATTTAGTTATCTTTCATAACCATAATTCAAACCCAGCAGAAATGCAACCCAACAAACCCGCACCCCGTCAAGAAAGCCTTTCCCCATGAACCTGAGCACGCCAGACATTCACTTTGAGATGCGCGACAACATCGCGGTGATTCGCCTCACGCGCCCGTCCAAGCGCAATGCCTTGAGCGACGGCTTGGTGGCGTCAATTCGCAAAATCTTTGAAAACCTGCCTGAACATGCTGGCGCAGCGGTGATCGATGGGGATGGAGAACACTTTTGTGCAGGCCTGGACCTGAGCGAGCTCAAAGAGCGTGATGCGGGCCAAGGCATGCATCACTCACGCTCTTGGCATGTGGCCTTGGAACGCTTGCAATATGGCCCAGTGCCCGTGGTGGCAGCCTTGCACGGCGCTGTGGTGGGCGGGGGCTTGGAGCTCGCCAGTGCGTGCCACATTCGGGTGGCCGATGAATCCACGTTCTATGCGTTGCCCGAAGGTTCACGCGGCATTTTTGTCGGGGGGGGTGGCTCCGTGCGCATCCCACGCCTCATTGGCGTGGCCCGCATGACCGACATGATGCTCACCGGTCGGGTCTACAACGCCGTGGACGGCGAGCGCATTGGCCTGGCCCAGTACTTGGTGCCAACGGGCAGCGCCTTTGACAAAGCGTTTGAGCTCGCACAACGCATTGCCACCAACGCGCCACTGACCAACTACGCCTTGATGCACGCCTTGCCGCGCATTGCCGAGCAACCGGCCGACCAAGGCTTCTTGACCGAGGCCCTGATGTGCTCCATCGCCCAAGCGGCCCCCGAAGCCAAGCAGCGTGTGCGCGCCTTCTTGGAAGGCCGTGCAGACAAGGTTCAAAAAGGCTGACAGCCCGAGGGTTGAGCCGCTGGCCCCCCCCGTGCGCCCCCAGCCCGCCCCAGCCCACAACTTGGAGACACAGATGACCGCAAAGTTTCGCGAGATGACGTTTGGTGTGACCCGCGTGGCCATGCGCGAGGGCCCACAGGGCACGCGCTACGTGAGGGCCGATCAAGACTTGGCGCCTTACGCCCAGCGCATGACCGACCGCTTGGTGCACTGGGCCGAGCACGCGCCCGAGCGAACCCTATTTGCAAGACGCCGCAAAAACGCCGACGCCAGCACGGGCGAGTGGGAGCACATCAGCTTCGCCCAAGCCCTGGCCAGTGCCCGTCGCATTGCGCAAAGCCTGATCAACCGTGGACTGAGCGCCGAGCGCCCGGTGGTCATCTTGTCAGAAAACGACTTAGAGCACGCCCAGTTGGCCTTGGGCTGCATGTTGGCCGGTGTGCCCTATTGCCCCGCCTCGCCTGCCTACTCCACCATCAGCCAAGACTACGACAAGCTGCGCCACATCCTCACCACCCTCACCCCTGGCTTGGTGTTTGCCTCAGACGCCAAGCGCTATGGCAAAGCCATCCAAACCGCCGTGGACTCGAACGTCGAAGTGGTGTTGCACCAAGGCAGCTTGGAGGGCCGTGCCAGCACGCCATTTGCCGACTTGGCCAACACCCCCGACACCCCTGCGGTGGACGCTGCCATTGAGGCCACCGGGCCCGACACCATCGTCAAGTTTTTGTTCACCTCGGGCTCGACCAAGCTGCCCAAAGCCGTGATCAACACCCAGCGCATGTGGTGCGCCAACCAACAGCAAATGGGCCAGTCCATGCCGGTCCTGGCAGCCTCACCCCCGGTGCTCGTGGACTGGCTGCCCTGGAACCACACCTTTGGTGGCAACCACAACTTTGGCATGGTGATCTACAACGGCGGCACGCTCTACATCGACGACGGCAAGCCCACCCCAGCGCTGATGGCCGAGACCTTGCGTAACCTGCGTGAGATTGCACCCACGGTGTACTTCAACGTGCCCACCGGCTTTGAGGCCATCGCCAACGCCATGAAAACCGACGACGCCTTGCGCAAAAACTTGCTCTCGCGCGTGCAGATGTTTTTTTATGCCGGTGCAGCCCTGGCGCAACCGATCTGGGACAGTCTGTTTGAGAGCCAAGAGCGTGAAATTGGCGAGCGCATCGTGATGAGCACAGGCCTGGGGATGACCGAGTCGGGCCCATTTGCCATCTTCGTCACGAGCCCACGCGTGAAGTCGGGCGACTTGGGCGTTCCCACACCGGGCCTGGAGCTCAAACTCGTGCCCAACGGCGACAAGGTGGAGGTGCGCTACAAAGGCCCCAACATCACCCCCGGCTACTGGCGTGCGCCAGAAGAAACGCGCGAGCACTTTGATGAAGAAGGTTTCTTTTGCACCGGCGACGCGGTGACATGGATCGACCCCAACGACGTGCACCAAGGCCTGCGCTTTGATGGCCGCATTGCCGAAGACTTCAAACTCTCCACCGGCACCTTTGTGAGCGTGGGTCCCTTGCGAGGCAAGATCATTGCCGCGGGTGCCCCCTACATCCAAGACGTGGTCATCACCGGACTCAACCGCCGCGAAGTTGGTGCCATGATCTTCCCCACGCAAGCGGTGCGTACCTTAAGCGGACTGCACGCCCAAGCCCCCATGGGTGAGGTGCTGGCCAGCGCGCCGGTGTTGGCGCATTTCCAAACCGTGCTCAATGAGCTCGCCAGCCACTCCACGGGCAGCGCCTCGCGCGTGGCTCGCGCCGTGTTGCTGAGTGAGCCACCCTCCATCGACAAAGGCGAAGTCACCGACAAAGGCTCGATCAACCAACGCGCCGTGCTCAAACACCGCGACGACTTGGTGCAGGCCTTGCACGATGGCCACGCCCCCAACACCCTGTTGCCACACTGAACACCAGAAAGATCATCCATGCAGATTCAAGGAACAACTGCCCTCGTGACCGGTGCCGCCTCAGGCTTGGGGGAGGCCACCGCTCGTGAGCTGGCCCGATTGGGAGCCAAAGTGGCCGTGCTCGACGTCAACGCCGCGCTGGCGCAGCAAGTGGCCGAGCAACTCAACACCGAGCATGGCGCGGGCACGGCCGTCTCTTGCCATTGCGACATCACACAAACCGAGAGCGTGCAAGCAGCACTCGATGCGGCCACGACGGCGCTCGGGCCCGCCCGCATCTTGATGAACATCGCCGGCATCGGCACCGCCAAGCGCGTGGTGGGCAAAGACGGCAACGCCGCTGCGCTGGAAGACTTTGCCCGCGTGGTCAACGTCAATCTGGTGGGCGCTTACAACATCAGCCGCTTGTTTGCCGCTGCCTGCGCCAAGCTCACGCCTGGCGAAGACGGTGAACGCGGTGTGATGATGTTCACCGCCTCGGTGGCCGCGTTTGACGGCCAAGTGGGTCAACAAGCCTACAGCGCCAGCAAAGGTGGCTTGGTGAGCATGACCCTGCCGATGGCACGCGACTTGGCTCAGCACGGCATCCGTGTGTGCACGGTGGCCCCTGGCTTATTCGCCACGCCGCTCATGAAGACCTTGCCCGAAGCGGTTCAGCAGTCACTGGCAGCCTCCAT
This sequence comes from uncultured Burkholderiales bacterium, assembly GCA_903906635.1. Lineage (GTDB taxonomy): Bacteria > Pseudomonadota > Gammaproteobacteria > Burkholderiales > Burkholderiaceae_C > Limnohabitans. Next base: position 8,907 of record CAIVLE010000113.1, on the reverse strand, counting down.
CCCCTTTCCCTCTCGCTTGGGTAAACCCGAAGAGTTTGCCCAACTGGCCTGCCATATCGTGACCAACACCCACCTCAACGGCGAAGTGATTCGCTTGGACGGTGCGTTGCGCATGGCGCCGCGCTGATTTTTCACCTGCTATTTCATCCCACTAGGAGACAACCATGAAACTCAAAACCAGCCTCATCACCACTGCCGTTGCTGCGCTCATGAGCACCGCAGCCTTGGCCGACATCAACATCGGTGTCAGCCTGTCGCTGACGGGCCCGGGCTCTGGCTTGGGCATTCCCATGCAAAAGCAGTTGCAACTCTTTCCCAAGTCCATTGGTGGTGAAAAAGTCAACTTGACGATCTTGGACGACGCCACCGATCCCGGTAAAGGCGCGGCCAATGCCCGTCGCTTTGTGACCGAAGACAAGGTGGACCTGATTTTTGGCTCCTGCATCACCGCAGTGGCCGCCGCCATGACCGACATCGCCACCGAAGCAGGCACGGTGCAAATCGCAGGCTCGCCTGTGGGTGTGCCTGAAGGCAAAGACAAATGGCTCTTCCGTCTGCCCCAGTCCAACACCGTGATGGGCCACGCCGTGGTCGAGCACATGAAGAAAAACGGCGTCAAAACGGTGGGCTTTTTGGGCTACACCGACGCCTATGGTCAACAGTGGCTCGATGCCATCGGGCCCATGCTAGACAAAGCGGGCATCAAACTGGTGGGCACCGAGCGTTTTGCCCGCACCGACACCAGCGTGACCCCCCAAGCCCTCAAATTGACCACCGCCAACCCCGACGCCATTTTGGTGGTCGCCTCGGGTTCGGGCGCTGCCATGCCTCAGTTGGGCCTGCTCGAGCGTGGTTTCAAGGGCAAGGTCTACCAGACCCACGCGGCCGCCACGCCCGACTTGCCCCGCGTGGGCGGCAAGTCGGTGGAAGGCACTTTCGTGGTCTCTGGCCCCGCCTTGTTGGGAGACCAGCTCAGCGACAGCCATCCGTCCAAGAAACAAGCGCTGGAATTTGTGCAAAAGTTTGAAGCCGCCCACGGTGCCAACACCCGCAACCAATTCGCCGGTCACGCCTATGACTTTCAGGTGGCTATGGAAAAAGCCATCCCGCTGGCGCTGAAAAAAGCCAAGCCTGGCACACCTCAGTTCCGCGCCGCTTTGCGAGACAGCCTGGAGACCATGGGTCGCACCGTCTTTGCGCATGGCGTGATGAACTGGACACCCACCGACCACTGGGGCTACACGCTCGAGACCGGTGTGATGACCAAGCTGGTCGACGGCAAGTTCAAGGTCGAATAAGACCTACGCATGACTTGGCTCATCCCCACAGGCGGGTGAGCCAAGCCCCTACCGCAAGTGCCAGGCGGGCTCCTCAGGGGCAATCGGCAGCTCGGTTCACTGTTTTTCTCAAGGCTCCATCATGGACTTTTCCATCGCCAGCATCTTGCTGCTGGACGGCGTGACCAACGGTGCGGTTTATGCCCTGCTCGGGCTGGCCACTGTGTTGGTGTTCACCGTCACCCGGGTGATCTTCATTCCGCAAGGCGAGTTTGTCGCCTATGGCGCGCTCACCCTGGCCATGCTGCAAACCGGCAAAGTTCCAGGCACGGTCTGGTTGCTGCTGATTTTGGCCGTGGTCGCCGCTTTGATGGAGTGTGTAGAACGCTGGAGACACCACGGCCAACTGGGCCGTGCCGTGCAGTCGGGCCTGAAAACACTGGCGACTCCGGTGCTGATTGCTGCGCTGTCGCTTTGGGCGGCGCCGCAGAATTTTCCGCTGGGCGTGCAAGCTGCTTTGAGCGTGCTCATCGTCACCGCATTTGGCCCGTTGGTCTACCGCGTGGCCTACCAGTCCCTGGAAGCGGCCACCCCTTTGGTGCTGCTGATTGTCTCGGTGGGCGTGCACTTTGCCATGACTGGCTTGGGCTTGCTGTTTTTTGGCGCGGAAGGTTTTCGCAACCCGCCCTTTTGGGACGCACGCTTCAGCGTGGGCCCTTTGTCACTGTCGGGCCAAACCGTGATCATTTTTGTCGTCTCGCTGGCCTTGATCGTCTTGCTGTGGCTGTATTTCGAACGCTCGCTGCGCGGCAAAGCGCTGCGCGCCACGGCAGTCAACCGCACCGGGGCCCGCTTGATGGGCATCTCAAGCCACACGTCAGGCCAACTCACCTTCTTATTGGCCGCCTTCATCGGCGCCCTCTCGGGCTTGTTGATCGGCCCGACCACCACCGTGTTCTATGACTCGGGGTTTTTAATTGGCCTCAAAGGCTTTGTGGCGGCGGTGATCGCCGGTTTGTCCAGCTACCCGGGCGCGCTGCTCGGGGCGCTGTTCGTGGGCGTGGTGGAAGCCTTTGGCGCTTTTTGGGCCAGCGCCTTCAAAGAGGTGATCGTGTTCACCTTGGTTTTGCCCATTCTTCTCGTGCGCTCATTGCGTAGCGGCCACAGCGACGAGGAACACTGATCATGCTGAAAACACACAACATCGCCTTGCTCTTATTAGGGGCTGCTGTCCCGGTGACCGCCCTCTTGCCTTTGCCCGATTTCTGGATCGCGCAACTCAACTACATTGGTCTGTACGCCTTGGTCTGCCTGGGCTTGGTGCTGCTCACCGGCGTGGGCGGCTTGACCTCGTTTGGCCAAGCCGCGTTTGTGGGCATCGGCGCCTACACCACCGCCTGGCTCACCCTCAACCTGGACATGTCGCCTTGGCTGACTTTGTTTGTCGGCCTGGGCCTGACGGCCATCAGCGCCTTGGTGGTGGGCGTGATCACCTTGCGCATGTCGGGACACTACTTGCCACTGGCCACCATCGCCTGGGGCCTGGCCCTGTATTACCTGTTGGGCAACTTGGACGCGCTGGGCAAGTACGACGGCTTGCTGGGACTCAAAAGCTTGTCGATTGGCAGCTTAGACATCGGCCAAGGCCGTTTGTTCTTCGTGTTGACCTGGGCCATCTTGCTGGCTGGAGCCGTGGCGCTGCTCAACTTGTTGGACTCGCGCCCGGGCCGGGCCATCCGATCCCTCAAAACCGGCTCCCAGATGGCCGAGGCCATGGGCATCAGCACATTCCGCTACAAAGTCACGATCTTCATCATCGCAGCCCTCTTTGCCTCACTGGCGGGCTGGCTGATGGCGCACTTTCAGCGCACTGTCAACCCGTCGGCCTTTGGCCTGAAGATGGGCATTGAGTACCTGTTCATGACCGTGGTCGGTGGCGTGGGCTATGTCTGGGGTGCCATTGTGGGCGCGGGCCTGATCAAGCTGCTTGATGACTACCTGCAAGTGGCGTTGCCCGCCTTGATTGGCACGAGTGGCAGCTACGAGGTGATCGTGTTTGGCATCTCCATGGTGTTGCTGCTCAAGTACCTGCCCGATGGCCTGTGGTCGGTGGTGGCCCGTCAATTTCCACGCGCGCAGCGCACCCTTGACTGGCACGACGCCGCTGAGCTGCCCTCGCGCAGCAAACCAGCCCCGGGCGATGTGGTGTTGCACGTCGACAAGATACGCAAACAGTTTGGTGGCCTGACCGCGGTCAACGACATCAGTTTTGAAATTGCAGCGGGCCAGATCGTCGGTCTGATTGGCCCCAATGGCGCGGGCAAATCGACCACCTTCAACCTCGTGACCGGCGTGCTGTCCAAAACCAGCGGTCGGGTGCTGTTTCGGGGTCATGACATCAGCGCCCTGCCCTCGCGTGACATTTCACGCCAAGGCATGGCCCGCACCTTCCAACACGTCAAGATGATCCCTGACATGACGGTGCTCGAAAACGTGGCACTGGGTGCCTACACCCGCGGCGGAAAAGGCGTGTTGTCGTCCATGTTGCGTCTCAACCAAGCGGAAGAGCAGCGCATGATGAAAGAAGCCCAGCGCCAGCTCGAGCGCATCGGCATGGGCGAGTACCTGCACGAGCAGGCGGGCAACCTGGCCATGGGCCCACAACGCTTGATGGAAATTGCCCGCGCCCTGTGTTGTGACCCGGCCCTGCTGCTGCTCGACGAGCCCGCAGCTGGCCTGCGACACAAAGAAAAGCAAAGTCTGGCCCAGGTGTTGCGCCAGCTGCAAAGCGAAGGCATGAGCATCTTGTTGGTCGAGCACGACATGGACTTGGTGATGGACGTGTGCGATCACTTGGTGGTGATGGAGTTTGGCACCTTGCTCACCCAAGGCACCCCCGCTGAAATTCAAGCCAGCCCCGCCGTTCGCGCGGCCTACCTCGGAACGGAGCACTGACATGAGCACCCCTCTTTTGAAAGTCAGCGGGCTGCGCGCAGGCTATGGCAAAGCCGAAGTGCTGCACGGCATCGGCATCGAGGCGCCCAAAGGCGGCGTGATCACGGTGATTGGCCCCAACGGCGCGGGCAAGTCGACCTTCTTGAACAGTCTGATGGGGATCTTGCCAGCCAAGGGGCAGATCGAATTCGAAGGCCAGTCAATCACCGACCTCACCCTCGAAGAACGCGTGATGCAAGGCATTGCGCTGGTGCCAGAAAAGCGCGAGCTGTTTGGCTCCATGAGCGTGCAAGACAACCTGGTGCTGGGCGGCTACCGCCAGATGCGCCTGGGCAACGCACAGTGGCGCAGTCGCTTAGACGATGTGTACGAGCTGTTCCCGCGCCTCAAAGAGCGCCGCGCGCAGGAAGCGGGCACGCTGTCGGGCGGTGAGCGCCAAATGCTGGCGGTGGGCCGCTCGCTGATGTCGCGTCCCTCCCTGCTGATGCTCGACGAGCCCAGTCTGGGCCTGGCCCCGCTGATCGTCAAGGAGATCTTTAGCATCATCGAGACCTTGCGCCAGACCGGCGTGACCATCGTGCTGGTGGAGCAAAACGCCCGCGCCGCGCTGGCCGTGGCCGACCACGGTTATGTGCTGGAGATGGGCGATGTGAGCCTGCACGGCCCGGCCAGCGACTTGGCCCAAGACCCCCGTGTGATCGATACCTACCTGGGTGCCGCGCGCACCAAAGCCTGAGCACCCCGCAGAGATACCCATGAGCGATTACCAACCCCGCCTAGAAGACATTCAATTCATCTTGAACCAAGTGCTGCATGCACCGGCACGCTTGGGCGAGTTGCCCGTGTTTGAAGAGGTCGACGCCGACCTCATGGCCCAAGTGCTGCAAGAGGCTGGCAAGTTTGTCGCCGCCGAAATTGCCCCGCTGAACCGCATTGGCGACGAAGTCGGCGCGCAGTGGCACCAAGGCGCAGTGACCATGCCGGCGGGCTTCAAGGACGCTTACCAAGCGTTTTGGCAAGCGGGTTGGGCCTCTCTCACCAGCGCCCCCGAAGACGGCGGTCAAGCCCTGCCCGCCGTTCTCGACAGCGTGTTGTACGAATGGCTGTCTGGTGCCAACCACGGCTGGACCATGGCGCCGGGCATCTTGCACGGCGCCTACGAATGCATCAAGCACCACGCCAGCGAAGCGCTCAAAGCGCAATACGTCCACAAGTTGGGCACGGGCGAGTGGCTCGCCACCATGTGCCTGACCGAACCCCACGCTGGCAGCGACTTGGGGCTGGCCACCACCCGCGCCGTGGCGCAAGCCGATGGCAGCTACCAAATTCGGGGTACCAAAATTTTCATCTCCGGCGGTGAGCACGACCTGAGCGAGAACATCGTGCACTTGGTGCTCGCGCGTTTGCCGGATGCGCCGCCCGGCCCGAAAGGCCTGTCACTCTTTTTGGTGCCCAAGTACTACGCCGATGGCAGCCCAAGCGCGGTGCACTGCGAACGCATTGAAGAAAAAATGGGCATCCACGCCAGCCCGACCTGCGTGATGCGCTTTGACGAAGCCACCGGTTGGCTGGTGGGCGAGCCCGGCCGAGGCCTCAACGCCATGTTTGTGATGATGAACGCCGCCCGTTTGCACGTGGCCCTGCAAGGCGTGGGTCTACTCGACGCCGCCTGGCAAAAAGCCAATGCCTACGCCCACGAACGCCGACAGATGCGCGCGCCCAAACCCGCCGGCATCAAGGGCGAGGCCACAGACTTCATCATCGAGCACCCGGCCGTGCGCCGCATCTTGGACACCCAGCGCGCCTGGATCGATGGCGCACGCGTGCTGGCCTACAAAACCGGCTTGGCCTTGGACGTGGCCAAGCACCACCCCGACGCGGCCCAGCGCGAGTCGGCGCAACGCTGGTGTGCCTTGACCACACCCATCTTGAAAGCCGCCTGCACCGACCAAGGCTTTCATGGCGCGAGCGAGTGCCTGCAAGTGTTTGGTGGTCATGGCTATGTGCGCGAGTGGGGGATTGAGCAAAACCTGCGTGACGCCCGCATCGCCATGATTTACGAGGGAACCAACGAAATCCAAGCCATTGACCTGCTGATGCGCAAAGTGGTGGCCGATGGCGGTGCCGCCTTGCACGCTGTCTTGGACGAGTTGGCCCAAGGCCTGTCTGCCACCCAGGCGCATGAGGCCCAAGTGCTCGATTTGTTTGCCCAACTGCGCGCACTGACCGCCCAGGCCCTGGCCACGGCGCAAGTCCCCGACGGCAATGTGCGCCTGGGATGGATCGCGGGGGACTTTTTGCGTCTCACCGCCCTCGCCTTGCTGGCCTGGAGCTGGACTCAAATTGAAGTGGCCCTTCAAACGCAACCCTCTGGACCCGATGTCGCCACACGCTGGCACGCCCCAGCGGCGGCCTTGCGCGCTTGGGTGCTGCCCGAATTTGGCATGCGCGCCCAGATGGTGCGCGCGCAGTGCTCCCCCGCATGAACGACGGTTTGGACACCCGCTACTTGGAGTCGCTGCTGGGCTACAACACCCGTCGCGCAGCCCTGACCATCATTGCTCGTTTCATGGAGCGCATGGCGCCCCATGACTTGCGGCCCGTGGATTTTTCGGTGCTGTCCTTGATTGGGCACAACCCCGGCATCACGTCGCGTCAGTTGTGCGCGGCACTGAGTATCTTGCCGCCCAATTTGGTGGGTTTGCTCAAAAGCATTGAAAAGCGCGAACTCATTCGCCGCAGCCCACACCCCACCGATGGTCGGGCCATGGGTCTCACACTCACGGCCAAAGGCGCAGCGCTGATGCAACAAGCCGAAGCCACCGCCTTGGATTCAGACCTCAGTGCAGCGGCGGCGTTGACGCCAGCTGAAGTCAAAACACTCACCCGTTTGCTACAAAAGGTCTATCTGTCACCTACTTGAGGCGCCAAGTGCCACTGCCGTGCATCGGCCTGTGGATGACGCTGTGTTTTGGAGTCGCCTTGAGGGGCCGCTACACTGTGGGGCTTTGAATTTCTGACCCTCAAGGATTTGCCATGAACACCACCCCTTCCGGACTGCAATACATCGACCACGTGGAGGGCGAAGGTGAGACCGCAACTGCGGGCCAGCACGTGACCGTGCACTACACCGGCTGGCTCTACGAAAACGGCGAACAAGGGGCCAAATTCGACTCCAGCCGTGACCGCAATGACCCGTTTGACTTCCCCCTGGGTGGCGGCATGGTCATCAAAGGCTGGGACGAAGGCGTGCAAGGCATGAAGATCGGCGGCCAACGCACCCTGATCATCCCCCCAGGCTTGGGATACGGCGCACGCGGCGCGGGCGGTGTCATCCCACCCAACGCGACCCTCAAATTCGACGTTGAGCTGCTGGGCCTGGAATAAGCCCTTCACAGCCCCTCCACGGCGCCTCCACGGCTCCTCCAAAGCCCCTTCACAGCACCTCAGAGCTGACCGTGCCTGACCGGCCAGCAAGCGACAACGCTTGCTCGCCTTTATTTTTTGAATCTCCCTCTTGAAATGGGGCGGGGCACCCTCAGCTTTGCTGCATCTCACAAAAACCCAGAGTTTTCCAAGCATGTCAGACCCAACCCCACACCCCGCAGAGCCGCTCAACGAGGCCGCGACACAAGCTCCTCTTGCTCAGCCCGACGCTGCCGCAGAGCCCCCCGCAGCGCCGCTTGACCCTTTGGCGGCAGCGCAAGCGGAAATTGCCATCCTGCAAGCCAAAACGGCCGAACTGCAAGACCAGTACGTGCGCGGCCAAGCCGAGGTGCAAAACGCCCGCCGTCGTGCCGACGACGAAGTGGCCAAAGCCCGCAAGTTCGCGCTCGAGAGCTTTGCCGACAGCCTGCTGCCCGTGGTTGATAGCTTGGAAGCTGGCTTGGCCGTGAAAACGGCCACGCCTGAGCAAATTCGCGAGGGTGCAGAGGCCACGCTGCGCCAACTCACCAGCGCCTTGGAGCGCAACAAAGTCATCGCCATCAACCCTGCCGCGGGTGCCAAGTTTGACCCCGCCCAGCACCAAGCCATCAGCGTGGTGGCGGCCGATCAAGAAGCCAACACCATCGTGGCCGTGCTGCAAAAAGGCTACCTGATCGCCGAGCGCGTGTTGCGTCCGGCCTTGGTCACGGTGACCGCACCGAAATAAACACTTGAAAACGGCAGGGTGATCCACATCTACCGTTCATCTGAATTTTAAAAATCACTGGAGTAAGAACATGGGAAGAATCATCGGGATTGACTTGGGCACCACCAACTCGTGCGTGGCCATCATGGAGGGCAACACCACCAAGGTGATCGAAAACGCCGAGGGTGCCCGCACCACGCCGTCGATCATTGCGTATCAAGAAGACGGCGAGATCTTGGTGGGCGCCTCCGCCAAGCGCCAAGCCGTGACCAACCCACGCAACACGCTGTATGCCGTCAAGCGCCTGATTGGCCGCAAGTTCGCTGAAAAAGAAGTTCAAAAAGACATCGACTTGATGCCCTACACCATCAGCAAAGCCGACAACGGCGACGCTTGGGTGGAAGTGCGTGGCAACAAGTTGGCACCACCGCAAATCAGCGCTGAAATTCTGCGCAAGATGAAGAAAACCGCCGAAGACTACCTCGGCTAAGAAGTGACCGAAGCCGTCATCACCGTGCCCGCTTATTTCAATGACGCGCAGCG
>CAIVLE010000112.1 GCA_903906635.1 uncultured Burkholderiales bacterium | reverse complement strand
GGTGCCGGCCATGAAGTCGCTGTCGCTGATGCCGTGGGTGGTGGCGGTAAAGGAGGCCGTGTCCACTGTTGCCGTGGGCGAGAAGTACACGCCCGATGGGTTGGACATGATCACCTGGCCATTGGCATTGATCTGGCCGTAGATTTGAGAGGCCGAGTTGCCCAAGATGCGGTTGAGCAAAACGCTGGAGCTGTTGGGCTGGGTGATGTTGACTTTGGCCTGCGAACCCACATTGAAGCTTTGCCAGTTGATGGCGGCGCGCTGGCTGTCTTGGGTGATGGCCATGGTGCTGCCAGACTGCGAAATTCTGGCGCTGCCTGCGCTGAGCTGAGCGCCTGTGGGCAGCTGAGATGGGGCCAAGGTTTGGGCAAAAGCTGCGCCCCAACACAAGCCTGCCGCAGCGAAGGCGGCCCACAAGGTTTTGAGCGCCAAATTCAGGGTGCCCGGTGCTGCTGAACAGAGGGTGGAGCGCGCTGTGCCCTTGCCGCAGGAGGTGGCCACTTCGGCCACTGCCACAAAGGTTTGGGTGTTTTTATTCCAAAGAACGCGGTGAATTTTGTTCATGACGCACTCGGACTTGAACAGATGTGCTGAGCCATCGCATTTTGTCGGTTCCACCCAGCCGCTTTGCGGCTTCTAGTGGTGGAGAACACAAGGAAAAGCACTGGCATGGGAAGGAAAATTCAGCGCAATGGGTATGTAAATTAGTGTCGAAATTGATTTAACCATGCCTAAATCATCAAAACCTACAAAAACCTTCATGATTAATAATAAATTACTCGGACTGTGAGGCGAAAAAAAGCCAACCTGGCAAAGGTTGGCTTTGAGGGGGGGGAGTCGCTTAGCGAGCAAGGGGATCGGGGCGGAACTGGATGTGAACTGCCCGAGGCTTAGAGCCTTTGCCGCCTTCCATCAGCCAGGGGGTGCGGTCACCGCTGGTGCTCCACAGGCCGCGACCTTTCCAACCCGCATCGGGGTCGTCGATGCGCGCGTCCATGCCTTTGGCAAAGAAACCCATGGGGTAGGGGATGCGCACATTGAGCATCTTGCCGTTTTTGTAGGCAATGAAGCCGCCGTTCAAGTTGCCGGTAGCGATGGGGATGTTCTTACCCAGTCCCGTGGCGTTGTGTTGGTCGACCCAGGTGTAATAGCTCGCCTCGGCGCTGTTTTGCTCAAAACCTTCGTGGCCAGGGCCAGGGAATCGATGGTAGGCAAAGCCTTCAGGGCAATGGTTACCTGTTGCGTTGGGGCCGTTGAGCGGGCCTTTGCATTTGTTGCGGTCAAAACTCACAAAGCCCCCATTGGATGCAGAGCCCCAGACCACCCCGTTGGCGTCGATGTCGCCGCCACGAATGCCAACGTACTCCTTAGGCAGCGCATAGAACTCAGAGAGTTGGGTCTTTGGATCAAACCGCATGAAACCAGGCGTGCCACCAAAGGTGTTGAACGAGTACCAGACCGAACCATCGGTGGGGTGTGGCATCACACCGTAGGGGCCGGAGCCGCCCACGCGCATGTCCTTGCCGGCTTCACCAGGTTTGTCGGGCTCGGTGTAGGCGTCCACTTTGCCATTGGCGTTGGTGTCAAGCACCCATGGCGCCCAACCCTGTGCTTTGACCACGTCACCCGTCTCGTCATAGATGCGGCTGTTGAACCAAGCCGCAACGGGCCCCGAGCCTGAGAACCAGACGGTGTTGTCTGAGTCATAACCAAACTGGGGATGGTGGGTTCCAAAGCACGTGTCGATGAGGTTGTATTTCATCGTCTTGGGGTCCAGCATGGTGACTTGCCGCTGGGAAAACTCCAGCGGGAAGGCTTTGACCGACGGGTGGTCGGTGTTCTTTTTACACCACTCCGGGTTCACATCCCCGCGGACATTGGCAGCGAACCAGACGCGACCCTTTTGGTCGATCATGCCGTTGTGGTTGTTGGCTTTTTGTGACCAAATTTTCTCTGAGCCCCAGTAAGGCGAAGGCGCAAAAGGTTTGTCTTGTGCGGTGGCGTGGAAGCGCCCACCGAATGACTCGCCCACACTGTCATTGAGCACGGTCATCTTGAAAGTGCTCACGGTGTGTGTTTTGGGGTCGAGGATGGGGATGTCATCACTCGAGTATTCAGACGAGCCGAAGAGCTTGCCGTAAGGGTTGACCGTGGGGTTGCGCCGGTCGGAGGAAATCAAGTCGTGAAGAAAAGTCTTTTCTGTGCCCCACTCCCATGAGGTGACAACGATGTTTCGCTCCTCGCCTTGCGGGCGAGGAGGTTTGGTTTTGGGTAATTCGCCTTTGGCAATGCGGTCGGTCCATTCCCCGAAGTATTTGAAGGGCACGCCACCGAGTTGCACAGCAAGCCGATCCATCATCCATTGACCGCTGTGACCGGATGCGATGCGCCGCCCCCAAGCCTCCTCGCCTGATTCAAACTTACCCAGTCCCGCTGGGATGGTGCGCGTGGACTCTTGGCCGAGCACGTGGCAGCCCACGCAGTCGGTGTTATTCATGCGTCGGCGCCAGACCTCTTGGGTGATGTTCTTAGGAATATTCGTGCTTCCCCCAAAATCTTGGGCAGGTGGTATCTTGAGCATCGAGTACCAATACACCGCCGGGTAGTAGTGCGCAGCGGCGGCAGCGCTCGGTGCAATCACCGCGCTGTGGTTGAGGATCTGGCCCGGTTTACCTCTGAGTTTGGGAGAGTCAACCAAGCCGTAGCCCCTCACCCAAACTTGATAGTTCACATTGGGGGGGAGATCGGGGATGACGTAGCGACCCTTGTCATCGGTGACTACGATGCGCGCAAATTTGGTGGGCAGCTCGGTGGTCTCAGCAATCACCCATACACCGGCTTCAGGCCCTTTGGGGCCTTGCACAACACCGCCAATGTCCACATCACCAATGGCAACGACAGGCGCCCCAACTGCTGGTTTGGGAGCTGCTGCCCACACATCGGTGAGTGCGAGCGCCAAGGCTCCTCCCATCCAAAGCTTGCTAAATTTCATGTCTTATGTCTCCTGTTTTTAACGGTGTTGTTCTCAACTAGGCCGCTGGTGCTTGCCAAGCTTTTTTAATCTAGCACGCTTTCTTGCGGCAACACACCACGACTACCCCTAGAGCAAGCCCAAGAGGGCCCTGGCATTGCCTCCTGCGCGACAGTTACAACACCTCAACGACGCTGTTGTCCCCATTCGCCCTATTGACACTTGCATGCCGCGCTCTAAGCTGGCCCCATATTTTTTGAATGGGAGAAACGAATGAAGTTAAAACATTTTTGGGCACTGGGCGTAGCCGCACTGATGTCGGCCCCGTTGCTTGCACAGCAGGCGGGTTTCAGTCGCACTGCGCTTCAAACCCAGGACTTGAGCACGCCCGGCAAGGTTGCTGTTCAGGCGCGAGCAGAGTTTGAGCCAGGCGTGGCCGCAGGCAAGCATACCCACCCTGGCGAAGAGCTGGGTTATGTGCTGGAGGGACAGCTTGAATTGAGGATCGATGGCCAAGCGCCCAAAATCATCAAGGCAGGTGAGACCTTTTTTGTGCCTGAGGGATTGGCACACGACGGCATCAACACTGGCAGTGTCAAAGCCAAGGTATTGGCTACTTATGTGGTCGACAAAGGCAAACCCGTGGCAAGTCCTGCTAAGTAATTGCGTTCATCGGACCCCAAGCTATGTGGTGTCGGGCGCACTCATGATTGAGTGCGTATGCGGGCCATCTACGAGTAGGTGTATCAAGAAAACGGTTATTTTGTGCGTTGAATATCTAATTTATCTAGGGCTTCAGAGGCCGTCATTACATCCCCAAACTGCTGTATGAAAGTCTCCAACGAGGACACCTTAACAAAGTGTCTATGAAACCGGCAGCAGCCCATGATGTTAGATCTCAAGACCCTAACAGAGCGGATCAAAAAAGATGCACCGCGTTACT
>CAIVLE010000111.1 GCA_903906635.1 uncultured Burkholderiales bacterium | reverse complement strand
TCCTGCTCCATCCAGTCCATGGTGGCAGCGCCATCGTGCACTTCACCAATCTTGTGGTTCACGCCGGTGTAAAAAAGAATGCGCTCGGTGGTCGTGGTTTTACCGGCGTCAATGTGCGCGGAAATACCAATGTTGCGATAGCGCTCAAGGGGGGTCTTGCGAGCCAGGATGGGTTACCTTTGAATTTAGAAGCGGAAGTGGCTGAACGCCTTGTTGGCCTCGGCCATGCGGTGCACTTCGTCACGCTTTTTCATGGCGCCGCCGCGGCCCTCAGAGGCCTCCAGCAGTTCATTGGCCAGGCGCAATGCCATGGACTTTTCGCCACGCTTGCGCGCGGCTTCTTTGAGCCAACGCATGGACAAGGCCAAGCGACGCACGGGACGCACCTCAACAGGCACTTGGTAGTTAGCACCACCGACACGGCGAGACTTGACCTCGACCATTGGCTTGACGTTGTTGATGGCGACAGAGAACAGCTCCAGCGGGTCTTTGCCCGACTTTTGCTCAATTTGCTCCAAAGCACCGTAAATGATGCGTTCAGCAACCGCCTTTTTACCGCCTTCCATGATCACGTTCATGAATTTAGACAGTTCGACATTGCCGTACTTAGGATCCGGCAGGATTTCACGTTTAGGGACTTCGCGACGACGTGGCATTTGATCACCTCTATTGCTTCAGTTGGCGCCCTCTCGGACACCGCGAAAGTCATCATGACTTCCACTTACTTGACCCACATCCACCATTGAATGCTTCGGGTCACTACGTTTGGCGCTGTCTGCCCGACAACCCAAACACCATTTGACGAATTAAGCCTCGCGGGGCTGGCGGCAATTAAGCCTTCTTCGGACGCTTGGCGCCGTACTTGGAGCGCGACTGCTTGCGGTCTTTGACGCCTTGCAAGTCAAGCGAGCCACGAACAATGTGATAACGCACACCAGGCAAGTCTTTGACACGACCACCGCGCACCAGAACCACCGAGTGTTCTTGCAGGTTGTGGCCTTCACCACCGATGTACGAAATAACCTCAAACCCGTTGGTCAGGCGCACTTTGGCGACTTTACGCAGAGCAGAGTTAGGTTTTTTAGGCGTCGTTGTGTACACGCGGGTGCACACACCGCGACGCTGCGGCGAGTTTTGCATCGCAGGGCTTTTTGACTTGGTCTGTTCGACCTCGCGCCCCTGACGCACCAGTTGATTGATGGTTGGCATTGAAAAACGTCCCTAAACGTTTGATAAAAAAAGAAAACGTGAAACCCTTCGGAAATTCCGAAAAGCCTTCTAGTGTATCAGCATTGGCCTAGTCGGTAAATCTAGGACTAAATCACTCTATGCAGTCACTTCACCCACATGCGAACCGCATCCCAGGCTCGCCCGAGCACGCCGGCTTGCTCCACCGCTTCTAAAACCGTCAGCGGCACCTCCACCAGAGGCTGCTGATCCAAGGTGACTTTCAACGCCCCCACAACTTGGCCACGCGCCAAGGGCGCCACCAAGGGCTCGGGACGCGCCACTTGGGTTTGAATGCGGTTGGCTGAACCGGCGGGCACCGCCACCACAATCGGCTGGGCTCGACCCAGTTTGACCACATTGGCACGGCCCTTCCAAATACTGGGCGAGACCACCGCCTGGTTGGCTTCAAACAACTTGACCGCGTCAAAAGCGGTGTACCCCCAGTTCAGGAGCTTTTGCGACTCCACTGCGCGCGCGTTCTCGCTAGATGCACCCAAGACGATGGACAGCAAGCGGCGCGAGCCAACACCGGGCGCATCTCGCTTGGCCGTGGCGATCAAGCAATACCCCGCGGCATCGGTGTGCCCGGTTTTTAGCCCATCCACACTCGGGTCACGAAACAACAGCAAATTGCGATTGTTCTCATTGGCGGCCGGCGTGCCTGGGTAGCGGTACTTTTTGAGCGCGTAATAGCCCACGTAATCCGGAAAATCTTGCACCAATCGACTGGCCAAGATGCTCAAGTCGCGTGCGGTCGTGGTGTGCCCGGGCTCGGTCAAGCCCTCCGGGTTTTTGTACCCGGTGGACTTCATGCCCAGCACCTTGGCTTGGGAGTTCATCATCTGCACAAAATGCTCGGCAGTCCCGCCCACCCCCTCGGCCAAAGCCATGGTGGCGTCATTGCCCGATTGCACGATCATGCCTTTGACCAAGTCCTCAACGGGCACCTTCATCTTCGGGTCGATGAACATGCGAGAGCCTGGCATCTTCCAAGCCCGCTCGCTCACGGAAAAAGTTTGCTGCAAACTGATTTTTTTGGATTTGAGCGCGTCAAACACCAAATAAGCACTCATCAATTTGGTCAAAGAAGCCGGCTCAACGGGCTTGTCTGCATCCAACTCGGCCAGCACCTGGTTGGCCGTGACGTCAACCAGCAAGTAAGCGCGGGCGGCAATTTCGGGAGGCTGTGGGATTTGCGCTTGCGCGGGCAACAGGCTCGCCCCGAACAGCCCAAAACCAATAAAAGCTGCACGCAAGGTTTGGATCATGGCCATGTTCAATTCAAAGGAAAAATGGGCTGAGGCGCTGCCACAGGCGGTCAAGCGCTCAAGTGGCGGACCACCAAACTCTTGAGAAGAGGCAATTGTCCATGAAAGAAATGCCCCCCACCAGGCACCACCGTCACAGGCAAGCTTTGTGGCCGAGCCCAATCCATCACCGCAGACAGGGGCACGGTGTCGTCTTGCTCGCCATGGACCACCAAGGTGCGCTCGTGTGCATCAGCAGGCACCTCGGCCACCGTAAAACGTGACGCGGCAGTCCCCACAAACACCACCTTCTCGATCTCACGCGGGTGCCACAAAGCGGCCAATGCGTGGCTTGCCACGAACGAACCAAAAGAAAACCCCGCCAAAGCCAACGGCCCTTGCGGCGCGACTTGCGACACAACGCTTAAAAAATCCCTCGCCTCGCCCTGACCCGCATCGTGCACACCGGCGGAGGCGCCCACACCTCGAAAATTAAACCGCACCACACGCCAGCCGCATTGCACAAAAGCGCGCGCCAAAGTCTGGACCACTTTGTTGTCCATGGTGCCGCCAAAAAGAGGGTGGGGATGGGCCACGACCGCCACGCCGCGAGCGGCACCGACAGGCGCGTCTTGCAAGGCTTCGATGTCCCCGGCTTCACCGTGCAGGACCAAGCGCTGGGTGTGTGAATTCATGACTCCCCCGCTTCAACGGCCTAGGTGCGGCGCAACCAACAAGCGCTCAACCGTTTGGCCGTTTTTGAGGTGGCTGTGCACAATCTCGTCAATGTCCGCCGTGTCGACAAAGGTGTACCAAACTGCCTCGGGGTAAACGACCGCAACAGGTCCTGCCGCGCAGCGGTCTAAACATCCAGCTTTGTTGACTCGCACGCCCCCTGGCCCTGCCAACCCAGCTTTTTTGACTTGTGTTTTGCAGTGCTCAAAGGCCTCTTGCGCCCCCTGCGGGGCGCAACAAGATTGGCCGTTGTCGCGCTGATTCAAACAAAAAAAGATGTGGTGCTTGTAATAGGTGGCTTGCGTCATGATGGCAATTTTAGGTTGCCCCCAGTCAACGCTCACTTTGACGCTCTCGCCCCAAGCGCGTCAAAGCAAACAACAACGCGGCATAAGGCCAAAGCCATCCGAGCCATTGCACCAATCCGTGGAAGCGAATGAATCGTCCCTGCTCCCAGGTCTGCAGCGTCTGAGCAAAGTAAGCGCTCTCGGGGGATTGGTTCAACACACTTTGCTGCACCAACAAGGCGAGCATCAAAAACGCCAAGCACAGACGCCCAGACGCCAGCACAAAACCCATGGCCAGCGCCACCCCTACCCCCAAACCCAGCATCACAGGCAAGTCCAACCAAGTCCAAGCATGGCTTGGCCCATAACTCAAGGCGGCCGACAACGCACTCATGGCCAGGGCAAAAACACCCACCAACATCAAATAGGCCACCCGCTGCCAGCGCTGGCGAATCACCGAAAAACCCAACAAACATGGAATTAAAAACCCCAACACCACACACAGCAACTCTGCGCCTGGCAACAAAGGCTCCAACTCAAAACCACGCAAGGGAATCCAGTCCTCAAAAGGCGACGCCTCAAAGGCGCTGGTCAAGGTGTCCTCCACCCGCTCCCAAACCTGACCCAAACCCAAGGGGACCGCAACCGGAAATAACAAGGCAACTGGCCACAAGGCAATCAACACCAAGCCCATGTGCGCATCGCGCACAAACCAGCGCGATTTGAACTGGCTCCAGCGGTACAAGCCGCCCATTTGCTCTAAGGCACTGGCCACACAAGCACCCAACCAAGCACCTAACGTGTTGAGCAAAAAATCCGTCTGGGATGGCACACGTGCAGGCAGATAGCTTTGCAAGGCTTCCATGGAAAAAGACAACACCGCCGCCGCCACCGTGCTCCAAGACACCGCGCGCCAGCGCCATCCCATGCGCATGGCACTGAGGGTGAGAAAAAATCCCAATGGGGCATAGCCCAACACGTTGGAGGCTACGTCAAAACCGGTCCAGTACTTAGGCCATGGCGCGGTCAAAAATGCCCAAGACTCAATGCCTTGGTCTCGCCATTGGTCAAACGGGTACAGGCTGGCGTAGATGATCAAGGCCACGCACAGTTGCGACAAAGGCCACGCAGAGGTTTTTTGCATGGGCCGCCAGCGTCAACTCAAAAGGGCTTGACCACCACCAAGACCACAGCGATCAGCAACAAGACCACTGGAACCTCGTTGAACCAACGAAACCAGACGTGTCCGCGCTGGTTGGTGTGCGCCTCAAACTTGCGCAGCAACATGCCACAGGCGTGGTGATAGCCCATCGCCAACAACACCACCGTGAGCTTGGCGTGCATCCATCCGTTGCCAGGGCCCCAGCCAATGCCATAGCCCAACCACAGCCACAACCCCAGGCCAATCGCAGGCACCATCAGCAGCGTGGTAAAGCGCATGAGCTTGCGCGCCATCCACAACAAGCGCTGCTCCTCAGCCACTGAATCAGGGGGAACCTGCGCCAAATTGACAAAAATACGCGGCAGATAAAACAAGCCGGCAAACCAGCTGGCCACGAAAACAATGTGAAAAGATTTGACCCATAACATGCAAGCAGTTTAGCCGTGTCAAAAAATAAGGCCAGCCCAGCGGCTCTGAGGCTCGGGGCTTGGCTTGAATGCCCCACGCGTTCGCTCGCCAGCCCCCCGCTCACCGTTGCAAGCAAGGGGCAGCGGCCTGCGGCTGTGCCGTTTTTTGCAAAGCGCTTGACGCGCCTGCCAGCGCATCCACGCCGGGCATCCGGCATCCGGCATCAGGCATCAGGCATCAGGCACAATTTTGCGCATGACCCACGCCTTCACCTCTGTTTTCGCCTCTTACCC
>CAIVLE010000110.1 GCA_903906635.1 uncultured Burkholderiales bacterium | reverse complement strand
GTGTGGGTTGAACACCGCCTACATTGAGCGCCCCTTGGAGTTTGGCGCGTCTCAGATCAAAGACGTCTCCCCCCAGCCGGGCAACTTGGTGCACGCACGCGATCTGATGGCTCTGGCGGACCTTTTGGGGTGCTGAGGCTCTGGCGAGACTTCTCACGTCTGCACCTTGTGCATCGTTTCCATCGTCTGCATCTTCGCCTTCGTCCACCCACACCATCGAACCTGCGTGCTTGCGCGGATCACTGCCCTGGGTCACCGCCCTGGGTCACCGCCCTGGCCCTTAGGTGTGCGCACTCTGTGGTGCACCCCTGGGGCCTGCACACACCGCGGTTGAGCGCTGCACGACATCTGTTGCGCGCCACTCAGCAAAGACGATATCGACCTTCAACCCATCGCCCAAGGTGAGCCCGGGCTCAGTTGGCCAAGGCAATTGATGTCAACCCTCACCCTTTGCATTGGCAAGTGCGCGTGAAGGGGGGAGAGTAAAAAGTGTTGGGGCTGCTTGATGGTTCAAACGACCAAGGGCGGCTCTTGCATGGCTTCGCATTGCTCGACCAGCATGTGCACTTGGCCAGCCCAATAGTCGGAGCTGCCAAACCATGAAAAGCTTTGAACGAACGCGGGGTCGTCTCTTCGTCTGGCCAACCACGCGCTGTAGTGGATCAATCGCAAAGTCCGCAAAGGCTCGATCAAGGCCAACTCGCGTCTATCGAGCTCTCTCATTTCCTCGTAGCCATCGACCAAGATCCCCAACTGGCGCGTGCGTTGTGCGCGGTCCCCGCTCAAGAGCATCCACAGGTCTTGAATCGCAGGCCCCATGCGCGCGTCGTCCAAATCGACAAAATGCGGCCCCCCCAGGGGTAAGTCAGTGGGTGTCCACAAGATGTTGCCCGGGTGGCAGTCCCCGTGCAAGCGCAAGCGTTGTACGGGTGTGTCATGCATCACCTCCCGCACAAGCTCAAGTGCTTGGTTGCACACGTCTAGCCAGGCTTGTTGTTGGTCCATCGGGACGATCTGCTGCTCAAGCAACCAGTCGCGTGAGGCCTCGCCAAACGTACTCACATCCAAAATGGGCCGGCTTTGAAAAGGGTGACTCGCCCCCACGTTGTGTAAGCGCGCGATGAAGCGCCCAATCCACTCCAGCACCTCGGGGTCATCCAACTCGGGCGCTCTGCCCCCGCGGCGTGGACTCACGTTGAATGCAAACCCGCTTGCATGGTGCAAGGTGCTGCCATGCAAGTGCAGCGGCCCCACCATGGGGATTTCTTGCGCCATCAATTCGCCCGCGAACGCATGCTCTTCCAGTATTTGCGCATCACTCCAGCGTTGCGGTCGGTAGAACTTGGCCACCAACGCTTGGTCATCGTCCAACATGACTTGGTAGACACGGTTTTCATAGGAGCTCAGGGCGGTGAGACGCCCATCGACAGCCAGGCCCAAATTGGCCAAGGCATCCAAGACCACATCGGGCGTGAGGGCGTCAAAGGCGTGCGCCACGCGCGTGTGCTCAGACACCCCAGACCACATCGACGTTTTCGCGGTGCGCGCGCTGCAGCATGTCGATGAAAGGCACCACACGCTGCTTCAAGCGGATACTGCCTGAGGCACTTTGCACAGAAGTCTGAGCGCCTTCTTGTGAATTTTGAGCGTGTTCAGCAGCGGCCAAGGCCTCTTCTTCTTGCGCAACTGCTTCGCGCAAGGCTTGGATCGCAGCGGGCATTTCGTCGCTCAGCACGATCCCTTTTGCATCGGGCGATTTGCCGATGAGTTGCAAGATTTGCCGCCCCTGGGGCTCAAGCATGATCACGTCGCCAGTGGCTTTGGATTTGAATTTGTACAACATGTGTTCATTGTGCGCTCATTGCACGGCTCACATCTCACCTAACTTCACACCTTACACCACACCTTCCATCACACCTGAGGCGGAGAACGTCGCAGCAGTGGGTCCACCACTTGGTGGAACGCGTGTGAGCGCTCATAGGCCACCCAATGCCCTGCATCGGGAATCAAATGGAAACTCTCCAAGCGGTGCAGCACGTGTGGGATGTGTGCCAATTGATGCAGATACAAGGCATCTTGTTCGCCCCAAATCCCATGCACGGGGCAGACCCACGCGTCTTGGGCCTTGGCCAACACATCGGTGCGCGCAATGCGTCGACGCCGCATGCGGTCTCGCGCCACGTTAGCTTCTTGCATGTCAATCACCTCCTCGGTGATGGATGCATCATCGCTGAGCATCATCACGCGCAAGTTGTGTCGGTGCACGAGGCGTTGTTGTTGCAGCGTCATCTCAGGCTGCATGCCCCGCATGGGCAGCGATTCACGCATCAACCCCAGGCCTGGCACGCCGACCAAAAACAAACGGGCCACCAACTCTGGACGCATGGCGGCCAACAATCCCGCAGTGAGTCCCCCAAATGAGAACCCCATCACGTCCACCGCTTGGCCGTGAAATGCTGCCTCGAGCACCTCTGCCAGATAAGGCGCCAAGCTGTCAGCGTCGCGCACCTCTGGCGGGAGCGCAGAGTCTCCAAAACCCGGCATGTCCAAGGCCCAAACCGCTCGGTCTTTGGCCCAATGCGTCACATTGCGCACCCAGTGCGTCCAGCTGCCTGAGCCACCGTGAAGCAAGACCAAGGGCTGCTCCAAGGGCTGCTCCAAGGGCTGCTCCACAGGCAGCGGATGGGCAGGGGGGAGTGACCCCAAACATGCCACACGACCTCGCCCCAACGGTGGGCCTGCACCACGCGCTGCGCTTGCTTTAAAACATGTGAGATGGCGTTCATAAATCACAAAAAACACAAAGACCACAAAAACAAAAAACCCGCTGAATGAATTCAGCGGGCTTATTGATCTGGTTGCGCGAGCAAGATTTGAACTTGCGACCTTTGGGTTATGAGCCCAACGAGCTACCAGGCTGCTCCATCGCGCGGTAAGAGGGTTATTCTATCCGATTAAGTGCCTTCTTGCACTTCAACCGCATCTTTAATTTCGGGACGATCCACCAATTCGACGAAAGCCATCGGTGCGTTGTCACCCACGCGGAAACCCATTTTCAAAATACGGGTGTAGCCACCTGGACGGGTTTTGAAACGTGGGCCGAGTTCGTTGAACAACTTGACCACGCTGTCACGGTCGCGCAGACGGTCAAATGCCAAACGACGGTTGGCAACGGTTGGCTCTTTGGCCAAGGTGATCATGGGCTCGATGACGCGACGCAGCTCTTTGGCTTTTGGCAAAGTGGTCTTGATGGCTTCGTGCTCAATGAGCGAGTTCATCATGTTGCGCAACATTGCCAAGCGGTGCGAGGTGGTGCGATTGAGTTTACGTAGTCCGTGTCCGTGACGCATGGTGATTCCTTTGGTATTTTGCCGGCCGCCGTATCAGGTACGGCCAGGGGACGTTGAAGTCGGGTTTTGAGAGTGAACGATCAGCGACGCTCTAAGCCAGCAGGCGGCCAGCTCTCGAGCTTCATGCCCAGAGTCAGACCACGAGAAGCCAGAACTTCTTTGATTTCGTTGAGTGACTTGCGACCCAAATT
>CAIVLE010000109.1 GCA_903906635.1 uncultured Burkholderiales bacterium | reverse complement strand
CGCCTGGCCAGGCTTGTGATGAATGCAGAACTTTCGGTCGTCAACAGTTGCCGAATCATCGTACCAACGCTCTTTCGGGAAGAATACCTGGACTGTCTTCGCGTCCTGACACGAGAAGGTAATCCCAGCCCCTTTCTCGACGCCATGCAATGGATTGGTCAGTGGACCGCTGCCTTTGACTACGAGGACCTGGACAAGGTCATCGCAGATATGCAGTTGTGCAACGCGTTCGAGAAATCACGCGTACAGCACAAGTTGCTTTCCCCACCGAAGGCTTGAAGGGCGCTGTAGCGGCAAGTTTTTTAGCTGGCGCATCCGACTGACACGTGAAACGCGGCGACACATCTTGAAACGTCTTGCCATTCAACATCAAAAATCCAAGGCTAATCCGATGCCCTACGCAGCGCCTCACTGTCTGTGTTGATCTACCCGTGTGCAGTCCTCGTGATAGCCTTGGGTGTGAAGGTTTTTTAATGTCTTTTGTCGTATCCGCTTATTTCTGCATCTTTGCGTCCTATGAGGCAGTGTTGCCAGCTTTGACACACTGGGGAGTTGCCCAGAGAGAGGGCAGGCAACATCATGGCTGGTACGCACGAACATGCATGTGTGCGCTCATCGGTTCACTGCCATTTCGGGCCTATCCCTTCGATAGGTTGAAAGCGCATTGGGGCGGTTTGGAGCCGCGTTTGCCAACTTTTCAATGGGTACAAGTGGCATGAACGAGTTGAGTCTCACCTCTGGTCTTTTAGCTCTGAGTTTGGGCTTGATTGTGGGTAGTTTTGTCAACGTGCTGATTCATCGGTTGCCAAGGATGGTGATGCAAGCTCACGAAGCCGCGCCTGAATCTGGAGCAGGCTTAGATATTTACCAGCCGGCATCACACTGTCCGAATTGCCTCACCCCACTGCGCGCTTGGCATTTGCTGCCCCTGCTGAGTTATGTCTGGCTGAAAGGACGATGCAGTTTCTGCCAACATCCTATCGGCATGATTTACCCGTTGATTGAAACCGTGACGGGCTTGCTCTGGCTTGCTTGCGCTTGGCGATGGGGATTGACGCCAAGCGCCTTGTCCTGGGCTTGTTTTGCCACCTGTTTGTTGGCCTTGTCCGTGATCGATTGGCAGACCACGCTGCTGCCCGATGCTTTGACCCTCACCTTGCTTTGGATGGGCTTGATCGCCAGCAGCATGCGCTGGATTGCTTTACCACTTGACCAAGCTGTGTGGGGTGCGGCAATTGGCTACATCTCCTTGTGGCTGGTGGCTTTTGTGTTTGAAAAAATAGCGCACCAAGAAGGCATGGGCGCAGGCGACTTCAAATTACTTGCAGCATTGGGCGCATGGCTGGGTCCCGTGTCTTTGATCCCTTTGGTTTTTTTAGCCAGCGTGTCAGGGGCGTTGGTGGGCATCGCATTAAAAACAAAAGGGCAATTGCACCAAGGACGCTACGTACCCTTTGGACCTTTTTTAGCCATAGCTGCTGGCTTACTCGTGGTGTTAGGACCCCACAGCGCGCACCAATGGCTGAATGGCTAAGTTTGCGTAGACTCTTGACCTATGACTAACGCTGACACAGCTTCTCGCATATTTCACTTGGGTCTCACAGGTGGGATTGGCAGCGGCAAAAGCACAGTGGCGCAGATGCTGGTCAAGCGCGGAGCCGCGCTAATTGATGCAGACGCCATTGCGCGCCAAGTCACTGCCCCTCATGGCTTAGCAATTCCCCTGATTGCCCAACAATTAGGGGCCCACTTCATCACGGCCGAAGGCTCGCTGGACCGAGATCAGATGCGAGAGCTTGTTTTTCGAGACCCCTCGGCTAAAAAAGTTCTCGAAGCCATCGTTCACCCCTTGGTCGGACAAGAAACACAACGACAGGTTCAAGAGGCCATTCGGGATGGCTACCGCACGGTGGTCTTTGACGTACCACTCTTGGTGGAGTCTGGACGTTGGCGAAACCGACTCGACAAAGTGCTGGTGGTGGATTGCTTGGTTGAAACACAAATTCAGCGTGTCCAGATCCGAAGCGGATTGGCTCCTGAGACCGTGCAACACATCATCAACGCTCAGGCCAGTCGCCCATTGCGTTTGGCTGCCGCAGATTGGGTCATCTACAACGAGCAACTCAGCCTAGCTCAGTTACAGGCCGAGGTCTCCAATTTGCCTCTGTAACACAGGCGACATTACTCAGAAAACAAGATTTCAGCGGGTATGATTCAGGGTGTCCAAAACGGCCCTGCGATCTATTCGTTTTACTGCGTGATTCTGTACGAACATCCCTTCAACGAGCGTGTGCGCACTTATCTGCGCCTGGAACACCTGTTTCAGCGTTTCGAAGAACTGACCACGCGCAACCACCCCGTGGACAACCACTTCGCGCTCACCACACTCTTCGAGTTGGTTGATGCGGGTGGACGCACTGATCTCAAGTCAGATATTCTCAAAGACTTAGATCGCCACAAGCAAATGTTCAATGGTTTGCGAGGTAATCCATCGGTGTCGGAAGCGGCTCTGGACCAATTGCTCTACCAACTGGAGCGCTGCTTTGAAACCATGAACAATGCCGTAGGCAAAATCGGGCAGTCTGTGACCGATAACGAATGGCTGGCCGCGCTGCGCAACCGCGTGGCGATTCCTGGAGGTACGTGCTGTTTTGATCTGCCGGCTTACCACGCATGGCAGCAACAAAGCGGTGATGTGCGTCGCTTGGACATCTTGCGTTGGGCTGAGAGCTTTCAGCCCATGAATGCCTCTGTCAAGTTGTTACTCACCTTGATGCGCGACACAGGCAGCACCCAAAAAATGATGGCCATGGGTGGTCAATTTCAACAGTCCTTGGCACAAGGAAAATTTCAACTGATGCGCGTGGCAATTGACCCGGCCTTAGGTTTGATTCCTGAGATCAGCGGAAATCGCTTGATGATTTGGGTGCGCATGATGCGTCAAGATGGCGATGGCCGCTTGCAAGCCAGCACCGATGATGTGCCGTTTGAAATGGCTTTGTGCGCTTGAGCCATGAGCACTGAGGTTCGCATCGTCAAATGCCCGCAATGTGGCGGTCCTAGCCGCTACGAATCAGCCAACGTCTATCGCCCTTTTTGTGGCGAAAGATGCCGCAATATTGACCTTGGCGCTTGGGCCAACGAAGAGCACCGCTTGCCAGACACAACGCCGCAAGACGACACAGACTTTGAAAACACGCCCTTGCAGTGAGCGCACCCACTAGGACTTGTGGGTGGCACCCACAAACTCGCGCTCTTGCGCAAACCACTGCAATACAGGGACCGTTCCGGGCAACACGGGCTCGACCACCACAGGCAACTGCTGCCACGCAAAGCTTTGGGCTTCGCGCATTTGGAGCTCGCCCTTCCACTGAGTGACCTTGCAAAAGTTCAACTGCACCAAAGCATGCGGGTAGTCGATCACTTCGGTCTGCCACGGCTGACAGTCGGTGATGGTGATGCCAATTTCTTCTTGCAGTTCACGCCGCAAAGCGTCGGTCACCGTTTCACCCGCTTCAAGCTTGCCCCCCGGAAATTCCCAATAACCTGCATAGACTTTGCCAAGCGGGCGAGTGGTCATTAAAAACGCGTGGTCAGCGCGAATCAGCACGCCCACCGCCACTTGCACCAGACCTCGCGCCAAAGAGCGGGGTTGGTCGGCATCGACCACACGCACATGTGCAAACGTCATGGTGTCGCGTCAAGCCTTGGCGTGTTTGCCGGCGTAGTCGCGCGCAAACTGATAGGCCACACGCCCGCTGCGGGAGGCACGCTCCAAGGCCCAGACTAAGGCCTCAGCTCTTGCGCCCTCAATCTGCGCTGAAGAGATGCCATAGGAGGACAACCACTGGGCCACGATGGTGAGGTACTCGTCCTGGCTGAAAGGATAAAAGCTCACCCACAAGCCAAAGCGCTCAGACAGGGAAATTTTCTCTTCAACACCCTCACCTGGGTGCACTTCTCCGTCTTCGGTATGGGTGTAACTGAGGTTTT
The DNA here is from genome assembly GCA_903906635.1 of uncultured Burkholderiales bacterium. Classification (GTDB taxonomy): domain Bacteria; phylum Pseudomonadota; class Gammaproteobacteria; order Burkholderiales; family Burkholderiaceae_C; genus Limnohabitans. The sequence continues at coordinate 8,163 of CAIVLE010000109.1, read as the reverse complement.
CTTTCATGTACTCCGGCAACAAATGGCGTCGGTTGCTGGTGGCATAAATCAACACATTGGGCGTTGCCGCTGCGACTGATCCATCCAAGATGGATTTGAGGGCTTTGTAGCCCGGCTCACCATCCTCAAAGCTGAGGTCGTCGCAAAAAATCATGAACTTTTCAGGACGTGTGGACACCACATCAATGATGTCGGGCAAGTCCGTCAAATCATCTTTGTCCACCTCGATCAGACGCAAACCTAGCGGCGCGTACTCGTTCAAACAAGCTTTGATCAGCGACGACTTGCCTGTGCCCCGCGCGCCCGTCAACAACACATTGTTGGCAGGCAAGCCTTTGACAAATTGCTCGGTGTTGCGCTGAATTTTTTCTTTCTGCCCATCAATCTCTTGCAGATCTTGAAGCCCCAACGACGCCACGTGGCGCACGGGCTCCAAGGTGCCATGCCCACTGCTGCGCTTGCGATAACGGTAGGCCACACTGGCAGACCAATCAGGCGCAGACAAGGGTTGCGGCAGCACAGACTCGATGCGAGCCATCAAGGCTTCGGCGCGTTGCACCAAGCGTTCGAGGGGATGTTGTGAAAAATCGTTCATGTCAGCTGCGGTAATCGGCATTGATGGTCACGTACTCGTGGCTCAGGTCGCAGGTCCATACGGTATCGGTGGCATGGCCACGCCCCAACACCACACGCACCGTGATTTCGGTTTGTTTCATCACACGCTGACCATCTTCTTCGCGGTAACTCGGATGTCGCCCGCCTTGAATGGCCACATGCACATCATCTAAATACAAGTCTATGCCCGTCTGGTCGAGATCCGCTATGCCTGCATAACCCACAGCTGCCAAGATACGTCCCAAATTAGGATCGCTGGCGTAAAAAGCGGTTTTCACCAGCGGTGAGTGCGCGATCGCATACGCCACTTGACGGCATTCGGCGCTGTCTCGACCACCTTCAACCTGAACGGTGATGAACTTGGTGGCCCCTTCGCCATCACGCACGATGGCTTGTGCCAACCGGCGAGCCACTTGCAACATACTTTGAAATAAAGCCTTGCCCTCAGGACTGTCAAGGCTGGTGATCGGTGGATGTGACGCTTTGTTGGTGGCAATCACCACAAACGAATCGTTGGTCGAGGTGTCGCCATCTACCGTCACACGGTTGAACGAGCCCTCGGCCAAAGCCAGCGACAACTCTTTCATCAGCTCAGGCGCGACGCATGCGTCCGTTGCCAAAAAGCCCAACATGGTGGCCATATTGGGACGAATCATGCCAGCGCCCTTGCTGATCCCCGTGATGCTGACCGTCACGCCAAACAGCTGCAACTGGGTGCTGGCGGCCTTGGGCACGGTGTCCGTGGTCATGATGCCCTCAGAGGCATCTAGCCATTGCTGGGCAGAACCGACGTGTCCAGCCGCTGCGATGGCAGCAGGCAAGCCTGCCACGATGCGGTCATGCGGCAAGGGCTCCATGATCACACCCGTGGAAAAAGGAAGCACTTGCTCTGGTGCAATCTCAAGCGCCTTGGCCAGCGCCACGCACGTGGCACGTGCACGTAACAAGCCGGGTTGTCCTGTGCCCGCGTTGGCGTTGCCTGTGTTGATCAGCATGGCACGGATGCCCTGAGCGGCAACCAAATGTTCACGACAGACTTGAACTGGGGCAGCGCAAAAACGGTTTTGGGTGAAAACGCCGCTGACGCTGGCGCCTTCATCAATCAACACCACCGTCAAGTCTTTGCGATCGGCTTTTCGAATGCCTGCTTGGGTGACGCCTATACGCAGGCCCGCAATAGGATGCAAATCAGAAGCGACCGGAGGAAACAAATGAACGGACATATCAATCAGGCCAATTGGCCGTGGCAATGTTTGTATTTCTTACCGCTGCCGCAAGGGCAAGGCTCGTTGCGTCCTACTGCGGGGACTTGGGCCGCAAAGGTGAGGGGGTCAGCCGTGGTTTCAGCCTGACCCGATTCATCCGGGCCGGTGTAGGTCACGTTGTGCAAACTTTCTGCACGATCTTCGAGGGCACTGGCGGCTTGTTCGATTTGCTCGGTTGATTCGATCTTGACGGTCATGAGGACACGGGTGACCTCGTTTTTGACCGCATCGAGCAACTGACCAAACAACTCGAAAGCTTCGCGCTTGTACTCTTGTTTGGGCTGCTTTTGGGCATAGCCACGCAAATGGATGCCTTGTCGCAAATAGTCCAACGCCGCCAAATGTTCGCGCCAATGGCTGTCAATGTTTTGCAGCAAGACCACACGCATGAATGGTGTGAACTGTTCCATACCTACGCGGTCTAGTTTGGTTTGAAACGCAGCATGGGCAGCAGAGACCACCCAGGCGACGACGTCTTCATCGGTGATGGCCGTGGCTTTGTCAATGTGTTGCGCCAATGGCATGTCCAACTGCCACTCTTGTAACAAAGCACGCTGCAGCCCAGCGATGTCCCACTGCTCTTCAACCGATTCGTGAGGTACAAATTGACGCACCAAATCAACGAAACAGCCTTCACGCAAGCCGGCAATTTGAGCGGTCAAATCAGTGGCGTCCAAAATGTCGTTGCGCTGTTGATAAATGACACGACGTTGGTCATTGGACACATCGTCATACTCCAACAATTGCTTGCGAATGTCAAAGTTGCGTGCTTCTACTTTGCGTTGAGCGCTCTCAATGCTGCGTGTGACGATGCCCGCCTCGATGGCCTCGCCTTCAGGCATCTTCAATCGGTCCATGATCGACTTGACACGTTCACCGGCAAAGATGCGCATCAAAGCGTCATCCAAGCTCAAGTAAAAACGAGATGACCCTGGATCGCCTTGTCGACCCGAACGGCCTCGCAGTTGGTTATCAATGCGACGCGACTCGTGGCGCTCTGTGGCAATGATGCGCAGGCCACCCAGCGCCTTCACAGCTTCATGGTCTTTGGCCCACTGCACACGCAAGGCATCTATTTTTGTTTGCTTGGCAGCAGCATCCAGGCTGGCATCTGCCTCGACCTCAGCAATGAGTTTCTCGACGTTGCCGCCCAGCACGATGTCGGTCCCACGACCTGCCATGTTGGTCGCAATGGTGATCATCTTGGCGCGCCCAGCCTGCGCCACGATGTCAGCCTCACGGGCATGCTGCTTGGCATTGAGCACTTGGTGGGGCAACTTGGCCTTGTCCAACATACTGGCAATCAGCTCAGAGTTCTCAATCGATGTGGTCCCCACCAAGACAGGTTGCCCACGTTCGTAGCAATCACGAATATCGTCTATCGCCGCTTTGTATTTCTCGTCGGTGGTTTTGTAGACGCGATCCAGCTGGTCATCACGACGGCTGATTCGGTTAGGCGGCACCACCAAAGTTTCGAGTCCATAAATTTCTTGAAATTCATAGGCTTCGGTATCGGCGGTACCGGTCATGCCGCCCAGCTTGTTGTAGAGACGGAAATAATTTTGAAAGGTAATGGAAGCCAGTGTCTGGTTTTCAGCTTGAATCTGAACCCCCTCTTTGGCCTCGACGGCTTGGTGCAAACCTTCGCTCCAGCGACGACCCGACATCAAGCGTCCCGTGAATTCATCCACGATCACAATTTCGCCGCCTTGGTTCACATAGTGCTGATCGCGGTGGTACAGGTGGTTGGCGCGCAGGGCAGCATACAAGTGGTGCATGAGGCTGATGTTGGCCGGGTCATACAAGGACGCACCTTCAGGCAAGAGGCCGCGACTGGCCAAAATTCGCTCAGCGTTTTCATGTCCCTGTTCTGTCATGAACACTTGATGCGATTTCTCGTCGACGGTGAAGTCCCCTGGTGTGATGATGCCTTCACCGGTGCGCGGATCCTCTTCGCCAATTTGGCGCGTCAGCAACGGCACCACTTGGTTGATCGCGACATACAGCTCGGTGTGGTCTTCCGCTTGGCCACTGATGATCAATGGGGTCCGTGCCTCGTCGATCAAGATCGAGTCCACCTCATCTACGATGGCGTAATTCAAACCACGCTGCACGCGATCGGCTGGCTCGTAGACCATGTTGTCGCGCAAATAGTCAAAGCCGTATTCGTTGTTGGTGCCGTAAGTGATGTCAGCTCGGTAAGCCGCTTGTTTTTCTTCTCGCGGCATGTTCGGCAAGTTGATGCCCACCGAAAGCCCCAGAAAGTTGTACAACCTTGCCATCCATTGCGCATCGCGGCTGGCCAAGTAATCGTTCACCGTCACCACGTGCACCCCTTGACCTGATAAGGCATTGAGGTAAACCGGTAAAGTGGCTGTTAGTGTTTTGCCTTCACCCGTGCGCATCTCTGCAATCTTGCCTTGGTGCAAGGCAATGCCCCCGACCAACTGCACGTCAAAGTGACGCATTTTCATCACGCGTTTGGATGCTTCACGCACCACGGCATAGGCCTCAGGCAGCAGCTGATCGAGCGTTTCGCCAGCTAACACGCGTTGCTTGAATTCGTCTGTTTTGGCTTGCAATGCCTCATCACTGAGTTGCTCTAAGCCGGGCTCTAAGGCGTTGATTTGTGCGACTGTTTTACGGTACTGCTTGAGTAAGCGCTCATTGCGACTACCGAAAATTTGGGTAAGAAAATTAAAAGCCATGCGAGCGCTGCAGCAGCCTTAGATTCATGCAAATCAGAAAGCCACTTGATCCTTTGTGAAAGGCTGGGTAGAAGCTTGGAATTTTAACCGTCCACAGCCCCATAATTGACGCATGGCCACCCGAGAACCTGCGCATCCTGACACCCTAGCGGCTTACCGTGCGTTGGGGTACAGCACCCCGCCCAAGACCCGCACCATACTGCGCGGAAGAGCTCAAACTCTTGAACAAGTTCTTCACACGGCACCTGGCTTAGCGCAACTCTCAGCCATCGCGCGTGACAACCAAAACAGGTTGCGTGCCATTTCACCTTTGCTGCCTGTGTCGTTGCGCGCTTTGGTGCAATCAGGCTCGGTGGAAGGTGACACCTGGTGCTTGTTGGTCCCCAACAGCGCCGTCGCTGCCAAGCTGCGTCAAACCTTGCCGGCGCTGTGCGCTCACTTACGCACCAAGGGCTGGAATGTCACCACCATTCGCGTGAAAGTAAAGTCCCCCACCTGAATACAAAAAGCCCGCTGTGCATGTGCGCAGCGGGCTTTCAAATGGTGCCGATTGTCGGATTCGAACTGACGACCTACCGCTTACAAGGCGGGTGCTCTACCAACTGAGCTAAATCGGCGTGATGGGTATTTTAGCCTTGAAGAAGCGGTTTTTTTTATTTGATACGAGTCAGTGTTGGGCGACCTGATGGCGACGTTGGTGGGGGAGGCACCTGCGTGGTCTCAGATGAAGGCTCGACATGCCCAGTCTCGACGGCTGACAGCCCGGCGCGCGGCGGCGATGCAGGGACTGGTGCGTTCACAGCAGGCGAGTTGGTCACAGGCATGGGGAAGGCCATGCCTTGTCCGTTTTCGCGCGCGTAGATCGCCAAGACACGGCTGACTGGCACCACAATTTCACGTGCAATGCCTGCAAAGCGGGCTTTGAATTCAATGAACTCATTACCCAAGGTCAAGCTACTGGTGGCATCGAAGCTCACGTTCAACACCACCTCGCCGTTTTTGACGTACTCCATGGGAACTTGCACCGTGTCATCGACCAACACGGCCACATAGGGCGTGTACCCGTTGTCCGTGCACCACTCATGCAATGCACGCAGCAGGTAGGGTCGAGTCGATGAGGCGTCCGGTGTGTTCAACATGGCAATTACTTGCGCATCACTTTTTCAGACGGTGTCAGTGCCTCGATGTATGCAGGGCGTGAAAAAATTCGCTCGGCATATTTCAACAGCGGTGCAGCATTCTTGGACAACTCAATGCCGTAGTGATCCAAACGCCACAACAGCGGCGCAATGGCCACATCGAGCATCGAAAAGTTGTCACCCAACATGTACTTGTTTTTCAAGAACACGGGAGCCAATTGAGTCAAGCGGTCACGGATGTGCGCGCGAGCCTTTTCTAAGGCTTTGTCATTGGCTTTGGCCACGCGCGACTCAAGAGTCAAGACATTGGCAAACAGTTCTTTTTCAAAGTTCAACAAGAACAAACGCACACGGGCGCGATCCACTGGGTCACCGGGCATCAACTGGGGATGTGGGAAACGCTCATCGATGTATTCGTTGATGATGTTGGACTCGTACAAGATCAAATCGCGCTCTACCAAAATGGGAACTTGCCCATAGGGGTTCATCACGTTGATGTCTTCGGGTTTGTTGTAGAGATCCACATCACGAATCTCAAAGTCCATGCCTTTTTCAAACAGGACGAAACGGCAGCGGTGGGAAAAGGGACACGTGGTTCCCGAGTAAAGCACCATCATGATGGGCGGCTCCTAAAAATCAAAAAGAGTGACAGGCTGGCCTGTCACTCCGTGAGGTGATGACAGGCGTCAACCCGTCACCGAAGTGTTGTGCTTACTTGATGTCTTTCCAAAACGAAGCATTCAAGCGCCAAGCAATGACCATGAATCCGAGCAAGAACAACAACACCCAAACGCCTACGCGGATGCGAGTGTTTTGAGCAGGTTCGCCCATCCATTGCAAGTAACCCACCAAGTCACCCATGGCTTGGTCATATTGCAAGGGCGTCATGGTGCCAGGAGTGACTTGCTCCCAACCTTTGAAGGTATGGACGGTGTGACCGTGTTCTTCGTGCTCTTCGTAGATGGGACGACGCACCCCTTGCATTTCCCACAACACATGGGGCATGCCCACGTTGGGGTAAACCAAGTTGTTCCACCCGGTGGCTTTGGTTTCGTCGCGGTAGAAGGTGCGCATGTAGGTGTAGAGGTAGTCAGCACCTGTGCCACCATGACCAGCGCGCGAACGAGCAATCACGGTCAGGTCAGGGGGATTACCGCCAAACCACTCTTTGGCTTGCTTGGGATCAATGTTGGCCTTCATGGTCTCGCCCACTTTTTCAGTGGTGAACAGGAAGTTGTCTTTGATCTGTTGCTCTGTCAAACCAATGTCAGTCAAGCGGTTGTAGCGCATGAACGCTGCCGAGTGACAGTTCAAACAATGGTTCACAAACAGTTTGGCACCGTGTTGCAAGGCCGCCAAATCATTGGTTTTGTTGGGCGCTTTGTCCCAAGCAATGGTGTCGCCACCTGACGCCTGAGCACCAGCAACCACACCCAAAACCAGAGCCAAGCTGAGAATAAATTTTTTCATGGTGAATGAGCTCCGTGAATCTCAGTGAGGGGCAAACGTCACACGGTCAGGAACCGGCTTGGTCTGACCAAGGCGACTCCACCAAGGCATCAAGAAGAAGAAACCGAAGTAGAACAGGGTGCCCACTTGGGACACGCGCTCGCCAATTCCAGAAGGAGGTTGCACGCCCAAGTAAGCCAGCACCACAAAGTTGATGACAAAGATACCGTAGAGGTACTTGTGCCAATCAGGGCGGTAACGGATGGACTTGACTGCGCAGTTATCCAACCATGGCAAGAAGAACAAGATGACCACTGCGCCACCCATCACCACCACGCCCCAGAACTTGGCATCAATCGACAGCATCATCAGCACCAGCGCCACAGCGCCGCCGAGCACCACGCCTTTGAACAAGCCAGACAGCTTGGTACGGGTCACACCCAAAATGGCGCCCGCCAAGACACAAGCGATCAAGGCATACATCATCTCGCTGGTGATGGCACGCAGCATGGAGTAGAAAGGCGTGAAATACCAAACCGGCGCAATGTGCAAGGGAGTCTTGAGCGGATCAGCAGGGATGAAGTTGTTGTATTCGAGGAAGTAACCACCGAACTCAGGCGCAAAGAAAATGATCGCCGTGAACACCAACAAGAAACCACTGACACCCAAGATGTCATGCACGGTGTAGTAAGGGTGAAACGGAATGCCGTCGAGTGGATGGCCCTGAGCATCTTTCGGTGCATTGGGGCCTTTGATTTCAACGCCATCGGGGTTGTTTGAACCGACCTCGTGCAAGGCGATGATGTGCGCCACCACCAAACCCAACAAAACCAATGGCACAGCAATCACGTGAAAGCTGAAGAAGCGGTTCAAAGTTGCATCGCTGACCACATAGTCACCACGGATCAACAAAGCCAAGTCAGGACCCACAAAGGGAACTGCCGCAAACAAGTTCACAATCACTTGTGCGCCCCAGTAGGACATTTG
>CAIVLE010000108.1 GCA_903906635.1 uncultured Burkholderiales bacterium | reverse complement strand
TGCTGCGCGTTCCAACGCCCCAAACCCGTGGCGTCGTCAGGGGTGAGGTTGCTGCTGTAGACGATGCCAAACGGCGTTTCAATGGCCCGCCCGCCTGCAAACGGCGTCTGCCCTGGCGCGGTGTGGCACGACATGCAATTACCCGCACGGGCCAAGTAAGCGCCTTGAGTGACCTGCTCGGGAGTGACCTGCTCGGGACTGACCAGGGGTGTGCCGCTCGCGCTCACATCCACGCCATCGGCGTAGTTGTCAAACACCACCCACAAGACGGCAGCCAACCCCAAGGCTGCGCAAGTCAACAGCCAGCGGCGCATCATGGCGCCCCCCGAGTCAAAGGCGCACTGCCACAGCGCCAGGTGTCGCTCGCGGCCAAGAGCTTGGCACGCGCCCCCGTTTGGGAGGCCAGCGCGGGTGACGCATCAGTAGGTGGGGCCAAGCGCGCCAAGTAGTGGGCCACGGCCATCACATCATCGGCACTCAAGCGTTGCACCACCTGCGCCATGCAGTCTGGCGCGTGCGCACGCCGCTGCCCCGACTGCCAAGCGCCCAGTTGCCCATTCAAATAGTCAAGCGGCAAGCCCAACAAACCAGGCACATCAGGGGCCACGCCCGTGAGTTTTTCACCATGGCAAGCCACGCAGGCGGGCAAGCCTCGGCTGGCGTCTCCCTCCAGGGTCAGCTGCTGACCCCGCGCCAGCACCGCCGGCGAGGTGCTTCCCACGCTCAGGCTCGGTTTGGGGTAGGGCACTTTCAAACCCGAGAAGTACCGCGCCATGTCTTGCAAGTACGCGTCAGACAGCGGCTCGATCAAGCGCGCCATCAAGTCGTAGTGGCGTCGGCCTTGCTTGAAGTTTTGCAATTGGTTGTTCAAATACCCCGCGGGTTTGCCGGCCAGCCGTGGGTAATAACCGTCTGGCCCCGCTCTCCCCTGCTCACCGTGGCAAGCGGTGCAAGCGCGCGTGCGCTCGGCCATGGTGTTTTCAAAACTGTGTGCTGCGCCCATGCACGCCATCAGACATGCCCACAGACACGTCAATAAAAAGGATTTCATCCTTGGATTGTTTCAGATGTGAGCGCGACCCCCTGTGTTGGAGGTGGATATGGCAGAAAATCTCCAACACCCGCTCGCCGCCTTGCAGCCCCCACCATGCGTCACACCCTCACCCACACCTGCTTGATCAGCGCCTTGCTGAGTGCGTGTGTGGCTGCTCGCGCCGATGGGGGACTCGCGGCCTTGGGCGCCGCCCAATGGTTGAGCGACGTGGAAGTCACCGCACAACCCGATGCCCCGGGCAACCGCACGTCAGCCTCTCAAGGGGTGATCACTGGCGCACACATCCAAGCCCAAGCGCTGGCTCGCCCAGGCGACGTGCTCGAACAAATTCCAGGCATGGTGGTGACCCAGCACTCCGGGGACGGCAAAGCCAACCAGTATTTTTTGCGTGGTATCAATTTGGACCACGGCAGCGACTTTGCCACCACCGTCAATGGCGTGCCGGTGAACATGCCCAGCCATGCGCATGGGCAGGGCTACAGCGACTTGAATTTTTTGTTGCCTGAGTTGGTGCAGCGGGTGAACTACAGCAAAGGCCCCTATGCGGCGCAGCAGGGAGATTTTTCCTCCGCGGGATCTGCTGATTTTGTTTACCGAACGCGACTGGCTCAACCCTTGGCCGATCTCACCGTGGGGCAATTCGGCTATCGGCGCGCGCTGAGCGCGGGGTCTGCCCAAGTGGGCGAGGACTTGCATCTGCTGGGCGCTGGCGAAGTGCTCAACTACGACGGACCTTGGCACGTGCCCGAAGGTTTGCGCAAACGCAACGCCTTGCTCACGCTGTCTGGCGGCTCTGCCGCACACGGATGGTCCACCAGCTTGATGCTCTACAACGCACGCTGGAGCTCGACCGACCAAGTGCCTCAACGCTTGATCGATGCGGGCAGCTACCAAGGCCAAAGCTTTGGTCGCTTTGACGCCGTGGACCCGAGTGACGGCGCCAGCACCTCGCGCAACAGCTGGTCTGGCCAATGGCACGACCGCAGCGCCCAAGAGGCCACGCAGCTGAGTTGGTACGCCATGCGGTATGACTTGGACTTGTATTCCAACTTCACCTACCAAACCGCCTCCAACGGCAGCGGCAACAGCGACCAGTTTGCCCAACGCGACCAGCGCACGGTGTACGGTGCCCAGGCTTCACATGACTGGGTGATGGATGCGCACAGCGCCCGCCCCATGGTCAACACCTTGGGGCTGCAAGTGCGACAAGACCTGATCCGAGTGGGGCTTTACGACAGCGCCAAGCGCCTCCTCACGCTGCCCGTGCGCGATGACGTGGTGCGGCAGCAGCAAGTGGGCATCTATGGCCAAAACGACACCCATTGGCTCGACAGCGTGCGCACCGTGCTGGGCCTGCGCATTGACCAGTACACCGCGCATGTGGACAGCCGCTTGCAAGCGCAGAACTCGGGCGTGAGCAGCAGCCTCAAAGCCTCGCCCAAGCTGTCTTTGATCTTGGGGCCTTGGGCGCAGAGCGAGGTGTTTGTCAACACCGGGCGGGGCTTTCACAGCAACGACGCGCGCGGCACCACCGCCCGTGTCGACCCCCGCACAGCAGCCGCCCTCGAACCCGTGCCCGGTTTGGTCAGCTCACGCGGCGAAGAGGTGGGGCTGCGCACCCAGGCCACGACGCATTGGCAAACCGCCCTGTCTTTGTGGCGCTTGCGCTTTGACTCGGAGCTCGTCTATCTGGGTGACTCGGGCACCACCGAGGCCTCTCGACCCAGCCAGCGCAAGGGGCTGGAGTGGAGCAACCACTGGTCACCCAGTGGCAGCTTTTCGCTTGATGCCAACATGGCGTGGACACAACCGCGCTACAGCGACGCTGACCCCCAGGGCCAAGCCATCCCGAATGCTGTGCACAAAGTGGCGCACCTCAGCGCCACCGTGCGCCAGCTGGGTCCTTGGTCGGGCAGTTGGGGGCTGCGCTACATTGGCCCGGCCGCCTTGAGCCCTGACGCCAGTGTGCTGTCGAGTTCCACCATCAGCAGCAACTTGCGGGTCACGCGGCGCATGGACGACCACATGGATGTCTCTTTGGATGTGCTCAACGTGGCGAACCGCAAAAACAACGACATCCAGTACCTGTATGCGTCCCAGGTCGCCACAGAGACGGCCCCCGTGATGGACCGCCACGTCCACCCCAGCGAGCCACGCAGTTTGAGGCTGAGCACGCGCATTCGTTTTTAATCTCTTGTTGACTTTGCGCAAAAGCATGCGCCTCGCATCAGCGCATGATGGGACTTCACTCAACAGGAGCCTGCCATGAACGCCTCACATCTAGACACCTTCAAGCGAGAGCTTGAAAAGCTTCGCGCCGAGCTCTTAGCGCAAATCGCGCAACAACGCGGTGGCGCCCACAGCCGAGCCGACGTGGCGGCCGAGCACTTTGCCCACAGCGAAGACGCACCTGCACAAGTGGCCACTGAGCGAGATTTGGAGTTTGCCCTCAACGAACGCGAAACCGCCGAGCTCGCTGCCTTGGATGTGGCCTTGGCCCGCATTGCAGGGGGCACCTATGGGCAGTGCACCGACTGCGCAACCACCATCCCCCCCGCGCGACTCAAAGCCTCACCTGAGGCTGCGCGCTGTATCGCCTGCCAAGAAAAAACAGAACACTGAGCCTCTTTGAGACAGTGCTTGCGCCGACCTCTTGCCTCGCTGCCCTTGGGCTCGCCCCCAACCAGCGCACGTGCAAGCGCCACGCACCAAGCCAGCGCTTACACCGAAGACACCCTGGCCTGCCATCACCCCAGCGCTTGGCTGGTATTCTTGGGCGCATGAAAAGCCTCTTTCACTTTGCCTTCAACATCACCGACCTGGACCGTGCACGCCGCTTCTACGGCGATGTGCTGGGCTGCAAAGAAGGCCGCAGCACCGACACCTGGGTGGACTACGATTTTTTTGGTCACCAAATCTCCATGCATTTGGGTGAGCCCTTCCCCACCGCCAACACGGGCCATGTGGGTGACACGCTGGTGCCCATGCCGCACTTTGGGTTGGTGCTCAATTTGCCCGACTGGAACACCTTGGCTGAGCGGCTTCGCGCCGCAGGCACGCAGTTTGTGGTGGAGCCCCATCTGCGCTTTGAGGGGCTGCCCGGCGAGCAGTGGACGATGTTTTTTCGCGACCCGTTTGGCAACCCGATCGAGGTCAAAGGCTTCGCCTCGCTCGAGACGATCTACAACGCCTGAGGCGCAGCACCGGGCTCAGCCCAGGGGCGCGATTTTTTGATCAATGGCGCCAAACACGCTTTGGCCGTCTTTGGCTTTCATCTCCATGCGGATGGTGTCCCCGTAGCGCATGTACTCGGTGCTGGGCTGGCCGTCCAGCAGGGTCTCGATGGCGCGCTTCTCAGCGATGCAGCTGTAGCCCTTGGGCCACTCCTTTTTGTCACCGACTTGCACCGCCGGGTTGCTGATGGTGCCGCTGCCAATCACCGAGCCCGCACGCACGCGGCGGGTTTTGCAAAGGTGCGCAATCAGTTGTCCAAAGTGAAACGTCATGTCGGGCCCCGCGTCGCACATGCCCACTTTGCGACCATTCCAAGTCGACTGCATGGTCAGGTGCACACGCCCCGCGTCCCAGGCCTCGCCCAGCTCATCGAGCGTCACCGCGACTGGGCTAAAGGCTGTGGCAGGCTTGCTTTGCAAAAAGCCAAACCCTTTGGCCAATTCATCGCCCACCAAATGGCGCAAAGACACATCGTTGGCCAACATCACCAAGCGAATGCCCTCCAGCGCTTGCTCAGGGGTGGCTTGCATGGGCACATCGCCCGTGATGACGGCCAACTCAGCCTCAAAGTCAATGCCGTAGGACTCGCTCGGGCAGACCACATCGTCGCAAGGGCCGATGAAGTCATCGCTGCCGCCTTGGTAGACCAAGGGGTCGGCATAAAAGCTCTCGGGCACCAAGGCATCGCGCGAAGCGCGTACCAAGGCCACGTGGTTGATGTAGGCCGATCCGTCAGCCCATTGGTAGGCCCTTGGCAAAGGCGCCATGCACATCTTGGGGTCAAAGGCAAACGCATGACGCGCCTTGCCCAGGTTCAAGGTCTCGTACAGGTCTTGTAGCTGTGGGGCCATGAAACCCCAATCGTCGAGCACTTGTTGCAGGCGGTTGGCGATGCCCGTCGCATAATGCGCGGTGCTGAGGTCACGCGAGACCACGACCAGTTGCCCATCGCGTGATCCGTCTTTGTAGGTGGCCAGTTTCATGGCGTTGCTCCAGGTTGGCAGGTCTTAGCCAGCGTGGCAGACAGACCGAGTGAGAAATTACGGATAAGTAAACAAATTTTACTAAACGTAATTTTTAAACCTGATTCTATAAGATACTCTCAGACATGAAAGAACGCGCTGGTATCCAATCGGTCGAAGTCGGTTTTGCACTGCTACAGGTGCTGGCCCAGTCCGAGGGTGCCTTGATGCTGCGCGATTTGGCCTTGGCCGCTGGCATGAGTGCGGCCAAAGCACACCGGTATTTGGTGAGTTTTCAGCGTTTGGGCTTGGTCCACCAAGACCACGCCAGTACCCGCTACGACTTGGGGCCCGCGGCCTTGCAACTGGGCTTGGCCGCCCTCACCCGTTTGGACCCCGTCAAGTTGGCACGCGAACGCATGCCCTCGTTGATGGCCGAAATTGGCCACACCGTGGCTTTGGCGGTATGGGGCAACCAAGGCCCCACCATCGTGCACTGGCAAGAGTCGCCCCATGCCATGACGGTGTTGCGCTTGGGCGATGTGATGCCCCTGCTCACGTCAGCAACCGGGCGCTGCTTTGCCGCCTACTTGCCCCGTGACGTGACAGGCCCCATGCTCAAGGCCGAGTTGACACGTGCAAAACAAATGAAACGCCAAGATGTTCCGCTGAACGGCGCACAGGTTCAAACCATGTTGGATGAAGTGCGCCACCAAGGTTTGGCGCGCGTCATCGATGCGTTGTTACCGGGGGTGGTCGGCTTGGCGGCCCCGGTGTTTGATTCAGACAGCCACTTGGCTCTGGCCATGGTCTCGCTCGGGCCCACCTCGAGCTTTGAGGCAGCGTGGAACGGCAAGCCCGCCAAAGCGCTGCTTTTGGCGGCACAACAACTCAGTGCAGAGTTGGGCCACCGTGTTGCACGCACCTGAGCCTGTGCCATGCACACTGAGGCGACCCCTGCTCGCAAAGTCACGCGAACTTTCTCGCTGACTCTCACCCAGACCTTGGCGTTGGTCAGTGGCGTGCTGTTGGTCCATCTGGGCTTGTTGAGTGGCAGCGGCGTGTGGTTTTCCTCCCAAGACGCCCGCTTCGAGAAGACGCCCACGTTGATCACGCGCCAGATCCAAGCGCCCAGCGTACCTGTGGATGAAGTGGTCTCGACCACACGCGCCCACAGCGAGCCCCCACCCAAAGAAGCGGCCCCCACCCTTGCCGGGGCGGCGCCTTTGCACGCGCCTGCCCCGCCCCATGCGTGGGCCAGTTCCCGCGAGCTCGAAGACCTGCAAGCTCAGCTGACCGCCCCGCTCGCGCTGCCCGCACGCAGCGCTGAGGCGGTGGATTTGCCGCCTTTCAAGCGCTCTGCGCCTGACGGCGCAGGCTCCCTCGAGGTCACGCCTTACAAGGCGCCTCACTCAGCACATCTGCGCTACGACGTCAAAGGCCAAGCCAGCCACATCGGCTACTCCGCTTGGGCAAATTTGGACTGGCAGCAAGATGGACAGGCCTACAGCGCGCGACTTGAAGTGGGTGCGTTTTTGCTGGGCTCGCGGGTACAAACCAGTGTGGGCGTTCTGGGCCCCGAGGGGGTCATGCCGACGCATTTTGCGGACAAGTCACGCAGCGAGCTCGCAGCGCACTTTCAGCGCGACAAAAACATCATCAGCTTTGGTGCCAACACCCCAGACGCCTTGTTGATCAAAGGCGCTCAAGATCGCTTGAGTGTGGTGCTGCAATTGGGCGCCTTGGTGGGCGCTGACCGCGAACGCTTTCCCATCGGCACCATGGTGTCGGTGCCCGTGGCGTCGCAACGCGAAGTTGAGATCTGGCAGTTTGTGGTGGAGAAAGAAGAATGGCTGCACTTGCCCTATGGCCAAGTGCTCAGCCTCAAGCTGAGTCGACAGCCCAGGCGCGAATTTGACCAGCGCATCGAGCTGTGGTTGGCGCCCAGTCTGGCGTATTTGCCGGCACGCTTGCGAATCACCAACGCCAATGGCGACTTTGTCGACCAATTATTGCGAACCATGGAGACGCCGGGGTCTTGAATTTAGCCATTTCGAACCGATAACTTATGTCACACTGGCCACTCAACCTGTGGACTCCTTTTTGACGCCTGAATCGCCTTTGACTCACTTTTTGACCCGCTTTTTGAACCGCTTTTGACTCGCTTTTGACCCGGACAGACACCATGGACATGCTTTACAACTCAGACACTTATTCTGTGATGCACCTCAAGGCGCAGGATGAAGGCGTGGAGCCTGCACGCCCAGACCTGCCCGTGTTGTCGCGCCATGGCTTTGAAATTGTCGACAAACGCTCGGGCAAAGAGGTCTATCTGGAAGGCTCCTGGGCTGAGTTGTTCCAAGCCCATTTGCGGGCTTGGCAAGAAAACTCTCCCTCCCAAGAAGAGGTCGAAGAGACGCTTGCGGGCTACGCCGAGCTCGCGCAAAACCCAGTGGTGGTGCACTGAGCGCCTGAACCCGCCTGAACCCGCTTGAACCAGCGCGACCTTGCGCAACGCAGGCGTGCATGCGCAAACCTACAATTGCCGCCATGACTGCTTACATCCTCAACCTGTCTTGCCCAGATCGTCAGGGCATCGTTCACGCGGTGTCTGGTTTTTTGCTGGAGCGCCAAGGCAACATCGAAGAAGCCGCCCAGTACAACGACCACGACACGGGTTTGTTTTTCATGCGGGTTCAATTTGCCTGCGACAGCCTGAGCCAAGAAGATTTGCGCACCCAACTCGCCACGCTGGCCGAGACGTTTGGCATGCGCTGGACCTTGCACGACACCACCCAGCCCATGCGCACGGTGATCATGGTCAGCAAGGAGGGGCATTGCCTCAATGACTTGTTGTTTCGCTGGAAAAGTGGCCTGTTGCCCCTGGACATTCGGGCCATCGTCAGCAACCACCGTGAGTTCTACCAGTTGGCCGCCAGCTACAACGTGCCGTTCCACCACATTCCCGTCACGGCTGCCACCAAAGCGCAGGCTGAGGCCAAGCAGTACGAGATCATTCAAAGTGAAGGCGCGGAATTGGTGGTGTTGGCGCGCTACATGCAAATTTTGAGCGACGACCTGTGCCAAAAGTTGGCCGGGCGTGCCATCAACATCCACCACAGTTTTTTACCCAGCTTCAAAGGCGCCAAGCCTTACTACCAAGCCCACGACCGAGGCGTCAAGTTGATTGGCGCCACCGCCCACTATGTCACGGCGGACTTGGACGAGGGGCCCATCATTGAGCAAGATGTGGCCCGCGTGGACCACAGCAAAACGGTGGAAGACTTGACCACCCAAGGCCGTGACACAGAAAGCCAAGTGCTGGCCCGCGCCGTGAAGTGGCACAGCGAACACCGCGTGCTGATCAACGGCCACAAAACCGTGATCTTCAAATAACAGGCATGACCCACCGCATCCCTCCGATTCAGTGCTTGCTCACGTTTGAAGCACTGGCCAGGTTGCGCTCGGTCACCCAAGCCGCCGAGGAGCAATGCGTGACACCCAG
>CAIVLE010000107.1 GCA_903906635.1 uncultured Burkholderiales bacterium | reverse complement strand
TCATGGTCATCCACAAAGCCTGACGGGCCAAATCTACAACTGCTGCACTGTCCATGGGTCTACTCCTTAAAACACAAAGCTATTGGCCAGTGACGCCATCAAGAGCGTCCACCCGTCGATCAACACAAACAGCATCAACTTGATGGGCATCGAAATGATCATGGGTGAGAGCATCATCATGCCCATGGACATCAACACGCTGGCCACAATCAAATCGATCACTACAAACGGGATATAAATCAAAAATCCAATGGTGAATGCACTCTTGATTTCCGACGTGATAAACGCAGGCATCAAGGTGGTGAAGGGCACTTGGGCGGAGCTCTCCAACTCTCGGCGGTTGGAGATTTGCATGAACATCGCAATGTCATCTTCTCGCGTTTGCTTGGTCATGAAGTCGCGCACAGGCGCTTCGGCTTTGATCAAGGCTTTGTCAAAGTCGAGGTTGCTGTTCATATAGGGGCCAATGGCCTCTTTGTACACCTGCTCAAATACCGGTGACATGATGAAAAAAGTCAGGAACAAAGCCAACCCCACCAACACGGTGTTGGGCGGCGTTTGGGCGGTACCCAAGGCTTGACGCAAGATAGACAGCACAATGATGATGCGCACAAACGAAGTCATCATCAGCAACATCGAAGGCAGCAAGGTGAGCGTGGTCATCAAGCCCAGCAATTGCAGGCTCATGCTGTACTGCTGACCGGCTTTGCCACCGCTCACATTGACCAACGGAATGCCCTGTGCATGCACCATCGTGGGCAAAGCGACCATGGCCAATAAGAGCAAGGCCAAAATCACATACAACACTCTGCGAACAATCGGTTTATGCCACATGGTCAGCTCCTTGGGTCCATGCGTGCAGGGTTTTGACCTCCCCGGGGCTGACACTGGCGAGCACCATTTGCCCATCCACCTGAATCAGCACCATCTTGTGCTTCAAACTCAAAGGCAGGGCCTCCAAGACTTGAATTCGGCGCTCAGACTGACCGAGGGCGCCCAGATTTTTGTTACGTTTGACCCACCACCAAGCGCCCAAGAGCAACAACAACACACTGAGTGTGCTGGCGAGGAACTGTGTCCAATTGAAACTTTGCATGCTGACTTCCTTGGCGACGTGACGGATTTTTGACACTCGAAGTGCCTGAGTACTAGGTATTGCAATGGTTGTGCCAGCTTGGCCGACACCTCGGGCATGGGTGGCTGATGGAGCTTGGACGGTATAGTGCTTTCATGACAAAGCGCACTGCTCTCTTTTTAACCGCCATCTTGCTACTCACTCAGCCCCTACACGCCAATACATGGACAGCCGTAGGTCTGTTTGATATCGGTACTTTTTATGTCGACCTCGACAGCGAATCCAGATCTGGTGTCCACCGTAAGGTCTGGACCTCGTTGGACTACCGCACGCCCAAGGTCAACCAGCACACTGGCAAAACCTTCAAGTCAACCCGCATGCAAATGGAGTTCGACTGCAAAGCAGAGATGGTGCGCACTCTTTCTCTGTCTTACCACTCCGGCGTGCGATTGAGTGGTGAGACGCTGTCAACTGAAGGAGTGATTGGCCCCTTCGAGCCAGTGCCACCTGATACCCCTATCCACCAAATCATGCGCTTGGTTTGCTGAAGGAGAACCTCCCATGGGTTTTGTGCGCGATCTGTGGCATGCCGGTGGGACCGGTGGGCTCAACTGGCATGTCCATGCGTACTACACACAAGGCCGGTGGCAAGACACCACTGCACAACTCGAAAAATTCCTCAACCGGCTCACACCAGGGTCTTCACATTTACTGTTAATTGGTGCCAGTGCAGGTTGGATGATGCCGCCGAGTTGGTTGCTACGCTTCAAGCACATTGACGCATATGACATCGACCCGCTGGCAAGCCGTCTATTTGACTGGCGCCATGGAAAATCGCTGCGGGCACGGGGCCTGAGCGTGCAACATCACCGCCAAGATGCCTTGCGTACGCTGGGCGATGTGTTGAATCAATTCCCCGATGCTTGCGTGTGGTTTGACAACCTACTGGGCCAGCACCGCTTTCGCGTGGGCGACGAGGTGATGGCTGAACAAGAAATCGCAGCCTTAAAGGAGAAATTGCAAGGGCGCCACTGGGGCAGTGTGCATGACCTTTTCTCAGGCCCAACCCACGACATGCAATGGACCCCTCGGATCGCATCTTTGACGCGGGCTGGGGTGAAAAATAGCCGCATTGACAACCTGCAGACCCAAGCCTTGTTGCATGAAGTGGGCGCCAAGGACGTGTGGGTGGACCACCTCACCTCGGAGGTGTTTCCTCAAAACACCACCACCACTTTGATCCCCTGGGCCTTCAAAGACCACCATTGCCACTGGTTGCAAGCGGGCTGGGTCACGCCCACTCGTATCAGCTGATGAGCGGGCAAGCCTGTCGCCTCAAGCCTTGAGGTTGTACAGCATCACACCGGCCGCATCCATCTCACGCTGCTCGCGTTTTCTGGCATGGTCACGCACGGCTTTGAGGTCTTGCTCTAACAAGGTTTCCATTTGGATACGTTTTTGCTCTGCCGCACGCAATGCCAATTGAGCATGCGCCATCTGCTGCTGGGCCGTGATCAAGTCTTGGTCAACCCGTGCAATCAGCGCTTGGAGTTGTTGCATGAAGCCCCGAAAGTTCAAGGTCTCAGCCATGCTGTGGAGTTTTTTTTCTGCTTCCAGAGAGCGTCGCACGTAGTCTTGATACAACATGGCCATGCGGGCACGACTTTGCTGCAGTTGGGCCACGCGTTGGCGCGCTTTGGTGAGCTCAGCATGCGCCTCGTCACACTTTTCTCTGGCTTTTTTGGCCAATACGGGCCATGCGGCACGCGGTTTCATGACAGCAGATGACGCAGTTGCAGTCGGGTGACGTCATAGTCTTCACCCAGGTGCATGTCTTGGCGTAAGAACATCACCATCGAGTCGCGCAAGCGGATGGCCTCGTCCAACTCAGAGTTGGTGCCAGCCTCATAGGCACCGACTTGAACCAAGTCAGCGTTTTGTTGGTAGACCGACCACAAACGACGAAACTTGTTGGCCTGTCGCAAATCGTCGGCATCGACCAAGGTTTGCATCACCCGCGAGATCGAACCATTGAGGTCAATCGCGGGGTAATGCGCTTGGTCCGCCAAACGGCGCGACAGCATGACCTGGCCATCGAGCGATGCGCGTGCAATGTCAACAATCGGGTCCGAAGCGTCATCGCCTTCGGCCAAAACGGTATAAATCGAGGTGATCGATCCGTGTCCGTGCCGACCTACGCCACCGCGCTCAATCAAATTAGGCAACAAAGCAAAAACGGACGGCGGATAGCCTTTGGCCGTGGGTGGCTCGCCAATGGCCAAACCTATTTCTCGCTGTGCATGGGCCACACGGGTTAAGCTGTCGCACAGCATCAACACGTTTTTTCCTTGGTCGCGGAAATACTCGGCCACCACATGGGTCATGTGGGTGGCTTTGAGGCGCAGCACAGGCGAGACGTTGGCAGGGGCAGCAATCACCACGGACTTGGCCAAACCTTCGGGGCCAAGAGACTCGGAAATGAAGGCCTGCACCTCACGACCGCGCTCACCGATCAAACCAATCACCACCACATCGGCCTTGGTAAAGCGCGTCAACATGCCCAACAGCACGCTCTTGCCCACGCCTGAGCCGGCCACCAAACCGATACGTTGGCCGCGGCCAATCGTCAACACGCTGTTGATGGCCTTGACGCCGACATCCAAGATGGTGTCGATGGGGCCGCGCTCCATGGGATTTAAAGGGCGACCCAACAAACTGAGTTGATCGGGCAACTCGGGCAGCGGACGGCCATCCAGCGGTTGGCCTCGCCCATCAAGAACGCGCCCCAGCAAACCGTCCCCCAAGCGCACTTGCGCCGAATGACTCATCACACGCACCATGTCACCAGGTCCCACACCGACGGGGTCGGTGAAGGGCATCAGGTACAGGGTCTTGTCGTTGAAACCCACCACCTCGGCTTCGACGCGGTGGCCGTTTTGTCCCAACACTTCGCAACACGCCCCCAGGGGCGCCATGATGCCGCGCGTCTCCAGCGTGAGGCCAACCAAACGCACCAACGTACCACTGGTGCGTGGCGAGGGTGCATGCAGCTTGGACAAGCTGTGTTGGACTTCGTCTGAAAAATCGAGCATTGGAGGAATTATTTGGTTTGAATCATGCTGCGGATCACAGCGGCCACACGGCTTTGGTCTTGGTGGACCACCATGCGCACCACGCCCACTTTGTCTTCGTAGCTCTTGGCATTGTTCAACAGTTCTGGCGGAATAGTCGGCTTCTTGGCGTTCTTTTGTTCCTTCTTCATGCGCTCTTTGATTTCAGCCAAGGTTTCGCCTTCACGAATTTCAATCTCTCCTTCGGCCAGCGCCCCTTGAGCCCCTTCGCCCTCTGCAGCGTCGCCGGGCACGTCATCCCCCACAGTAGTGTCGCTCTTGATGGGTTGACCATCAGCGTCCAAGGTCTGCTCTGCCTGAGGGACTCCATCGTCCATTTGAGGGACTTCATCGGTGTTCATTTCAGATGCCGACACCTCGGGTTCAGGCTCGGGTTCTGGTTCGGGCAAGGGTTTGGGTTGTAAGCGCGCTGGCAATTCAAGCAACAACTGTTGGTAACGAATTTGGTTGGCGCGTTTGTTTTCTTCCTCGTATGCCACGCGTTCAAGCTCCAGGCGAACTGCCTCCAGCATGGCCTCTTGTTCGCTGTTGGAATACACCGGATTGCCCACGGCATTGAGCACCAATGGGCGAACGACGGTGACCAAAACCACCATAAAAATCATGCCCATCAGCATGGTGTTGAGGACGTCAGGCAGGATCATCGTCATGCTCCGGTTTGTCTGTGTGAAGTTCTGGCGGCGCCAGCACCGATTTTTTTTGCCAGCCGGGGACATCCACCAACAAGTTCTTGGCCAAGGCCTGCAAACGGTGTTCGACCAAGTCTTCCACCACCATGTCGTTGGCAAACACACGCACGCTGCCCGGGTGCAACTCTGGCACCGCTTCCAAACGTAAGCCTTCTAAAAAGTCGCCGCCTTGGGCTTGCAGCCGTTTCTTGTCTTCTGGATTGAGCTCGACCACCACCCCATCTTGCAAAGGATGACTTACCTCGTCCAAGCAATGTTGAATCAGGCGCTCAATCGCCTTGCTGGAGTGACTGAGTTCGCCTAACACCAATTGCTCGGCCAAATGCAAGCTCAAGCGTTTGAGGGGTTCAAAGAATTGCTTCGAATCGGCCATCAAAGCCTTCAAGTCCTGCGTGACTTGCGCCAACAACGCACATTGATCGGCTACCTCTTGGGCCATGGCCTCACGCGCCTCTCGCGCGCCTTGAGCCAAGCCCTCTTCGCGTCCTTGGATCAGTCCTTGGGCCAAACCTTGCTCAAGTCCTTGGGCCATGCCTTGCGCCATGCCCTCGGCAAATTTTTCTGCCTCACGATGGGCTGCGACTTCAGGGTCCAATCCCACGGCTTGAACAGGCTCCTCAGAGGGTTGAGGTGCAGATTCATCGACGGACTCATCCGCGGGCAGCTCTTGACTTGCAGCCTGCACCTCGGGCTTGCTTTCTTGCTCGCCCACGCCTTCGCTTTCGTCTACGTTTTGTGCCGCAACTGCGGGTTCTTCAGCTTCGCCTTCGCTGGACGTTGTCGCGTCAGGGTCCAACGGCTGCGGTGTTTGGGCATCCGGCTCTTTATCTAACGGCAACGCATCTTGTGCAGCCATCTCATTGTCAGTGGGCTCTGGTTCGGTCAAAACATCTTGATTGACATGCTCCTGCGTTGGCAACGCCGACTCGTTCTGCACAGCTGCAGCCACGGCAGGCGTGACCGCCTGCGCTGTGGTGGTCTTCTTGTTGGTCACACTTTCGTACACATCGAGCACGAAAGGCAAATGTGCGTTGGTAGACGATCCATCCTCGGAAGGATTTTTCTCTTGTGCAAAGACTTCAAAGCTGTGTTCTTCATCCAACAAAGCCAAGGCTTTTTTCGCTTGCGCAGACAGTGGCTGCGTCATCGCTTGGTAAGTGTCCGCAGCAAACCCTGTGCTTCGCGCAGGCATCGCACTGTCAGCGAATTGCGGCGCATCTTTCTGAGTCCAAAGCTCAGCGTTGAAAGGCTGCTCTTGCCTAGACACGCGCAAATAGCTACTCGCCTGCCAAGGTTTGGCCGGCCGCAAAGGACGCGGTTGGTTAAACAAAATCCGCGCCTCCCAACATCAGCTCGCCCGAATCGGAGAGCTTTCGCGCCATGCGCATGATTTGCTTTTGTGCTGCTTCCACGTCTGACATCCGCTGGGGGCCTTTGGCCTCCATGTCATCTCGGAACATGCCGCGTGCACGTTCAGACATGTTGTCGTAGAAACGGTCTTGACACCCCGCACTGGCACCCTTGAGGGCCATCATCAACAAATCGGGTTCGACCGCGCGCATGAGCACCTGGATGCCCTTGTTGTCCACGCTGATCAAGTTCTCGAAGGTGAACATGTTGTCTTGGATCTTGAGCATGATGTCTGGGTCAATCTCGTTGAGGCCGCCCATGATGCTCGACTCCAGCTCGGTCTTGGTCAAGTTCATGATCTTGGCGGCCGCTTGTACGCCCCCAAAACTCGACGATTGCGCCGAAGCACTCTTGGAGAACTGCATCTTCATGATCGCTTCCAACTCGGCCATGGCCGAGGGCTGCACCGTGTCCAAACTGGCGATACGCTGAATCACTTCGGGTCGAATCGAGGGGTCGAGGTAAATCAGCACATCGGCGGCCACTTCAGGCTCGAGCAACGACAAAATAATAGCCACCACCTGGGGGTGCTCCGCTTTGATCATGTCGGAAATACCACGTGCATCCATCCAGGTGAGGATATCCAGGCCCTTGGTGCCCTGCCCGGGCATGATGCGACCCAGCACAGAGGCGGCTTTGTCATCCCCCAGGGCGCGGCGCATCACGTTTTCGACGTAGTCGGTGTTGCCCATGCTCAGGGTCGATTGTTTTTTCAGGTGTTCAACAAACTCGTCGAGCACCACGTTGACCGCCTCTTGAGAAAAGTCGGCCACTGACACCATGGCCGCACCAAGAGCTTGAACTTCTTTGGGATTTAAGAACTTGATGATGTCTGCAGCTTGCTCTTCGCCCAACAGCAGCATCAACACTGCCGCTCTTTGTGTAGACGTGATGTTGGCCAGTTCGGCGCGTAGCGCCTCTGTCATCACGATGCCGTTGTCGTTGTCAGCCATGATTTATTCCTCAATCTCTGTCTTTAGTTGGTTTGACCAATCAGGCCTTTGAGCACGCCCGCCACACGGGTTGAGTCTTCCGCCACGATCATGCGGATCAGTGCCACTTTGTCATCATACGAATTCGCAGTGTTGAGTAAGTCAGCAGAAATCGACTGCTTCTTAGGCTTCATGCTGGCCATGCGAGCCTTGACCTCTTCCAACGACTCGCCTTCTTGAATCTCAATTTCCCCAACTGCAGAGTCAGCCGCTTGCTGGTCAGCCGCTTCTTGAGCTTGGCGAGCGGCCAATTCCGCAGCCAGAGCCTCTCGGGCAGCAGCCTCGGCAGCGGCCTTGGCCTCGGCGGCAAGACGCGCTTCTTCGGCAACACGTGCAGCTTCGGCTGCGGCTTTGGCTGCTTCTTCTGCCATGCGAGCAATTTCAGCTTCATGCGCCTCCTTGGCCGCTTTGGCAGTGGATTGCGCGGCAGCCGCCTCGGCAGTGGCCACCTCAATGGCCAAGCGTGCTTCGGCGTTGGCAGCCTCTGCAGCCGCCGCAGCGATGGCTGCAGGATCAATCTCAGGGCGCAGCATACGACGCACCATTGGACGGATCACGGTCAGCAGCAAGAGCAAGAACAATCCGCCAATCACGCCTGCGTTCACCAGCACTTGGTAGTTTTCGTCCAAGTACCAAGGCACCACGGAGGGATCCACCACTGGCTCAAACTTGGTGGCAACCACAGTCACCATGTCTCCACGTGACTCGTTAAAGCCCACAGCACCTTTGACCAATTGATTCAAACGCTCCAACTCTTCAGGGGTGTATGGAATCGAGGTGGGAGCAGGCGAACCGTCAGCAGGCTTTTCCACCTTCATGCCAGCAGGAATGGGGCGCTCGTTGATCAACACGCCAACACCGATCTTAGAAATGGTGCCCATGGCGTTTTTGGTGTGACGAACCGAACGATCGAGTTCGTAGTTCTTGGTGCTGCGCGCTGTGACCTGCACACCTTTTTCGCTCACGCCCTTGGTGGGGTCTGCGTTGGTTTGCGTGGTGGCTTGCGGGTTGGTGGGGCTGGGCGGGGTGTTGGACAACGAGCCAGGAATGCCAATCGCATCGCGGAAGGTGTTACGGTCTTCCACAAACAGCTCAGAACGAGTCTTAGGACCCTTGTCTTGGCCGTCAAAGTCTTCCACCGTCACTTCGGTTTGGGTGAAGTCGAGCGACATGCTGATTTGCGCGCTCACATTGGACTCGCCCACGATGGGGGCCAGCAGTTGGATCAAGCGGGTGCGGTAGAGGTCTTCCATCTGCTGCTTTTGCATCAGTTGGGCCGAGGTCAACCCCAAGGGCTGCTCGACCAACATCTCGTTCATCAAGCTGCCGAAGTTGTCCACCACTGAGACATTCTCAGGCGCCAAGTAAGGCACGCTGGAGGCCACCAATTGGATGATGGCTTGCACGTTGGCCGACGACACGGTACGACCCGGCTGACGGGTGATGATCACCGACGCTTTGGTCGGAGCGCGGTCACGCACAAATACGCTTTGCTTGGGCGCAGCCAAGTGCACGCGCGCAGACTTGATGCCGCCAATTTGCACAATGCTGCGTGCCAACTCTTGCTCCATCGCGTTGTTGTAGCGCACCTGCTCCATGAACTGACTGGTCGTCATGGCAGGCATGTCTTTGAGGTTGTCCATGCCCGAGGCTTCGGTGCGTGGCAGACCTTTGGAGGCCAACAGCATGCGGGCTTCTTGGTAACGTGCGGTGGGCACAGTCAGCTGACCGGTGTTGGCATCGACTTCGGGTTTGAACTCGCCAGCCTTCAAGGCTTCGATCGCCACTTGCTTGTCGGCGTCGTTGAGCATCAGGGTCAAGGGCCGGTAGGGCGTGGGCTTGAGCGAGGTGAAAAACACAGCCACTGACACCAGCAGCATAAACACCACAATGAAAGGCAGTGTTTTGCGCACGGTGGGTTGACGCAAGATATCCACCACCATGGCACCAGGACCGTCTTTTTGATTCAACCAAGCCGGCATGCGGTTGTTGGTGGTTGCAGGCGTGTTGCCCGTGCTGGTGCCCGGCGCATTGTCTGGCGAGGGTGCAGTGGGCAAGCCCATCGCGTTCATGTTCATCGTATCTGTGGCCATATCAATCTCTCAGTTCAGCATCACACGGGCATGTTCATGATTTCTTCGTACGCTTTCATCACTTTGTTGCGTACTTGCAAGGTGGCTTCAAAAGCCAGCGACGATTTCTGCATGCTCAACACCACTTCGGTGAGAGGCACTTCTTCGCCACGGTCATAGGCCTCAGACATCGCGTCGGCCTTGATATCGGCATCATTGACCTTGTCGAGGGCGTTTTTGACCGAATCAAAAAATGAGGGCTGTCCGACCTTGGCCGTAGAAGTTTCTGCGGCAGCTGGTGTGGTGTTGGTCGCTTGCGTTTGGTAAGCACGCAGCGTTTCCATCATCGACTGGATGTTGGCATTGGAGATGCGGTCAATCATGCGGAGACTCCTTCAGACATGCCACGCTCGCGTAACTGCGCGAGTTTGTAGCGCAAAGTTCTGGGGCTGATGCCTAGCTTGGCCGCAGCTTCCATGCGGCTGTCGGTGCTTTGAATGGCGGCCATGATCACTTGGTGTTCACTGGTCTTGACGGCGTGTTGCAAATTGACAGGCGTTGGCATGTCCTGCACGTCAATGGCTGCGCTGTAAGACATGCCATAGGCAGCAGGGGTCGATTCATGAGTGGCCACGGCCCCGTTTGAAGGCATGGGGGGAGTGGTCACCACCGGCTGCAAGGTGGTCTGCACCTCAGCAGATAGGAAGGCGGTTTGCTGGTCCATGGCCGCATCGTCAAACATCAAATGCGCGGGACTGATGGTGCGCCCGCCACACAGCACCACCGCACGTTGCACCACGTTTTCTAACTCGCGCACATTGCCGGGCCAGGGGTATTGCTGCAACAAAGCTTGGGCCTCAGCCGTGACATTGAAGGGCACGCCGCCCGTGACATGGCGCGCCAACGACTGCATGACCAAAGGCATGATGTCGCCTGGGCGGTCTTTCAAGGCCTGAATGCGCAAGCGGAAGGTGCTGATGCGAAAGTACAAGTCCTCACGGAACTCGCGCTGCTCGATGGCTTGCTTGAGGTCTTTGTTGGTGGCCGCAATCACGCGCACGTTCAAGTCAATCGTGCCTTCACCGCCCAAACGGTTGAGTTTTTTCTCTTGCAGCACACGCAACAACTTGGCTTGCAGCTGCATGGGCATTTCGCCAATCTCATCCAAGAAGATGGTGCCGCCGTGGGCTTGTTCAAACAAGCCCTTGTGTTCTTTCAAAGCGCCAGTGAATGCGCCCTTCTCGTGGCCAAACAGCATGTCTTCGATCAAATGCTCGGGCAATGCCGCACAGTTGAGTGCCACAAACGGACCTTTTGCACGGGCTGAGGACTCATGCAGCACGCGGGCCAACACTTCTTTGCCGGCGCCCGTGGGGCCCACCAATAAGGCAGTCACTTCGGTTTGCGCCACACGTTGGGCCAAAGCCAGCAGGTGTTGGCTGGTGGGGTCGACAAACACATAGCTTTTGGTTTTGAGCTCAGGCGCATTCAAACCCTTGACGGCTTGCTTCCAAGCATTGGGCGCCCATTCGTCGGCTGACAACACATGCAAAGCGCCTAGGCGCATGGCGTCCACCGCCACTTCCATGCGACGACGGTCCACACGGCACAGCACGGGTACGGTGTGACCGAGTTGCGCCACCAGCGTTTGCACTTCTTGCAACAGCTCAGCGCTGTCGCCCAAGCGAATCACCAGCACATGCGCACGGCGTAAGGCCAGTGTGAGGTCACCCAAGGTAGATACAGTTTCCAAACTGATACCGGCGGTACTCAGCTGGGCGCGTTCTGCCATGTCGATGGGACTGAAAGGGTCCAACCACACGGCATGAATTACGTTGACAGAAGAAGCATT
>CAIVLE010000106.1 GCA_903906635.1 uncultured Burkholderiales bacterium | reverse complement strand
TGGAGTTGGGCGGCATCACCTTGGGCATGAAAACCACGCACGAGCGCATTCCTGAGGTGCTGGAGTTTTTCCCACGCGTCAAAGAGCGCATGAACTCCCTGGCCTCCTCGCTGTCGGGCGGCGAGCAAAAGCAGGTGGAGATTGGCCGAGCCTTGTTGTTGCGCCCCAAGGTGCTGTTGATTGACGAGCCCTCGATTGGCTTGTCTCCCATGGTGGTGCAAGACGTGTTCAAACTGCTGCGCAAGCTGGCCGACCAAGGCACCACCGTGCTGATGGTCGAGCAAAACGTCAAGAGCGCCTTGAAGTATTCAGACCAAGCCATTGCGCTGGAGTCGGGGCGTTTGGTGCTGTACAAATCAGCCGCAGAAATTTTGGCCGACCCCCAGATGGAGCGCTTGTTCTTGGGGGGTGCCCACACCACCAGCGCCGCTGCCGCGACATCCGTTTGATTTTGTGAGAACCCCATGACCCAGACCCCCTCTCTTGACCGCGAATCCATTGCCGATACCCCCAACCCCTTGGGGATGGAGGGCATTGAGTTCATCGAATACGCCACCTCCAAACCCCAAGCCCTGGGGCAAGTGCTGGAGATGATGGGCTTTCGTCCCGTGGCGCGGCATCGCTCACGCGAGGTCATGCTGTACCGCCAAGGCGGTGTGAATGTGATCGTCAACGCCCACGAAGCGGGCATGGCCCACAGCGTGGCGCCCAGCGAAAAACCCGTCATTGCCGCCATCGCCTTGCGAGTGCGTGATGCGGCCGCTGCCTACAAACGTGCCATTGACCGAGGCGCTTGGGCCGTGCCCACCAAGGTCGAGGTGATGGAGCTCAACATCCCTGCGGTGCATGGGGTGGGTTCTAGCCGCATTTACTTTGTGGACCGCTACAAAGAGTTCTCCATCTACGACGTCGACTTCACGCCCATTCCGGGTGTGGACCAGCACCCGGCGGCCACGGCGGGGTTGCACGTCTTTGGCTTGGTGCAGTACATCGGCACCGACCGGGCAGAAGATTGGACCGAGTTCTACCACGCGCTGTTTGGTTTTGAGGCTTTGCCCACGGGCGAGCACTTTGGCATCTTGCCCAAGGGGCGCATCTTGCGCAGCCCGTGCCAGAGTTTTTATCTGCAACTGATCGAGCCCGAGCCCAGCGTGTTGGCCGTGGAGGAGGAGGAGCATTTTCACCGCGTGGGCCTGGGTACCGACGACGTGTTGACTGCGGTCCAAACACTGCGCAGTCGCGGGGTGGAGTTTGTCGAATCCAAAGGCGTGCACGTGGAAGACAAGGGCGCTCTCACGCGCACCTGGCTGGGAACGCTCAGCTTTGAGTTGGTTCACACTGCAAAGGCCTGACATGAGCCAGTTTCAAGGAACCATGGACGACTTCGGGATGGACACCATCTCGCTGGCCGGGCCACTCGAGGCCAAACTCAAGGCCATCCGTGAGGCCGGCTTTGGTCAAGTGATGTTGTCCGCGCGCGATGTGGTGGGCCACCCCGATGGCTTGGAGGCTGCGGTGCGTGTGGTCAAACAAAGTGGCTTGCGTGTCACGGGTTTTCAGGTCTTACGTGACTTTGAAGGATTGAGCGGCCATTTGCATGACTACAAAATCGACATTGCCAAAAGCATGTTGGAGATGTGCGCTGCCCTGGGCTCCAAGGTGTTGCTGGTGTGCTCTTCCACCTCGACACACGCCACCCAAGACCTGGACCACTTGGCGCGCGACTTGCGCAAACTCGCCATGCTGGCGGTGCCCCTGGGCATCAAAGTGGCGTTTGAAGGTTTGTCGTGGGGGCGCACCATCAACGAATTCACCACCGCTTGGGATGTGGTGTTTCGTGCCGATGTGCCCAACCTGGGCATAGGGTTGGACTCGTTTCACATGCTGGCAGCCAAAACGCCGCTGGAAGAGTTGGAGATCTTGGACCCCGATAAGATTTTTCTGGTTCAGCTGGCCGACTTCATGTGGCAAGAGATTCACTCCTTTGAAGAGCGTATGACCACCGCACGCCACTTCCGTGTCTTCCCCGGCGAGGGGGTGCACAGCGAGGCCACCGCCGACTTGGTGACCCGTTTGTACAAGCTGGGTTATAGGGGCGACTACAGCTTTGAAGTCTTCAACGACGACTACCAGCAACTCCCCCTGCCTACCGTGGCTCAGCGGGCTTGGAAGTCGGCCCAGTGGTTGGGCGAAGATGTGCTGCGCCGCTCGGTGCCCATGCCCAATCAAATTCGCCTGAGGCGCACACGTTGGGACACATGAGTGAGGTCTTGCGTGCAGACTTGACGGCATTGTTGGACGAGCGTGCCTTGGTGGCGGCGATGTTGCGCCAAGAGGCCGCTCTGGCCCAAGCCCAGGCTGAACTCGGGCGCCTGCCCATGGGGGACGCGCAATCGATCGTCAACACCTGCAAGGTGGATCTGTTTGATGTGCCCCACATCATGCGCGAGAGCTTGTCGGCCAGCAGCCGCGCAGAGCCCGCCGTGATCAAGCAGCTGCGCGAGAGCGTGCGCTTGTTCAACCCCGCGGCCGCGGCGGCGGTGTACCCCTTGAAGCACCCGGCCGATTTGCTGTGCAACGCCTTGGCCTTGGTCACCCAAGATGTCTTGGCCCTGATCGGCGCAGACATTCACGCCTTGCGCAGTGCGCCTGCCGCAGCCGACGTGTGTTTGGCTTGGGAGCGGCTGCAACCGGTGGCCCAACGCGCTTTGCGCTTGCGCTTTGTGCCCATCTCGCCCGCCGCGACTTCCTCACTTGCTGATGTGCAAGCGCTGGCGGCCCGCGCTTTGGGTCTGCCCCCCGCGATCAGCGAAGGCACTGAAGATTGGATGTCTCTGGGTTGCGAGTTGGGTGTCTTCACCCTGTGTGTGCAGCGCGTGGCCGGGCAAGCACAGGCCATGCGCGCGCCCTTGTGGGTGGCTCAGTGGTTGACGGAGTTGTCGGTGCACACCATTCGCCCCTGCGACTCGGGTGACTTTTGGCGTGCTCAGTGGCCTTTGTGGTCGACCTTGACTTTGGCTGCAGCGCGCAGCCTGCATGAGTTGAGCTGTGCGCTCAAAACTTAGCCGCTGAGGACTTGCCTGGCACCAGCGCCCCCAGCCAGCCAAGCACCGTGGTACAGACCCAGCGCAATGCAGCGTGCAAGCTGGCAGCCACCAGCCCCAGACGCACATGGCTGACCCAAGCTGTGATCGGTTTTTCAACCCATATGTGAAAAGCCACGCCCGTGGCGATGCTGGCCAGCCAAACCATGCCACTGAGCCACAACGCCGCCGTGGGTGAGCTGCCTTGCCAGTGCTCCCAGGCCGCGTTAAAGACCACGATCATGCCAAAGTGGGTCAAAAACATGGCGTAGGCACTGTCGACCCACAAGTTGCTGAGCCGCCCGAGTTGGATGCGGTCTACGGGCGGCTTGTTGATGCTCACATGGGCCAACACCAGGCACGTCAGCAATGCCAGCGCCAAGCGGATGCGGGGCTCGATCCACAGGGACTCTTCACCCAGCAGCAACACAGCACCCAACACCAGTTGGTCAAAGCTTGAGCGACGTGCCCATGCGGCCAGCACGCCCAGGCCGTAGGCGCCAAAGAAATAGATCGCCCAGTTGTCCAAACTTGCCAAGCGGTTGAACCACCACATCGAGGCCACGCACAGGGCGGCCACACCCAGAGACAAAGCGCGGTCTGACTTGAGCCAATGCGCCAACACCACCAGCAACACGTAGAGCTGAAAGTCTGCGGCCACATACCAAACGCCCAGCGACAAGGCTGGAACATCCAGCACCGATTGCAGCAAGCTCAGATGGGCCAGTGCCGCGTGCAGGCTCGGCACGTCGACCAACCATTCGCCAGAGATGTAGGGGCGCAACAGCCAGACCAAACTGCTCACCCAGCACAGGGCCACCACGAAGCTTGGCATCAAGCGCAGGTATCTGCGTTGGATCAGCGTCAAGGCCGGGTGTTGAGCGCGTCGGCCCATGATGGATTGGGCTGCCAAGTAGCCCCCAATCACCAAAAAGATTTGCACGGCCAAGCGGGCGTCCAGGGTGAGGTGTTGGACCAACAGTGGCCAGGCGCTGCGAACGGCATCGGCCATGGGCCCGTAGCACGCCAAATGGTGCAGCACGATCAGCTGGGCGGCCAGCAGTTTCAACACATCGATGACAAAAGAACGGTTCATTCACTCAGTCTTTGGGACGAAAGCTAATTAAAAGAGGCGAGTGGATACGGCCATCGACATCGCGCGGCAACACCTCGGTCTTGTCGATGGCTTTGAGCACCGCGTTGTCCCAGGCTGAGTTGCCGCTGGACTTGACGAGCTTTTTGCCCACGATGGTGCCGTCGGGCGCACAACGCACTTCGACCTCGGCCGGGGTGTTGCCCACCAGCTCTTCGGTGAAAACGATGTTGGGTTTGATGCGGGCACGGATGCGTCCGCCGTAGCTGTCCGATGGCCCTGCTGAGCGCAAGGCCTGTCCGTTGGCATTATCGCCTCCCGTGGCACCGGCCAGACCCGCGATGCGTTTGAGGTTGTCATCGCGCATGGCCTCGAGTTTTTTGGCCTCCTCAGCCTCTTGCTTGGCTTGTTTTTGGGCCTGCAGCTTTTTGGCCTCTTTGTCTTTGCGTTCTTTGTCCTTGCGTTGCTCTTCTCGCTTGGCTTCGGGATTACCAAATGTATTCGCGTAAAAAACAGCTTTGTAATAATTTATTGACATCTCTAAACCAGGACTCTG
>CAIVLE010000105.1 GCA_903906635.1 uncultured Burkholderiales bacterium | reverse complement strand
GTTGTCCACCACCCCGTGGACCAAGCCGCGCCAGCCTGCGTGGGCCGCAGCAACAGCGCGCCCATGGCGGTCAGTCAGCAAGATCGGCAAGCAATCGGCCACCATGATGGTGCAAGCCAAGTCGGACTCGAGCGCCAAGCACGCATCAGCGACCACGCCATCGGGGGTGTCTCGCTCCAGCATCACCACCTCCACCCCATGAATCTGTTGCAAAAAAACAGGACGTGCAGTGCCCAGTTGCGTCGTCAACCGCTGGCGATTGGCCAGCACCGATTGAGGGTTATCCCCGACATGGCTGCCCAAATTGAAACTATCAAACGGGGGGGACGAGACCCCTCCCACACGGGTAGAGCACACCGCGCGCACGCCCGGGGGCAAGGTCCAATGGAGTGCTTCGATCAAGGCCATGGTGCACAAGGATACCCGGCGTTAGACTTGAGGGTGTTTGTTTCAACCGTTTTGACCTCACATGAGTTACTTATTCCCCCCCCCTGCTGTTGTCAGTGTGCCTGTCGTAGGCCAAACACAAACCTTCCCGGTACACCGCATTTACTGCGTGGGGCGTAACTACGAAGAGCACGCCAAAGAAATGGGCTTTACTGGACGGGAACCACCTTTTTTCTTTTTGAAACCTACCGACGCGTTGGTGTTTGTCAAAGACGGTGAAACCGGCTCTATCCCCTACCCCAGCCAAACCAAAAATTTTCACCACGAAATTGAGTTGGTGGTGGCGATTGGCAAAGGCGGTAAAAACATCGCGGCTGCCGATGCCATGCAGCACATTTACGGCTATGCGGTGGGCTTGGATATGACGCGTCGCGATTTGCAAAACGAGATGAAAAAACAAGGCCGTCCGTGGTGCATTGGCAAAGCCTTTGACCACAGTGCGCCCATTGGTCCGATCACACCCGCCGCCTTGGCCGGGGACATCGAAAATGCACAGATCTATGTGCAAGTGGGTGGCCAAGACCGCCAGCGCAGCAACGTCAACAAGTTGATTTGGAACATTGCTGAAACCATTGAACATTTGTCGGCCGCTTGGGAGTTGCAGCCTGGCGATCTGATCTACACCGGCACCCCCGAAGGCGTGGCGGGTGTCGTCTCAGGTGACACCATGGTTGGCGAAGTCACGGGCTTGGGCCAGCTCAAAGTTCACGTGGCTTGAACTCTCAAATGCTGCAACGAACTCTGATTGCCCATTGCAAGGCGTGTGGTGCGTCGGTGCAATACCGCTTACCCGACGACGGCGACACGCGCGAACGCGGCGTGTGCACGGTCTGTCACACCATCCATTATGAGAACCCACTCAATGTGGTGGGCACCATTCCGGTTTGGCAAGGCAAAGTCTTGCTGTGCAAGCGCAACATCGAACCACGCTTGGGCAAGTGGACCTTGCCCGCTGGGTTCATGGAGTTGGGGGAGACGGTGGCCCAAGGGGCATTGCGTGAAACCCAAGAAGAGGCCGGCGCGCAATTCGAACTGCAAGAGCTCTTTAGCCTCATGAATGTGGTGCGCGTGGGTCAAGTGCATTTTTTTTACCGCGCCAAACTGCTCAGCGATCAATTCGACCCTGGACACGAAACCATGGAAGCACGACTCTTTGCTGAGGAAGACATTCCTTGGGACGAGCTGGCTTTTCGCACGGTCAAAGAGACACTGGTGCACTACTTTGCAGATGCAAAACGGCAACAGTTCGGCTTTCACCAAGTCGACATCGCCTAAGTCCTTTACCTCACGGCAGGGGAATTCCCCTAATTAACCGACCGATGGGTCGGATTAATATGTGGCAGAACTTTTCACGGAATATGTCAATGAAACAATTTTTCAAACATGCCGCCTTCGCCTTGGCCATTTTGGGCGCAGGCGAAGCAGCACAAGCCCAAACCATCACGCTCAAAGTGCACCACTTCTTGAATGCACAAACCATCCAGCACACCGCCATGCTGCGAGGCTGGTGCGACAACATTGCCAAAGACTCCAACAACCGACTGCAATGTCAAATTTACCCCTCCATGCAGCTCGGTGGAACCCCTCCCCAGTTGTACGACCAAGCCCGAGATGGGGTGGCTGATGTGGTGTGGACTTTGCCTGGCTACACGGCGGGTCGCTTCCCCAAAATGGAAGTTTTCGAATTGCCCTTCATGATGACCAACGCCGAGGCCACCAGCCGAGCCGCATGGGACTATTACGAAAAAAATGCCCAAGAGGAGTTCAAGGACGTGAAAGTCTTGGCCATGCACGTGCACGGACCGGGCAACATCTTCACGTCGAAGAAGCAAATCAAAACCATGGCTGACATCAAGGGCCTCAAGCTGCGAGCCCCTACCCGCTTGACCACCAAGCTGCTCGCCAGCATGGGTGCAACCCCGGTTGGCATGCCTGTTCCCGCGGTGCCCGATGCGCTCTCCAAGGGCGTGATTGATGGCGCCGTGATTCCCTACGAAGTCGGCCCGTCCATCAAAATTGACGAGCTCGCCCATTTCACAGCGGAACCCGATCGCAGCTCTGCGGCGCTGTACACCACAGTGTTCGTGGTTCCGATGAACCGCGCCAAGTACGACTCCTTGCCACCTGATTTACAAAAAGTCATCGATAAGAACTCCGGTCGCGAGTTGTCTGCGTTTTTGGGTAAGACCCAAGCTGGCAATGATGGCCCTGGCAAAGAAAAAATGATTGCAGGCGGTCATACCATCACAGTCATTCCTAAGTCAGAACTCGATAACTGGAAGAAGGCCTCTGACAGCGTGGACGATGAATGGGTCGCCGACATGAACAAGCGTGGCTTTGATGGCAAAGCATTGCTGCAAGACGCTCAGGCCATGATCAAGAAATACACGAAGTAAAACGATCGATTGGAGATGAGCATAAAGGGAGGCTCAAGCCTCCCTTTGTTCTATCTAATGGATCTCGTTAACGAATTCACCGGAGCATCACGTGCGAATATTGCAATCTTTGTCTCATCTGTGTGCGATCCTGGCTGGGGTGTTGCTCACAGTCATCACACTCATCACCTGCGGAAATTTGATTTTGCGCAACACCACGGGGGACTCCATGGCGGGGGCGTTTGAGATGACCGCCATGGCCACGGGCGCTGCGATCGCCCTCTTCATGCCCTTGGCTCAAATCAGACAAGGTCACATCATCGTGGACTTTTTCACGGCCAATGTGAGCGATGCGACCAATGCCGCCTTGGACAAATTAGGGGCTTTGGTTTTGGCACTCGTTTTCATGTTGCTGGCCTGGCGGACCACGTTGGGAGGACTCAGCGCTTTTCATGCCAACTCACAAACCATGTTGCTGGGTTTCCCTGAGTGGATTGTGTACGCGTGCATGGTGCCTCCTTTTGCACTGAGCGCATTGGTGGGTTTGTACCAATCGGTTTTTGGATTTGAAAATTTTGCGGAGCAATCAGCATGACACCTCTTGAGCTCACTGCTGTGATTTTTGGCAGCATGCTGTTTTTCATGGCCATTCGGTTTCCGATCGCCATCAGCATGTTCTTGGCCGGCGCCATTGGATACATCTCGCAAGCGGGTTGGCTGCCTTTCTCTAATTTTGTCAATGCGCAAACCTTTGCGCGATTTGCCGGCTATGACTTGTCTGTCATCCCTTTGTTTATCCTCATGGGCAACTTCGCCACCAAGGGAGGCATCAGCAAGTCTTTGTTTGCTTTCGCTGCCAGCGTGATGGGGGGATTCAAGGGCGGCTTGGCCATGGCGTCCTTGTTGGCCTGCGCTGCTTTTGGCGCCATCAGCGGCTCCTCAGTTGCCACGGCGGCAACCATCACAGGCGTGGCTCTGCCTGAGATGAAACGCCACGGATATTCAGGGCGCTTGGCAACGGGCACACTCGCTGCTGGGGGCACCCTGGGCATTCAACTTCCGCCCTCGGTGGTGTTGGTCATCTATGCCATCTTGACCGAGCAAAATATCTCCAAGCTGTTTGCTGCTGCGGTCGTGCCTGGCATCATCGCTATGTTGGGCTACATGGCGGCTGTTGCGGTTTATGTGCGCATGGTGCCAGGACAAGCCCCTGAGGTTGACTTAGACCGCGAACCGCTTTCATTGGAAAAAGTCATTGGCGTGCTGCCCATCTTGGTCATCTTTACACTGGTTTTTGGTGGGATTTATGGCGGCTTTTTCACACCCACGGAGGGTGCAGCAGTGGGTGCGGCATCTACCCTGATTACAGCAATGGCCAAGCGCGAGATGACGCTTGAAAAGTTCAAAGAATGCTTTTTAGGCACGGCCACGAGCGCGGCCATGATCTTTTTGATCTTTGTCGGGGCTGACTTGATGAATGCGGCGCTGGCCATGACACAAGTTCCCAACCAACTCGCCGCGGTTGTGGGTAGCTGGGGGCTGCCGCCACTGGCAGTCATTGGCGCAATTTTGCTCTTTTACGTGCTGCTCG
The DNA here is from genome assembly GCA_903906635.1 of uncultured Burkholderiales bacterium. Classification (GTDB taxonomy): domain Bacteria; phylum Pseudomonadota; class Gammaproteobacteria; order Burkholderiales; family Burkholderiaceae_C; genus Limnohabitans. The sequence continues at coordinate 2,011 of CAIVLE010000105.1, read as the reverse complement.
GTGCCGTGATGGACGAAATGTCGATGTTGTTGTTGACTGTGCCCATCTTTTTCCCGATGGTCATGAGTCTGGATTTCGGCATGCCCAAGGACATGGTGGCCATTTGGTTTGGCATCATGGTCCTGATGACGGTGGGATTTGGCCTGATTGCCCCGCCCGTAGGTCTGAACGTTTACGTGGTCAACAGCATGGCCAAAGAGGTACCCATGGCAGAGAGCTACAAAGGGGTGATGCCGTTCTTGGTCAGCGATGTTTTGCGCACCTTGCTGTTCTTGTTCTTCCCCATTGTTCCCCTTTGGTTGGTGGGGTTCATCGGCTGATCACCCCCAGCCTCACGACAAAGGGGGGCTGCTCAAGCCCCCCTTTTTTTTTCACGCTCCCGACCAAGTGCAATTGCATATTTTTTCAAACGATCATGACTACACAACTTCTACAGAATTTCGCAGCAGGCCGCTGGCAAACGGGCACCTCAGAGGGCACCACTTTGTTTGACCCCGTCCTCGGCACAGCGTTGGTGCGTGTCTCCAATGCGGGTTTGGACTTGAAAGAAGCTTTTGAGTTTGCTCGTCAGCAAGGGGGGGGTGCATTGCGAGCCCTCAGCTACAAGCAGCGCGCAGCCAAGCTGGAAGAAATAGTCAACGTGTTGTCCCAGAACAAGGCCGCCTACTACGACATCGCGACAGCCAACTCCGGGACCACCACCCGCGATTCGGCTGTGGACATTGATGGCGGAATTTTCACCTTGGCCACCTACGCCAAGATGGGACACAAGCTCGGGGATAACCACATGATGTTGGATGGTGAGCGCATTCGCATGGGCAAGGATCCTTTGTTTCAAACCCAGCACTTTTTGACGCCCACGCCCGGGGTGGCGCTGTTCATCAATGCGTTCAATTTCCCCAGCTGGGGACTTTGGGAGAAAGCCGCCCCCGCACTGTTGTCTGGCGTTCCTGTGATCATCAAGCCCGCAACGGCCACGGCGTGGCTGACCCAGCGCATGGTGCAAGATGTGGTCAACGCCAACATCTTGCCCGTGGGAGCTCTGTCTGTCATTTGCGGTTCATCCTCAGGCTTGATGGACCAGTTGGAGGCCTTTGATGTGGTGTCATTCACGGGCTCTGCAGACACGGGACGCGTCATCCGCTCCCACCCGGCCGTGGCGCAAAAGTCGGTGCGCTGCAACATCGAAGCTGACAGCTTGAACTCTGCCTTGCTAGACCCCAGTACCCAGGCCGACAGCGAAGTGTTTAATCTGCTGGTCGCAGAGGTTGTGCGTGAGATGACCGTCAAGTCAGGTCAAAAGTGCACGGCCATTCGTCGGATTTTTGTGCCTGCTGCGCTGTACCAAGCGACGGCTGAAGCCATCAGCGCCAAATTGAAAAAAATCAGCGTGGGCAACCCCAGAAACGACGCAGTGCGCATGGGCTCGCTGGTCAGCCAAGAACAGCACCAACATGTGCTGTCTGGCATTGCCACCTTGAAACAAGAAGCAGATGTTTTGTTCGACGGCAACCATGCCGAACTGGTGGATGCTGACAAAGACATTGCCGCATGTGTAGCCCCGGTGCTGCTGGGCACGCAAACACCGGAGACCGCCCACGTGCTCCATGACATCGAGGTCTTTGGTCCCGTGGCCACCCTCATGGCCTACCAAGATATCGGGCAGGCCTATGCATTGATTCAACGGGGCTTGGGCTCCTTGGTGATGTCGGTCTACAGCGATGACCCCAGCTTCATCGCGCAAACGGCGGCTGCGCTCGGATCTCATCACGGACGCATTCATGCCATCTCGCCCGATGTGGCCAGCTTGCACACAGGGCATGGCAACGTGATGCCGATGTCCCTGCACGGAGGCCCCGCGAGAGCGGGTGGCGGAGAAGAGCTGGGGGGCTTGCGCGCGCTCAACTTTTACCATCGCCGAACCGCCCTGCAAGCCAGCACATCTGCACTGGACGCTTTGACGCAGACGGCGACGCCCTTGGTCTACTGAGCTTGGGTCTACTGAGCTTGG
>CAIVLE010000104.1 GCA_903906635.1 uncultured Burkholderiales bacterium | reverse complement strand
GCACCACTTGCCCGGCTATTACGAGCTGCGCAACCACATCGTCGACTTTTTGGTCTCGCGCGCCCATGTGGGCCCAGCCCACTGATCTGTTTTTTTCAACTTAAGAGGAGCTTTTATGAACCGCAACGACATCACCGAAAAAATCATGACCGTCAAGGTCTCCAAAGGCATCAAATGGGAAGACGTGGCCCAAAAAGTGGGCCTGTCCAAAGAGTGGACCACCGCCGCTTGCTTGGGCCAGATGACGCTCGATGCCAAACAAGCCAAAGTCATTGGTAAGATCTTTGGCCTCACCGCCGAAGAACAGAAGTGGTTGCAAGTGGTGCCCTACAAAGGCTCGCTGCCCACGCCCGTGCCCACCGACCCACTGATTTACCGCTGGTACGAAATTGTCAGCGTGTACGGCACCACCATCAAAGAGTTGATCCACGAAGAGTTTGGTGACGGCATCATGAGCGCCATCGATTTCTCGATGGACATCCAACGCACCGCCGACCCCAAAGGCGACCGCGTGAACGTGGTGTTGTCGGGTAAGTTCTTGCCTTACAAAACGTATTGAGTTTGCTGGGTCATGGCGGACTTGGGCGGTTAGAGGACCTATCCTCTGCATGTACCTGCATGAGTCCAATGTAGTAACATACCTACATTAAAGCCTTCTTCAAATCAATGGGAGACGCCGCCATGACCATCACCACTTTTTCAAGCCGTGAACTCAACCATGACGTGAGCCGTGCCAAAAAGGCGACTCAGGACGGTCCCGTGTTCATCACGGATCGTGGCAAGCCCGCACATGTCCTGCTGCGTTTCGAGGACTACCAGCGCCTGACAAAACAGCGCCGCAATATTGCCCACGCACTGGCCATGCCTGGTGCTGCTGACATTCAATTTGAGCCCACTCGCGCCTTCATCGAAACTCGTCAAGTTGACCTTTCATGATGTTCCTTTTGGATACCAATGTGGTTTCTGAATTGCGCAAAGTTCAGGCGGGTAAGGCTGATACCAACGTTGCTGCGTGGGCCGAAAGTGTGGATGCCGCAGATTTATTCGTATCTGTCATCACCATCATGGAGCTAGAGCAGGGTGTCTTGTCGATTGAGCGCAAGGATGGCTCTCAGGGCGCGATTTTGAGAGCATGGTTGGAGCAGTCTGTTTTGCCAGAGTTCTCCAGCAGAACCTTACCCATTGATACATCGGTTGCGCAGCGCTGTGCTCACCTTCACGTGCCAGACAAACGTGGTGAACGCGATCCACTCATCGCGGCTACAGCGCTGGTTCATGGCATGACGGTCGTGACGCGCAATGTGACCGACTTTGAAACCACAGGGGCGAACATTCTTAATCCGTGGAAGCGTGATCCAAACTCTTAAGATGCGTGATTTGTCATGCTCACAGGACGTTAATTCACATACCTGTGCAGCAGTTTTCTATCTCTTCAGTTTGCGCACGCTGTCGCCAGACGGCCACTAGGAATATTGGCACGGTTTGACGACACGAGACAAGGTGACGTTTTCTAACGGTCGTGTTCGATTTGATTTCAACGAATGAGCCGGTGTGCTCAATCAGGCAGTCTGCCAAATCAGCCTTGGCGTCATCTTGTATGTGTATCGAACCAAGACATAGTCTCTTGGCCGATCATCGCCTTGTCGCGCCACGCTTTGCGATGGTTTTGTTCATGTCGTCAATCGACACTTGATGAGGCAACTGACCAAACATGCCTTTGAGGTCGGTGATGCTTTGTGTGGCGGCCACAAGCTCGTAGCGGCCAGGTGCGATCTGAATGAACTCGACGCGATCACCGGCACCGACTTTGAGGTAGTGGCGAACCTCGGCGGGGATGGTGATTCGTCCTTTGCTTTTGAGAGTGGCTGTTGTCATCTGGAATTCCTTTTTCCTCACTCTAAAGTAAGGCGTGACATCTGTCAGCACACACAGGGTGCAGGTCTTGTAGTAGGGGGTGCGGCAAACCTCACTGCGTTGCACAAACGTATGGTGAATCCCCGACACGGGATAAGCCTGATGCAGATGCGACTCTTATTGGCGTGTGCGGTTTGAAATTGATGGGTTTGAAAACGCGATAACCAAGGCAAGCAGGATCAACCCTGTCGCGACTGCGAAGGTAAGTTGCATGCCCGACTCAATCGAACTTGGCGGCGCCGCCAAGAGGCTGGTTGTGGACGCGCCTGTGGCGAACACTGCGCCCATCACTGATGCGCCCGTGATCAACCCGAGATTGCGCGACAGGTTGAGCATGCCCGATACAACGCCGCGCTGGTCTGGCCGAGCACTGGTCATCACTGCCGTGTTGTTAGCAACCTGGAATAGAGCATAACTACCCGTGAGTGCTGCAAGCGGCACGATGTAGCCAGCAACGCCGAACCCTCCCGAAAGCAGGGCCATCGTGGAAGCGCCGATGACCATGCCAATGAGTCCGACAATGCCCATTCGGTAAGCACCCAGCCGGTCAACAAGACGCCCGGCAGGGGCACCTGTGAGTGCAGCGATGATGGGGCCTGATGACATGACGATGCCGACATGCCAGGGGTCAAGTCCAAGTGCACCCGTGAGATAGAAGGGGCCGACAACCAACGTCGCCATCACCACTGTAGTCACCAGTGCACTCATGGCGAAACCTGCACTCAGGCTTGAATTCTGGAATGTTGCCATCTGAATCAAGGGGGCCTCTGTTCGCAACTCGATGAAGACGAAAAAGCCAACGCCAAGGAGGGCCAACAGCAGCAATGTGACGTTGATCTGACCGAAACTACCATGCCCTATCGTCATGGCAAGGGCATAGGCGGCGAGCGTCAGGGCAAGCAACACTGACCCCATCACATCAAATTTGGATTGCGTGCCTTTCGCAACTTGGTGATCTTTGGGCAAGTACTGATGGGTAAGTATGAACGTCAAAATTCCCAACGGTAAATTAACGAGAAACAGTGCAGGCCAACCAAAGCCTGCAATCAAGAGACCACCTAGTGTGGGACCGAGCGCGGTTCCTATCGCTGACATCGTGCCGAGCAGCCCCATGGCACTGCCGGTCTTCTCCTTGGGGACAGCCTCACCCACCATCGCCATGGTGAGAACCATCATGACTGCCGCCCCCAAACCCTGCGCCACTCGGGCAGCAATCAACAGCCACAGCGTTGGTGCGATGCCGCACAGGCCAGAGGCAACCGTAAACAGGCCTATGCCGACCAGCATCAACCGCCTGCGGCCCATGACGTCACCTAAGCGTCCTACGCTCACGATGAGTGTGGTGATCGCCAGCAGGTAGGCAATCACCACCCACTGAACTTGTTGAAAGGAGGCATTGAATGCATGCGCCAATGTGGGCAGGCCAACGTTGGCAATGCTCGTCCCTAAAGACGACAGCAACATGGACAGCGACAAGCTGAGCAGTACCCAGCGAACAGGTGGCATTTTTCGACGAACCGTCGTTATGTTTTTTAATTCTTCAAGGGTTGACTTCACATGAATTCCTTCTTTTTACCTGTGAGATGAGCGTGCGTGAAGCGTAGGCATTTGTGAAGCATTGCGGAAGGCGCATCGTTTGCACTTTATTTGTGTGTTCAACGCCATACACGAGGCGAATTGCGCTATCGTGAAATCATGTCTGTACCCGACCTCAACTTGCTCGTCACCTTGGATGTACTGCTGTCTGAGGGCAATGTGACACGCGCGGCCAATCGATTGCATCTCAGCCCATCGGCGATGAGCAGGGCCCTGGCAAGGCTAAGAGAAACTACCGGAGATCCACTGCTCGTGAGAGCTGGGCGGGGTCTTGTTCCAACGCCCAGAGCGATTGAACTTCGCGCGCACGTCAGCCGGCTAGTGCAGGAGACCTTGTCAGTGCTTCGTCCCGCGGCAGCTCCGGACTTACAAAAGACGGTCCGAACGTTCACATTGCGAACCAGCGAAGGCTTTGCTGAAAATTTTGGTCCCGATCTCATTGAGCGTATCAGCGCGCAGGCACCTGGTGTGCGCTTGCGATTTGTGCAAAAGTTAGACAAAGACAGCACGCACCTGCGTGACGGAATCGTTGACCTCGAAACGGGTGTCGTGGCCAGCGTCATGGGGCCAGAAGTGCGAGCCCAATCCTTGTTCAGAGACCGCTTTGTTGGTGTCGTGCGAGCGGGGCACTTTCTGAGCCAAGGCAAGATCACTTCTAAAAAGTATGCAAGCGCCAAGCATATGGGTATCGCGCGCCAGGGCCTTGAAATGGGACCAATCGACGAAGCGATGCGTGCACTGGGTCTTGAACGAACGATTGCCACCATCGTCGGGGGATTCTCTACGGCGGTAGCGTTGGCTCGAGCCTCTGATTTGGTCGCAACTGTTCCAGAGCGCCACACCGGAAATTTACGCGCAGGGATGCACACCTTTACGCTTCCGTTTGCGACACCTGAGTTCACGGTGTCGCTGCTTTGGCATCCCAGGTTTCAGGCTGATCCGGCACATCAATGGCTTCGCAACTTGGTTGTAGAGACTTGCGCACTGCGCCCTTGACCCGATTCAGCGCCTAAAGCATTCATCGTTCTTTCCATCCATTGTGTTGATCGGTCCATACGACATGACATTCAATGCAACAGCGAACTCTCTTTGAATCAAAGCAAACCGTGGCACACCTATTGCATTCCATCTTGGATACAAGACTGGATGCACAACAATGGTGTCACGCGCAAGCCCTCATTCGCAGACGAACGCACTGGCCGATGAAGCCTGGATCACACGCCTCACGCCCCCTCTGAGCACGGCCCATACAGGGCCACTGTTCGGCCTGAGCTTTGCCGTCAAAGACAACATCGACGCGGCACAGGTGCCCACCACCGCCGCGTGCCCTGAGTTCGCCTACACCCCGCCAGAGCACGCCGAAGTGGTGCGCAAGCTGCTCGCTGCTGGTGCGTCGTTGCATGGCAAAACCAATCTTGACCAATTTGCCTGTGGCCTCAACGGCACACGCTCGCCCTATGGTGCGGTGCCCAATGCGTTCAACCCGCTGTATGTGTCGGGCGGCTCTAGTTCGGGCTCTGCCTATGTGGTGGCCACGGGGCAGGTTGACTTTGCCTTGGGCACCGACACCGCCGGTTCAGGGCGCGTGCCTGCTGGTTTGAACAACATCGTGGGCCTCAAGCCCACGCGTGGCTTGATCTCTGCGCGTGGGGTGGTGCCTGCGGCGCAAAACGTGGACTGCGTGAGCATCTTGGCGCGCACCGTGGCCACTGCTGCGCAAGTCTTGCGTGCGTGCATGGGGCCCGATGCGGGCGACCCGTTTTCACGCCAACTCACACTCAACACCCAGTCCTTGCCGGCACAGTTCAAATTTGGTGTGCCCCAGCAGCTCGAATTTTTTGGCGATGTACAAGCCAAGCAAGCTTTCGATGCGTCCATCACGCAAATGTGTGCCCTGGGTGGCGAGCCCGTGGCCATCGACATGACGCCGCACCTGCAAGCCGCCGCCATGTTGTACGAAAGCGCCTTGGTG
>CAIVLE010000103.1 GCA_903906635.1 uncultured Burkholderiales bacterium | reverse complement strand
TGAGACAACGGGGAATAAAAAGAACCGGAGTTTCAGCTACTCAGCCTATATCACCTTGTTGTCTCAGTGAGTTTCGCGGCTCAGGGTAGCCCAGAGGTGTTGCGGCACTAGGTTGGTGCAAAAAATGTGGATGCGGGTTCAAATCCAAACCGCTCATTGATGCTCTGGCACCACCCAGCATCTTTGAGTGTGAATAGAAAGTTGCAAAGTCGTCAACCATCCACCACCATTTGCATTTTGAGAGAAACACACTCTCATTTTTTAAGAACCCCGTGGAGGCCCTGACTCTGCGGGGTTTCACCTTTTTATGTGTTGTCTTCGTCCTAAAAAAGCACTGTGAACAACAGCTTTTTGGCCTGTTTGCGAGTCAGACCCCCGTGTTGCCTTGCAAAAATGATTTGCCGCATTGGGCGCACAGCTTTTTCAGCATGAGGGTCAATATTGTTCTCGGGGATCGCTGGGCCGCTCGGCAAAAAACGAGAGCTGTTGGATGAGGGCTTTGTGCGAGAGTTGCATCCCCAGATGTTCGATAGGACTTGGCAGTGGGCTGGTACGTTGCGTCAGTCCAACAAAAATATCGGAGTCGATTGGACTCAGGTGGCGGTGAAATTACGTGACTTGTTGGACAACACGCGCTACCAGATCGAGAACCATGTCTTCAATGAAGATGAGCTGACTGTGCGTTTTCATCATCAACTTGTACTGATTCATGCATTCCCAAATGGGAACGGTCGACATGCGCGCTTGATGGCTGACTTATTGAGTACGCGGCTCGGGGGACCTAGATTGACTTGGGGTGGTGCCAGCGCTTCGCTGACACCTGTCGGAGAGATTCGTGACCGCTATTTGGTGGCATTGCGTGCGGCAGACCAAGGTCGAATGGATGGGCTAATTGAATTAGCCCGGAGTTAGATCAAAGGGAATCACGTTTTTTTGGCACGTTTCGTAAGTTTGACTAATTTGCCAGCTCCGAAACGCAAGCGATCAACTGCGTATAAAAAGTCACCATTAACTTTGGGTATGAGATTAACTGGCTCACTGGGTCAGCGCTCGCCCATGGACTGACTGAAGGCCTTGCTCAGGGGTTTGACCAGATAACTCAAAACCGTACGTTCGTTGGCTTTGATGTCAACGGAGGCGGTCATGCCGGGCTTGAGGTGGATGTTGCGGGCTTTTTCTGTTTGTAACTGCAAGGACTCGGGGCGAATGCGTACCCTGTAAAAAAGGAATGGGCCTTGACGCGTGTCTTCGCTCAAGACGTCCGAGCTGATGTAGTCCACAGTGCCTTTGACCGAGCCAAAGATGGACGAGTCATACGCATCGATTTTGATGTTGGCCTCTTGTCCCACCAAGACAAACGCAATGTCCACAGGGGTGACCTTGGCTTCAACGATCAATTCTTGGCTCCAAGGGAGTAACTCCATCACCGTTTCTCCTTGTCGCACCACGCCACCCAATGTGTTGATGCGGATGTTGTTCACCACACCATCAACCGGTGCGGTGAGTACCGTGTGTTCGAGCAATTGGTTGCGGTCTCTGAGCAATTCAGTTTGGGTGCTGAGATCTTCTTGGGCCTTGGTCATTTCGGCCTGAGCATCTTGCAGGTACTTGTTCTTTTTGCCCGCCAGTTGAGCGCGCACGTCGGCCACGGAGCGCTCTAAACGCAAGACCTCGGTTTTACTCACGTCGCCACTGGCTTCGAGTTTCAAGTTGATTTGAAGTTCACTCTCGCTGAGATCCAAGATTTTTTTGAGCGCATTGATGTCTTCGTGGAAGGCTTGCTGCCTTTTTTTGTACAAGTCGGTTTGGTTGCTGATGTACTCTCGATAGGCCTGCAAATCGCTGTCAAAGGTCAATGGCCGCCCATAGACCTCGGCTTGAAGCCTAACCAAGGTGATGCGTAAAGCTGCCACTTTGGCTTTGGTTTCAGACACGGCCGCTTCAGCGCGTTCTTTTTGCAGCGTGGCCAGTGTTTGGCCTGCTTTGACTTTGTCTCCCTCTTTGACATGCAGCTCGGTCAGCACGCCACCATCGGGGGACTGAATGACTTGTGTTCTTGCCTCAGCAACGACCTGGGCTTGTGCCCGTGTCACTTGGTCGAGCTTGCCAACTGCCGCCCAAACGAGCAAGGCCAGCAAGCCACCAACCATCACACGCAACGTTGTCCGCGCACCGCGAGGGGGAGGGGCCTCGTACCGGCTGCCAGAAAGGGCTTTGGGGTCCTGTGCGGACAACACCTCTGGGTGAGCGCTCAAGAGTTGGGCTTGTGTTTCACTGGATGGATATTGTGGATGTGACATGATCAACTCTCTGTGCCGAAAGCTGGCGCTGGGGCGGCGGCTGTTTCTGTGGTGGCAGGTTGAGACAAGCGTTGCAACACGGAATCGCGTTGGCCATCCATGGCGATGGTGTGTCCTGCGACGATGATGATGCGTGAGACCAGCGGCAAGATGTTGGGCTTGTGGGTGACCACAATCAGCATCTTGCCGGCATTCACCATCTCTTGCATGACTTGAATGCAGCGACGTTCTTGCTCGTCGTCCATACTGGCTGTGGGTTCGTCGAGCAATAAAATTTGAGGGTCGCACAAAATCAGACGCGTAAAGGCGAGCAGTTGGCGCTGTCCACCACTGAGCCCTTTGCCTCCTTCCATGATGGGACGGTCCAAGCCTTTTGGGTGTGCAGACACGAACTGGTTCATGCCCGTGCGCGCCATGGCTTGTTGAATCACTTGGTCTCCGGGATCTGGCATGCCGATCAATAGGTTCTCGCGCAAGGTGCCTTGGAACAAGCGGTGATCTTGCTGCAAGTAGCCCACTTGTTGGCTGATGACTTGTCGACTGATGTGTGACAAATCCAAGCCGTCGAGCAGTACCTGTCCCTCTTGTGGCACATACAAACCGCTCAACAAACGCAGCAATGTGGATTTGCCGGCCCCAATGGGGCCCAGAATGGCGACGTTTTCTCCGGCTGAAATATTCAGATTGGCCACCGTCAAAGCAGGGGGGTTACCGGGGTAGGAGAACTTGGCCGACGTCACTTTGAAGTGCCCGTGCACAAAGTCGGGCACCAGAGGGCGCGACACACCATGCGTGTCAGTTTTGAGTTTGTAGATGGCTTCGATGCCTTTGAGCGCTGCCATCGCTTGGCCTTGTTGGACCAGCAAACCGGGCAGTGCCATGATGGGGGCCAGCACCCGGCCACTCAAAATGGAACAAGCAATCAATGCGCCCATGGTCATGCTGCCTTGCATCACAAGCAAGGAGCCCACGATGATCAAGCCCGCGTAGCTAAGTTGTTGGATCATGGCCGAGAGATAGGACAGCCCCTCGATAAAGCTTCTCATGTGTGAGTCGCTCTTGATGGTGTGGCTGTTGACCGAAATCCAGCGGGCTAAAAATTTCCAACCCCCTGATCCGGCTTTGATTGTTTCAACACCTTCAACCACCTCCACCAATAGGCCTGTTTTGGCATTGGAATAGCTGGCGCTGTCGACGGAGAATTGATTGATCTTTTGGCGTGCGCTCAGCCCAATCGCAATGCCAAGCAATCCAAAAGTGAATGGAACCAGCGCAACCCACACGCTGCCAACGGCCATCATTCCCAACAGAAACACAATGCCAAAGGGCAAGTCAATCAGGGTGAACATCGTCGAGCTGGTGTAAAAACCCCGCAGCTGCTCGTAGCCGCGCAACTGGCCCGCTAGACTTCCTACCGAGGGAGGGAGTTGATCGACGCGAAGCTGCAGCAGACGGTGAAAAATTTCACGCGACAAACGGTTGTCCACGCCCACCACCACAAAGTCCATGAGTTTGGAGCGTGCAAATTTCATGGCCAGCTCAAACAAAATGGACAACATCACCCCCAAGCTCAAAATTACCAACGTGTAATCGCTGCGTGTGGGGATCACACGGTCGTAGACCTGCATCGAAAACATCGACGTGGTGAAGGCCAGCAAGCCAATGAAAAACGATGCCAGTGACGACTCAATCAACTCGGCTTTGTAGAGTTTGATGGTGCTGATTGCAAAGTGTGTGAAACCTTCGGGAAGTATGGACTCACTATGCGCTGACTGCCCATTCCATGTTTGTTCGCGCTGGAATTTCACAGCAAAACCGCCCGTGGCGAGGGCTTGTTGGGTCACCGTGAACTGCTCGGTGTCGTTGCGCACCAGCCACTGGCCAGATGCTGTTTGGTTGAGTACCACGCCCCAGCCGTGAGCTGGATCGTTGTACAAAAACGGCAAGTCAACGGCTTCGGGTGTGACGGGCTCTGGTACGAGTTCAGCGTCCAAGCTGAGACAGACTTGCTTTAACAGTTGGCGAGCAGTCCATTGAGGGTTCAATTCAGACAAGCAGGTGTTGAGCTTGAGCAGGTCGAGATTTTCGCCTCTGAGTCGTGCCAGTTGCTGGATGGCCCAAGCCAATCCATGGTGTTCTGTCATTCTGTGGAGCCTTTTGTCAGAGGTATGCCTGCGCGGACTTGGTATTTATAAACGGACCCCATCAAGCTTGTTTTGGCATCGGCCAGGGCGTATTCGTTTTGGGTCAATTCGCGAACCGCATTGAGCAAATCGAGCCATGACTTTTTTCCGCCTTGGAACTGGCGTTCATACGACTCCCGCACGGCGTTGGAGCCCGAAACTGCCCGTTCCAAAGAAGCTACTTTTTGTTTGGAAGACAAGATGTCTTCTCGGTCATTTTCAAACGCCTCTTGCACTTCACGTTGCGTGGTTTCAACCGCTTGTTGTGAGCTCTCCACACGTGTCAGCAAAGCTTGCGCTTGCAACAGATTCGAAAAACCTGCGTTGGGCGTGTATTGCAAGCCCAAGAATGCGCTCATGCGCGTATCGGTGTAACTCACCGCCTTGCCAACGGGTTGGTCAACGCGCACGAAAAGTTGTGGCCATTTTTCCGTGTCTTTGGTGTTGTAGCGAGCGCGGGCCAATTCCACTTCCGCCTGGGTCCTGAGCACCGCATTGTCTTTGGAGACTAAAAAGGAGAAATCTTGAGATTGAATGTTCTGGAGCATCAAGCTGGCTAACGGTGCGTTGTAAAAATCAAACGCCAATCTGCCCGTTTGTTTGAGGCCTTGCAAGCCTGTGATTTGCTCTAAGCGACTTACCCCACTGGCGAACAAGGCTTGGGCGGAGCTGTATTCAACCTCGGTCTGAAACACCCGCGCATCCACCAATTCGAGGTCAATGCGCGGGGACGCTTGCGCTTCTACGCGACGCAACATTTGGGACTGGAATTCTTTGAGTCTTGACAAGGCGCTGTCTGCTGCCAGCATTCTCTCTTTGGCGGTCATCACACTTTGCCAGGCGTTCACAACCCCCAGAAAAACCTGCTGTTGCTGCTGGTAGTACTTGTAAGTGCTGACTTTTTTCAAAGACTCGGACTCTGAGATTTGTGACTCAATGCGACCGCCATCCCACAGCGGCTGTTGTGCGCGCAGTGCCCGCGTAGGCGTGCTGCTGACAGTGCCAGTCCTCGACTCCATGATGGCAGACACCACGGGCCAGCGGCCACGTTCAGACACCTCAAGGTCTTGTCCACTGGCCACCACCTCTAGCCACGCGGCTTTGAGGGTGGGGTTGCCTTGGACGGTGGCGAACAGCAAATCAGACAGGTCTGCCCCAGGCGATTTGGCTTGAGCCCAGTTGATAAAAAAAGCCAGTCCTAAGAACAGCAAGAATTTACGGATGCAATGCGTCATGTGGACTGCGGGCCCAGGGGCTAAAACAGATGCCTGAGCTGATCTTGCCACATGAATAACAATATTTGATATTGTTGGTTCACTGGTTAAATTTCTCGATCCATCAATAAATGATGAAATTGACAGTGATTTGGATTTTTTCACAAGTAGGCCTTCGAAATCATCAAAAAGACCACTTATTGTAGTTTATTTAACGGGAATGAGCTAATAAATACTCATTTATTGGGTGGTCATGCCCTGGTGCCCCCAATTCAAATGGGGGGCACTACATGGGGCATGACTCAGGGGGCCAAGGCTTGCTTGACTGCAGCCGATACCAGGCCCATATCAGCTTTACCAGCCAGTTGCGCTTTGACGGCACCCATGACCTTGCCCATGTCCGCAGGGCCTGTTGCACCCACTTGCGCCACGATCGCTTGCACGGCTGCCGTGATTTCTTGGGCATTCAAGCGCTGAGGCAAGTAAACCTCCAACACTTTCATTTCAGTCGACTCCACATCTGCCAAGTCCTGGCGATTGGCACTCAGGTAGGCGGCTACTGAGTCCTTGCGCTGTTTGATGAGCTTGTCGACGATCGCAATCACGGCCACGTCGTCCAACTCGAGGCGTTCATCCACCTCTTTTTGCTTCATGGCAGCCATGAGGAGTCGAATGGTGCCCAAGCGTGCGCTGTCTTTGGCACGCATGGCGGCTTTCATGTCTTCGGTGATTTGATCTTTGAGGCTCATGGCAATTCCAGTTGGGAAAAGATTGACGAAAAAAAACTCGCTTGAGCGTCCCCAAGCGAGTTGTCTGAGTTGATCCCTGGGGGAGCGCTTCAGAAAAGAAGGCTGTTCAGTACAGCTTCTTGGGCAACTGCATGCTACGCACACGCTTGTAGTGGCGTTTCACAGCGGCTGCTTTTTTACGTTTACGCTCAGCGGTGGGCTTCTCGTAGAACTCACGGGCACGTAAGTCGGTCAAGAGACCGAGTTTTTCAATGGTGCGCTTGAAGCGGCGCAGTGCGACGTCAAACGGCTCGTTTTCTTTTACACGGATGGTGGTCATTACCAAAAATTTCCAAATATTGCAGCCAGAGG
>CAIVLE010000102.1 GCA_903906635.1 uncultured Burkholderiales bacterium | reverse complement strand
TGCCGTCGTTGATGAGCACCACCTCCACCTGAGAGCTCAGCCCTTGCAGCGCTGAGAGCACCTGCGGCACCAAAGTGCCCAAGTTTTCACCCTCGTTGTAGGCCGGCATCACGCAACTCTGCGTGGGGGTGTATTGGAAACGGTCAGGGCTTGGGTGGGCTTGGGGCTGGTACATGGGTAGATCATGCCAAAAAAATACCGGGGGTGACCCGTAAAATCTCCGCATGCTCCTCGTCAAACAAGAATTGCTGGCCGCTTTGAGCCAAGCCCTCGACGGTTTGTTGCCCGGCTCTGGCAACAAGGCCGCTTTTGAATCGCCCAAAGTGGCGGCGCATGGCGACTTTGCCATCACCGCAGCCATGCAACTGGCCAAACCGCTCAAGCTCAACCCCCGTCAGCTGGGGGAGCAGCTGCGCGAGGCTTTGTTGGCCGCGCCCGCCTTTGAGCAATGGGTGCAAGATATCGAGATTGCCGGCCCCGGGTTCATCAACATCCGTCTCAAGCCCTTGGCCAAGCAACAGGTGGTGCGCGAGGTGTTGGCGGCCAAGGAATGTTTTGGCTTTCAGCCCAGCAATGGCCAGCGCGTGTTGGTGGAGTTTGTCTCCGCCAACCCCACCGGCCCCTTGCATGTGGGCCACGGCCGGCAAGCGGCACTGGGCGACGCCATTTGCAACTTGTTTGCCACCCAGGGCTTGAGCGTGTACCGAGAGTTTTATTACAACGACGCGGGCGTTCAGATCAACACCTTGGCCACCAGCACGCAGCTGCGCGCCCAAGGCTTCAAGCCAGGCGATGCCCAGTGGCCAGAACAAGCCTACAACGGGGACTACATCCAAGACATCGCCGATGACTTCAAGGCCAAGAAGACCGTGACCTCCGATGACCGTGAATTCACGGGCAGCGGTGACCTCAATGACCTCGATGGCATGCGCCAATTTGCCGTGGCCTATTTGCGCCACGAGCAAGACCTGGACCTGAAAGCCTTCGAGGTCAAGTTTGACAACTACTACTTAGAAAGTAGCCTGTACACCAGTGGTCGCGTGGAGAACACGGTCAAGAAGCTGCAAGCCGCGGGCAAAACCTACGAGCAAGATGGCGCGCTGTGGCTCAAGAGCACCGACTACGGCGACGACAAAGACCGTGTGATGCGCAAGACCGACGGCAGCTACACCTACTTTGTGCCTGATGTGGCCTACCACTTGGCCAAGTGGGAGCGCGGCTTTAGCAAGGTCGTCAACATCCAAGGCACCGATCACCACGGCACCATCGCTCGTGTGCGCGCGGGCTTACAAGCCGCCTCGTCGGTGGACGGCCTGGGCATTCCCCAGGGCTACCCCGACTACGTCTTGCACACCATGGTGCGCGTGATGCGCGGTGGCGAAGAGGTCAAAATTTCTAAACGTGCGGGCAGCTATGTGACGCTGCGTGACTTGATCGAGTGGACCAGCAAGGATGCGGTTCGTTTCTTCTTGCTCTCGCGCAAGCCCGACACCGAGTACACCTTCGATGTCGACTTGGCCGTGACCCAAAACAACGACAACCCGGTGTATTACGTGCAGTATGCGCATGCGCGCATTTGTTCGGTGTTGCGCGCTTGGACGGAAAAAGACCGCGGCGACGTGGCGCACCTCAAAGACGTGGACTTGGCTGCGCTTGACAGCCCCCAAGCCCAAGCCCTGATGTTGTTGCTGGCCAAGTACCCCGAGATGCTGAGTGCGGCGGCTGATGACTTTGCGCCCCACGATGTGACGTTTTACTTGCGTGACCTGGCCGCTTGCTACCACAGCTACTACGACGCTGAGAGGATTTTGGTGGACGACGAAGCGGTTAAAAAAGCACGCTTGGCGTTGGTCGCAGCCACCGCCCAGGTGCTGCACAATGGCTTGAAGGTGCTGGGTGTGTCGGCACCCAGCAGCATGTAAAGAGGCGTCATGAGTTCGGAGATGGCAGACATGAAACAGCAACGCGGCGGTACCTTGGTGGGGTTCATCATCGGTTTGGTGGTGGGTTTGGCCGTGGCCCTGGGGGTGGCGGTCTACGTCACCAAAGTACCCATTCCGTTCATGAACAAAGGCCAGGGGCGCAGCGCGGACCAAGATGCCGCTGAAGACAAGAAGAACAAAGACTGGGATCCAAACGCCCCCTTGTATGGCAAGAACCCGGCCAAGCCTTTGGACAAGACGGATGCGCCTGAGCTCAAATCTGAGCCGCCCCCTCCTGCGCCTGTGACTGCGCCCAAGTCGGATGCCAAGCCCGATGTGGCGGCGAAGGTGGACCCTAAGAGCGCAGATCCGTTGGGCGATTTGGCCAAAGCCAAGGCTGCAGATTCCAAACCGCTTGACGCCAAAACGCTCGACGGCAAAGCGGCTGAATTCAAGCCCGCGGTGGTGGGGGGCGACCCTTTCATTTACTTTGTCCAGGCTGGCGCTTTTCGAACCAGCGATGAGGCCGAGGCGCAACGCGCTAAGCTCGGTTTGCTGGGGCTGGATGCCAAAGTCAGCGAGCGTGACCAGGGCGGTCGAACCGTGTACCGTGTGCGCTTGGGCCCGCTAGAGACAAAGGCCGATGCTGAGCGCGTGCGCGTTAAGCTTGAGGCGTCCCATCTGGACTCTGCCATGGTGCGTGTTCAGCGTTGATTCTTTGAACTGAGGTGAGTATGAAACGTCGTGACTTTTCTTTGGCCGCATGGGCTGCCGCAACGTCGGGGCTGACGGGCCTGGCCCATGCCCAGGGCAAGAAGCCTGAAGAGGGGATTGACTTTTTGGCTTTGGACAAGCGTGTGCCCACAGAGGCAGGCGAAGGCAAAATTGAAGTCATCGAGTTCTTTTGGTACAGCTGCCCGCACTGCAACGCCTTTGAGCCGCGCTTTGCGGCTTGGCTCAAAGCCCTGCCTAAAGACGTGGTGGTCAAGCGCGTGCCTGTGCGTTTCCGAGACGACTTTGAAGCGCAGCAACGCGCCTATTACGTGTTTGAAACCCTGAACATGGTCGATGCCATGCACGGCAAGCTGTTCCATGCCATCCACACCGAGCACCAAATGCTCAACACGTTGGCCAGTTTGTCTGCATGGGCCGATAAAAACGGCATTCCTGCCAGCAAGTTCACCGAGACTTTCAACAGCTTTGGTGTGGCCACCAAAGCCCGCCGTGCGACCCAGCTGCAAGAGGCCTTCAAGGTTCAAGGTGTGCCTGCATTGGGCATAGCCGGGCGCTATTACACCGACGGCGGCTTGACCGGCACGATGGAGCGTGCTTTGCAAGTCACCGAATCTTTGATTGCGCAAACCCGTACCAGCCGCTGAATCTCTTCAAGTCCGAGCATTGCGGGTGGTTAGAATCGGCCATCTAATCACAGCAATATTCGTGCCTTGACTTCATTCGCTTCTTTCTCGTTGGTTGTTCTCATGGCTTGTGTGCCAGCGGCAGCTTGTGCAGAAAAAGCCGACCGTGACAAACCCTTCAACATAGAAGCGGACAGCTTGGTGCACGACGAGCTCAAGCAAATCAGCGTCTTCAAAGGCCGCGCGGTGCTGACCAAAGGGTCTATGCAGATGCGCGGCGAGCGCATAGAAATTCGCCAAGACCCTGACGGGTACCAATTTGGCTTGATCTTGCCCGAGCCCAACAAGCGCTCCTTTTTTCGGCAAAAACGCGAAGGCGTGGACGAATTCATCGAAGGCGAGGCCCTGCGCATTGATTACGACGGACGGGCGGACCAAGTCATCTTGAATGAGCAAGCCGAAGTGCGCCGCTACCGTGGCGCTGTGCTGGCCGACCAGATGACGGGCAAGCGCATCGTCTACAACAACCTCTCCGATGTGTTCACCATCGACGGACAAAAAGCGGGTGAGACGGGCAGGTCCACCACGGGCCGGGTACGCGCCACTCTTGCGCCCCGCAGCACAACCACGGACAACAAGTGATGGTGACTTCCGCGCCAACGCTTGCCCACGATACGAACGTGAGTTGCCTGCAAGCCCTGCATTTGCAAAAAGCCTATGGCAGCCGCAAGGTGGTGCACGACGTGTCCATCTCGGTGAAAAAAGGCGAAGTGGTGGGTTTGTTGGGCCCCAATGGCGCGGGCAAAACGACTTCGTTTTACATGATCGTGGGTTTGGTGCGGGCCGATGCCGGCAGCATCACCATTGATGGTCAACCCGTGACCCATTTGCCGATCCACCTGCGTTCACGCTTGGGTTTGAGTTATTTGCCGCAAGAGGCCTCGATTTTTCGCAAACTCAATGTGCAAGACAACGTGCGCGCCGTGTTGGAGTTGCAGCAAGATGACCAGGGCAAGCCCTTGAGCGAAGCAGAGATTGACCGCCGCCTGACCTCTTTGTTGCAAGAGTTGCGAGTCGAGCACTTGCGCCAGTCCCCTTCCGTGTCCCTGTCGGGCGGAGAACGTCGCCGAGTGGAAATCGCCCGCGCCTTGGCCACTCAGCCGCGCTTTATCTTGCTGGATGAGCCGTTTGCGGGCATTGATCCGATCGCCGTGATCGAAATTCAACGCATCATTGGTTTTTTAAAAGCACGTGGCATGGGCGTGTTGATCACCGACCACAACGTGCGCGAGACGCTGGGCATTTGCGACCACGCCTGCATCATCAGCGATGGCCGAGTGCTGGCCCAGGGCACACCTACCGAGATTGTCGAGAACGCCGATGTGCGTCGCGTCTACCTCGGCGAACACTTCCGCATGTAGCCATGGCCCTCGCACCCACCCTATGAAGCAAGGTCTCTCTCTACGCGTCTCCCAGCATCTGGCCTTGACGCCACAGTTGCAGCAGTCGATTCGTCTGCTGCAACTGTCCACGCTGGAGCTGAGCCAAGAGATTGAGCAGATGCTCGACGAAAACCCGTTTCTCGACAAAGAGTTTGAAGAAGCACCCCGCGAAGAGTTCGGTGTGGCCCAGGCCGACACGCCTGCACATGCTGACGATGCAGAGCCAGCGCGCGAGATGGCTGCGATGGACAACACCGTGTCTGAAATTTCGGTTGACAACACGGCCAGCGATACCGAGCCCAGTGTGGATGGTGTGGCTGAAAGCTGGGAGGGCGACGGCAGCGTGGAGTTTTCGGCCGATGACTCCGAGTGGGGCGGCGACGCACCCGCGCACAACAACACTGGCGGCGATGATGCCGCCGACGCCACCGAGCTCGCGCGCAGTCAAGAGTCCTTGGCGTCGCACTTGCACCGTCAAGCCCTGTCATTGCGTTTGAGCGAAACGGACCGATCGGCCCTGCGTTACCTGATTGAAAACCTCAACGACGACGGTTATCTCGAGGACTCGCTGCGCAGCTTGGCCGAGGGCTTGGCGGGCGACGACGAAGAGCAACTCGAGGAGTTGGAGCACCGTTTTCAAGTCGCCCTTCACTTGCTGCAAAGTCTGGAGCCTGTGGGCGTGGGGGCGCGCGATTTGGCCGAGTGCTTGTGCTTGCAACTCAAAGCCTTGAAGCCCCAAGGGGAAGAAGCGCAAAACGTGTGTGCGGTGGCCCTGAGGATGTGCCAGCAACCCCTAGAGCTATTGGCCAAGCGCGACATCAAGCGTTTGATGACGGCCTTGGGCGACAGCGAAGCGCACATCAAAGCGGCCATTCCGCTGATTGCTCGGCTCGAGCCCAAGCCAGGTCGGCGTTTTGCTGACGTGGAACGCCATGTGGTGGTGCCCGATGTGCTGGTCACGCGCATTGGCAAATCGGCCACGCCGAAGTTTCGCGTCATGCTCAACCCCGATGTGATGCCCCGCCTGAGGGTGCATGACATCTATGCCAACGCCTTGAAGGGTGGCAAGGGCGAGGCGCATCAAGGCTTACAGCAACGCTTGCAAGAGGCGCGTTGGTTCATCAAAAACATCCAGCAGCGCTTTGACACCATCTTGCGCGTGAGCAACGCCATCGCTGAGAGACAGAAAAACTTTTTTATCCACGGCGAACTCGCCATGCGTCCGATGGTGCTGCGCGAAATCGCCGAAGAGCTGGGGCTGCACGAGTCCACCATCAGCCGCGTGACGACCAACAAGTACATGAGCACGCCATTTGGCACTTTTGAGCTGAAGTACTTTTTTGGGTCGGGTCTTGAAACAGACAGTGGCAACAACGCCTCAAGTACCGCTGTGCGCGCGCTCATCAAGCAATTTGTGGCCAGCGAAAACCCCAAGAAGCCTTTGTCAGATAACCAGTTGTCTGAGATGCTCAAAGAGCAAGGCATTGAGTGCGCACGCCGCACCGTGGCCAAGTACCGCGAGGCGCTGCGGATTGCGCCGACCACTTTGCGCAAGGCGCTGTAAACACCAAGCCCGGTCGCTCTGCATGGCCTTGACTGCAGAGTAGGCTTTGAACGGATCACCATGAATCAACTCCATCTTTTCTTACCTTGCGCCGCAGGCGTTGAAACGTATCTGGCCACCGAGGTCCAACGCATCACGGGCATTGGCACGGATGACTTGCGAGCTTTTCGCGCGGGGGTGATGGTGCGAGGCTCGTGGCGCGACGCCATGCTGCTCAACCTGCACAGCCGCTTGGCGCAGCGGGTGTTGGTGGAGCTGTCGTACACCCAATACCGCTCGGAGCAAGACCTGTACAACGCCGCGTCCAACGTGGCGTGGGAGCTGTGGTTTAGCCCCAAGCAAAGCTTCAAGATCGAGATCACGGCGCAGCACAGCCCGCTCAAGAGCTTGAATTTTGCTGCCCTCAAAATCAAAGACGCGGTGGCCGATCGCTTCCGCAGCAAAAGTGGTGTGCGCCCCGATGTGGACACCCGCTGGCCCGATTCGCGCATCTACGCCCACCTGACCACCGACGAGCTCACGCTCTACATCGACACCTCGGGCGAGCCGCTGTTCAAACGCGGCTGGCGTGCCGACAAAGGCGACGCGCCATTGAAAGAAACTTTGGCCGCAGCCATGCTGGCAGCCAGTGGCTGGAGTCAGGGCGACGGCACGCCCGCCAATCCCCAGGGGTGGTGCGCCCAAGGCGTGCCCTTGTACGACCCCTGCTGTGGCAGTGGCACCATCGCCATTGAGGCGGCTCAAATTGCGTGCAACATCGCGCCGGGCTCGATGCGCCGCTTTGGTTTTGAAAAGCTGGTGCCGTTTCAGCCGCACGTCTGGCAAGGCTTGTTAGAAAACGCGCGTGGCCAGCAGTGCGCACCGCGTGCGGCTGTGTTTGGCAGTGATGTGGCGTTTCGCATGGTCGACTTTGCGCAGCGCAATGCAGAGCGTGCCGGTGTGGCCCATGCGCTGGAACTGCGCGGGGGCGATGCGCTGCAACGCATGCCGCCTTCGCAGATGCCGGGCGTGATGTTGGTCAATCCCCCCTACGGCGAACGCATTGAGGCTGCAGGCATTGCGGGCGCAGCGCGCCGTGCGCGCTATGCGCCCCCAGGCGAGTACGTGTCGCCTTATGAAGATGTGATGGACGACGAGCTCGCGGACAGTGCGCGTCTAGACACCCCGCGCTTTGGCGCGCGTGAGATCACGCAGACCGAGGACGGCGGTGACTTTTTCAGCCAACTCGCGAGTCATTGGAAAAAGAACTACCCCGGTTGGACCGCCTGGATGTTGACCCCCGACCTCAAGCTGCCCGGGCGCATGCGCTTCAAAGAATCGCGCCGCGTGCCGATGTGGAACGGCCCCATCGAGTGCCGTATGTTTCGCTTTGATTTGCGCGCAGGCTCCATGCGGACCAAGCCCGCTGAGGGCAGTGAGCCACCCCAGGCATGAGTGCGCAGGCGCAAAACGTCGAGCCCGTGCACGTGGTGCTCGACACCAACATCGTGCTGGACTTGTGGCTCTACCAAGACCCGGCCACGCCCGTGCTGCAAGCCGCACTGAGCGACAAGACAGTGCGTTGGCTGGCCACGCAGGTCATGCGTGACGAGTTGGCGCGGGTGTTGGCCTACACCCACATCGTGGCGCGCATGACCGCTAAAGAGATCACCGCCGAGCACATCTTGAAGCGCTTCGATGCGCATGCCCAACTCATGCCCACTGCGCCCAAGGCGCAGTTTGTCTGCAAAGATGCCGACGATCAAAAGTTCATTGACCTGGCCGCTGCGCACACTGCGCAACTCATCAGCAAAGACAAAGCCGTGTTGACGATGCGCAACCGCATGGCGCGCTTGGGTGTGGCGGTCGGGCGCAGTTTTCCGGCGCTGCTGCCCTGAGGCGCAGAGGGGTGATTCAGTGTTGCTGCAGCCAGTGCAGCAAGGTGGCCAGTGCGTGTTGTAGCGTGGCCTCGCGCACGGAGGCGCGGTCGCCGTTGAAATGCACGCATTCGGTTTTGACCCACGCGGTGTCGCTGCCCAAGGTGGGGCCGGTGTCACTGGGCAGGGCCCAAGCAAACCACACAGTGCCGACGGGTTTTTCTTTGGAGCCACCCGTTGGTCCCGCGACCCCTGTCACTGCCAAGGACACCTGAGCTTGGGAGTGGCGCAGGGCGCCCAATGCCATGGCCTGCGCTACCTCGGCGCTGACAGCGCCGTGCTGGGCAATCAAGGCTGGGTCGACACCCAGCATGTCGTGCTTGGCCTCGTTGGAGTAACTCACAAAGCCGCGCTCTAGCCACTGGCTGGATCCGGCCAAGTCGGTGCAGCGCGCGGCAATCATCCCGCCTGTGCAACTCTCGGCGGTGGCCAACATCCAACCGTGTTTCAACAAAGCGCTGGCGAGTTGTTCTGCTAAAGGGGGGGTGTTGTGGTTGTGTGTCATCAAAACCTCCACAAAGCGATGACCAGCAGTGTGCAAAACGCAGCCACCAGGTCGTCAAACATGATGCCCCATCCGCCGCGCCAACCAAAGCCTTTGAATTGCTTGTCAGCCCATCGCACCGGACCGGGCTTGACGGCGTCGAAGAAGCGAAACAGCACGAAGGCGCCAAACTGGCCCCAGAAGGTGGTGGGTGTCACCAGCCACAAGATGAGCCAAAAGGCGACCACCTCGTCCCACACAATCGAGCCTGGATCTGGAACGCCCATGTGCCGAGCGCACACGGTGCAGGCCCACCATCCCACCATCAACGACACGGCGATCAGCAGGCCCATCTGCAGAGGCGACAGCCAGCGTTGCAAGATCAAAAAAGCGACCCAAGCCCACAAGGTGCCGACGGTGCCAGGTGCAAAACGGCTCAGGCCTGCGCCAAAGCCCAAGGCAATCAGGTGGGCGGGATGGTCGAGTAAGAAGCGGCGGTTGAGCATGCGAGTCCTTACGTGAAGTGGTCAAACGACGCAAAGCGTCGCGTGATGACTTGCCCTTGGGGGTCCAGAAGCACCAAGCCAGGGGTTTCTGTGATGCGCCCGATGCGCGTCACGGGTGTGTCGCTTTCCCACGCCGCGGCGTGCACCATCTCTCGTTGGTTGATGGGAGCTGTGAAGCACAGCTCGTAGTCGTCTCCGCCAGCCAAGGCAAACTCCAGGCGCTTGTTCCAGGGCAAAGCCGCCAGCAAGGGCGTGATACCCGCTGTTTGACCGTCGCCAAAGCTGGATGCGCTTTGCAGCCAGTGCGTGTCGATCTGTGCGCCCACGCCCGAGCGTTTGAGGATGTGGCCCAGGTCCCCCAGCAGCCCATCACTCACGTCAATGGCGGCATTGGCCACGGCGCGCAAGCCCAGCCCCAGGGCCACGCGCGGAGTGGGTTGCTCCATGCGCAGACGTGCTTGTTGCAGACCGGCAGCGTCCAGCGACTGCGTGCCGCGAAACACTTCAAGCGCCAAGCGTGCGTCGCCCACGGTGCCGCTGATGTAAACATCATCGCCCACTTGGGCGTTGTGGCGCAACAGCGCATCGCCTGGAGGCACGTCGCCCATCACGGTGATGCAGATGTTCAAGGGCCCTTGGGTGGTATCGCCCCCTATCAGCTCGCACCCATGCGCGTCAGCCAAGCGCAGCAAGCCTCTAGAAAACCCCGCCAGCCAGGCTTCATCCACACGAGGCAAAGACAAGGCCAAGGTGAAGGCACGCGGCTCGGCGCCGCAGGCGGCCAGGTCGCTCAGGTTGACGGCCAGCGCTTTGTGACCCAGGCGCTCTGGGTCCACGGTGGAGACAAAGTGGCGCCCCTCCACCAACATGTCGCTTGAGACAGCCAGGTGCATGCCGGGGGTGGGCAGCAGCAGGGCGCAGTCGTCACCCACGCCCAACACCGCTTGGTGCGCAGGGCGCTTGAAGTAGCGTTCAATGAGGTCGAATTCGCCCATGCGTGATCAATGCAAGCGGCGTTGGCTGGGGTCGGCGCTCAAGGCGTCTAGCACGAACATGGGGATGTCTACATCAAACTTTTCGCCATCTTCGGCCACGCAAAAGTAGCTGCCGTGCATGGTGCCCGTGGGCGTGCGCAAGTGGCTGCCGCTCGTGTACTCGAACGACTCGCCGGGTTTGAGCAAGGGCTGGTGGCCGACTACGCCCAGGCCGCGCACTTTTTCGTGCACGCCGTTGGCGTCATTGATGTTCCAGGTGCGCGAGATCAGTTGCGCCGCGATGCTGCCTGTGTTGGTGATCGTGATGGTGTAGGCGAACACAAACACACCGGCTGCGGGTTCGGATTGTTCGGGCAGGTATTGCGGATGGACATCCACTTTGAATTGGTAGCTGGGCATATGGGTGATTTTGGATGAAATAATCCCCCTATGAACAGCACCCGCCCCACTTTTCGCATTGCACCCTCCATCTTGTCGGCCGACTTTGCCCGGTTAGGCGAAGAAGTAAAGCACGTCATCGCTGCAGGCGCAGACTGGATTCACTTTGATGTGATGGACAACCACTACGTGCCCAACCTCACCTTTGGGCCCATGATTTGCCAAGCCTTGAAGCCCCATGCCAAAACCGCTGCCGGTGTGGCGGTGCCGATCGATGTGCACTTGATGATTTCACCGGTTGATGCACTCGCAGCGTCCTTTGCCGACGCAGGGGCCGACTTGATCAGTTTTCACCCCGACGCGAGCGCCCATGTACACCGCAGTGTGCAAGCCATCAAGAGCCGTGGCGTTAAGGCTGGGTTGGTATTCAACCCCGCCGAGCCGCTGGATGTGCTGGAGTGGACGATTGATGAGATTGATTTGATTCTGATCATGAGCGTCAACCCCGGTTTTGGGGGGCAGAGCTTCATCGACTCGGCTTTGCGCAAGGTCGAACAAGCGCGCAAACTGATCGAGGCCAGTGGCCGTGACATTCGTCTAGAAGTGGATGGCGGCATCAAGGCCGACAACATCCGTCGCGTTGCCGATGCGGGAGCCGACACCTTTGTGGCGGGCAGTGCGATTTTTGGCAAGCCTGACTACAAACAGGTGATTGACGACATGCGCGTGGCGTTAGGGTGATGCACGTCAGAGTGCTTGTGCATTCGTAATGTTGATGTGAACTATGCGCGCTATCGATTGCGCGCATGACCTGGTCTTCCTACATTACGCTGGATTGAAGTGTCCATCGGACATACAAGCCAGGAGACCACGTGAGCCGAAAAATAAAAAACCTTCAGTCCGACATGGGCTGGAGCAACGCCACCAGCATCACTGTCAAAGGCATGAGTTTGACAGCCGACATTCTGGGAAAACTCAACTTAGGTGACTTCGCCTTTTTAGAGATTCAAAGCCGTTTGCCAACGCCACAAGAGTCGGTGGTGTTCAATGCGTTGCTCTCCACGTTGGTAGAGCATGGGATGACGCCGATGGTGATCGCCTCGCGCTTGACTTACATGGGAGCACCTGAGTCCTTGCAGGGCGCAGTGGCCGCAGGCATTCTCGGCATGGGCACTACGTTTGCAGGCACTGCCGAAGGTTCGGCCCGATTGTTGCAAGAGGCTTTATCGGGTGATGCTGCCGACACACCGATGCACGAGTTGCCAGCTCTGGCCGAAGCCATTGTCCAGCGCCACATGGACACACGCACACCCATTCCAGGGATCGGTCACAACTTGCATAAACCGATTGATCCACGCACGCCACGCTTGTTTGAGTTGGCCCAGCAGCAGGGTTTGAGTGGCAAGTACGTCGAATTGATGAAGCATGTGGCTTTGTCTGCGGAGCGTGCCCTGGGTAAGTCTGGGCAGCTACCCATCAATGCCACCGGGGCGATTGGTGCTTTGTCGTCGGAGTTGGGCATTCCTTGGAAGTTGTGTCGCGGTTTGGCTGTGATTGGCCGCACGATCGGCATCGTGGGTCACCTGGCCGAAGAGTTGCGCAATCCGCTGGCTCGCGAAATATGGGAGCGCACCGAAGAAGAGTGCTCTGCTCACGTCAGAACCTAAGTCCTTGATCGGAGCAATGCCCAGATGAAAGACCACGGACTGACCCAGGAACAACGCCTGATCCGCGACAGCGTGCGTGACTTGGCGCGCGACAAATTTGGCCCCAACGCGGCCAAAGCCGACAAACACTACCAAGCCCCGGTGGAAAACCTCAAGCCATTGGCAGAGATGGGCTACACCGGTTTGTTCATGCCCGACCAATTTGGCGGCGCTGGTTTGGGGGTGATGGAGAACGTGTTGGTGGTCGAGCAAATTGCCCGCTATTGCGCCAACACGGCAATTTTGTATTCGTGTACCGATGGAGCCACGCCTCGCGCCATCTTGGCGCTGGGCAGCGACGCGCAAAAGCAAGCCTATTTGCCGGCCATTGTGCGTGGAGAGTTGTTGACCGCTTGGAGCATGTCTGAAGCCAATGCGGGTTCAGACGTGGGCAATGTGCAAACCCGCGCGGTACGAGAGGGCGATGACTTTGTCATCAACGGCAGCAAACTGTGGTGCACAGGCGCGCAGGTCTCCGACTTGTTCTTGGTGTGGGTGCGTTTGACCAACGACTCGGGCATGAAGGGGATGGGTGCGGTCTTGGTACATCGTGACACCCCTGGTTTCACGATTGGAAAGCACCTCGATTTGCTGGGCTTGCGGGGCACGGGCATGGCTGAGTTGGTGTTTGAAAACTGCCGTATTCCTGCTAGCAACTTGCTGCTTGAAGCCGGCCGCATGCGTGAACTGTTGGGCGTGCTGGATGCCGACCGCATCACCGGTAACCCACCGGTGTGCTTGGGTGTGGCGCAAGCGGCCTTCGAGCACATCACAACCCATCTCAAAGAGCGGCAGCAGTTTGGCAAAGCCTTGTCAGAGAACCAAGGGCTGCAATGGAAATTGGCAGACATGGCCATGGACATAGAAGCCGCGCGAGCGCTCTTGTACAACGCGGCACAACGGGTGGACCAGGGGCGACCCAGCATCGTGGACACCTCCATCACCAAGGCCTTTGTCAACCAAATGGCCGTGAGGGTGACAAACGAAGCCATGCAGTTGGCGGGTGCTTATGGTTTGTCCGAGGAATATCCCTACGAGCGTTATTTCCGTGATGTTCGTGGCATGGCGATTGGCTACGGCACGGTGGAAATTCACAAAAGTTCCATTGCACGCGAAGTTCTCAATGGCCGTTACCCCCATTAGGAGTAAGTATGACTACACGCAACGACAGCATTGACGCAGGTCATGGCCAGCACTTTGGTACTTATGTGAGTGTGCCCGAGCAGCCTAATGGTCACGCAGTGATCGTGCTGCAAGAAATATTTGGTGTCACTCCTCATATCCGCGCGGTCGCTGACCGTTTTGCCGAGGATGGTTTCTTGGCCTATGCGCCTGATTTGTTTTGGCGCTTTGAACCGGGCATCAACTTGAGCCACAGCAAAGAAGACATTGCCAAGGCCATGGCTTACCTCAAGGTCTACCAAGACAAAGATGGTTTGAGTGACATTGCCAGCACGGCGCAACTTATCCGTGCCCAAGGAGGCTTTACAGGGCGTGTGGCGGTGGCCGGTTTGTGCTTGGGTGGCAAATTGGCTTACCTGGCGGCGGCTAACGCAGACGTGGATGCTGCGGTGTCGTTTTACGGCGTGGGCATTGAAGCCCAGTTGCACTTGGCCCGTACCTTGCGTTGTCCGCTGATGTTGCACTTTGGCGACCATGACCCCTACGTGCCAGATCCTGCGCGCCAAACCATTGCGGATGCGCTGCATCTTCAGCCCTCGGTGACCATGCACGTCTACCCGGGCGCGAACCACGGTTTTTACACCCGTGGCGCGGCCGCGGATGTGGCCTTGGCGCGTGAACGCACCTGCGCATTTTTGCAACAGGCTTTGGCTTGACAAAAGCGTCTTGGCCATTCCGTTTTGTGAGCGCCCTGTGGGTTTTTGAAGCGCGTAGCCTCATAACCCACAACGCGACGTGGTGCTGGACGGAGATGTTTCAAATACTGTGTCCGTGCGACCGATGAAAAATAAAGGAGAACAGACATGACACATGAGTTCAGACCCAGGCGTGCCGCAACACGTTGGCGCAACTTGATGGCATGGCTTGGCGCAGTCGCTTGTTGCACCACCCTGCAGGTGATGGCCCAAGGTGCCTATCCAAGCAAGCCGATTCGCTTCATCGTGCCTTACCCCGCAGGAGGCGGCACAGACATCGTCGCGCGGTTGGTCGCGCAGAAAATGACGCAATCGATGGGCCAACCGGTGGTGGTTGAAAACAAACCCGGGGCCAGTACGCTCATTGGCACTGAGATGCTGGCCAAAGCCCCGCCAGATGGCTACACCTTAGGGCTCATCACGGATTCGCATGCCATCAACCCATCCTTCTTTGCCAAGCTGCCTTATGACTCGGTCAAAGATTTCTCCCCCGTCTCTCAGCTCGTCTTCGTTCCCTTGGTGATGGTGGCACATCCTTCCCTGAACGTGAAAAGCTTGCCAGAATTGATCGCAGCGGCGAAGGCTAGACCCGGCAAGATCAACTACGCCTCTATTGGCAATGGCACCCCGCACAACCTCTCAATGGAGTGGGTCAAGTCACTTGCAGGAATTGACATGGCCCATGTGCCCTACAAAGGCGTGGCGCCTGCTTTGACCGACTTGGTGGCCGGTCAAGTGGACCTGATGTTCACGGGCTCCTCCTCCGCCTTGCCTTATGTGAAGTCTGGCAAGTTGGTGGCGTTGGCCGTCTCTAGTGCCAAGCGATTGGATTCGTTTCCTGATACGCCTTCTGTGGCTGAAGCGGCTTTGCCGGAGTTTGACTTCATGACGTGGTACGGCACTGCCGTCCCAACCGGCACGCCCAAAGAGATCACACAGCGCTTGTCGCGTGAAATAGCGCAGGCACTGGCGCAACCTGATGTCAAAGAGCGCTTGGCCACCTTGGGCGTCGTGGGGGCACCCTCTAGCCCTGATGAGTTTGCTGCATTTATGCGCAAAGAGACGGCCTCATTGGCGCGTCTGGTCAGGCTCACAGGCGTGAAGGCGGAGTGATGGCTGTGAACACCGCTTCCCCTCAGGTACTGGCTGGTATTCGCGTGCTCGATTTGGGCAGTTTCATCACCGCCCCTTATGCCGCGATGTTGTTGGCAGAGATGGGCGCAGACGTGGTGAAGGTCGAGCGCCCGGGTTCGGGCGACCCTTTTCGCGCATTCAACGGCGGTTTGTACAGCTCTCACTTTCAGGCACACAACCGCAACAAACGCAGCATCACTCTGGACTACACCAAGCCGCACGCGCAAGCTGCCATGCATGCTTTGTTGGCGTCTGCAGATGTGGTGTTGCTCAACGTGCGTCCGGGTGTGGAGGGGCGTCTGGGTTTGGATTACGAGGCTTTGAAAGCCCGTGATCCAAGCTTGGTTTACTGTGCGATCACAGGGTATGGCTCCAGTGGGCCCTATGCCGAACGGCCGGCCTACGACAACGTGGGACAAAGCCTCTCGGGCTGGTTGTCCATGTTTCACCAAGGCAGCGATGCACGTGTGCCCGGACCCGCAGTCTCGGATGCCTTGACGGGCATGTATGCGGCGATGGGCATTTTGGGCGCTTTGGTGGAGCGCGCCCGCACCGGGCTTGGGCGCAAGGTCGAGGTGAGCATGCTTGAAGCGACCGTGGCTTTTTCTACTGAACCGCTGGGCAAACTGTTTGCAACGGGTGAGCCCGTGCCTTTTTACGCGCGCGCGTCTTCCTCGCAGTCGTTCATCGTGACATGCAAAGATGGTGCTCGAATTGGGCTGCATTTGTCATCGCCTGAGAAGTTTTGGCAGGGCTTGACCCTTGCGATTGGGCGCGAGGATTTGCTGCAAAAGTATCCGAATCGAGGCGCACGTGTGGCAGGTTACGACGCCCTGGCCGTTGACTTGGCTCAGACTTTTGCCACCCAAGATCGCGCTTATTGGATGCCACGCTTGGAGGGACAAGATGTGCCGTTTGCCCCCGAACGGCGCTTGCAAGATTTGGCCGACGACCCGCAAGTACAGCACTTGGGGCTGTTTTACGAAACCACGCACCCTCAATACGGCGTGGTCAAAGCCGCGCATCGACCGGTGCGCTATGACGGGGATAACCGCAGCAACTTTTTGCCACCCCCTGCACTGGGTGAACACACCCGCGAGGTGTTGCATGAAGTGGGTTTGAGCGTTACAGACATTGAACAGCTGAGCCAGCAGGGAGTGATTTGATGGAGTTTGGGTTTGATCACGAACTGTTGATGCTGCGTGACTCTGTGCGCCGCTTTGTTCAAGAGGAGCTGATGCCCTTGGAAGCGTCATACGCCAACGAGCCAGACATTCCGGATGACCTGCGCCAACGCTTGCAAAATAAAGCCAAAGCCCTGGGGTTTTGGTGCTTTGACTTGCCTGAAGAACACGGCGGTAGCGGTGTCGGTTATGTGGGCATGTGTTTGGTGATGGAAGAGTTGGCCAAGTGCAATGTGCCCTCGTTTCGCGCCCAGACCGTGCTCACGCCTTATTTGGGGCCGGTTTTATTCAGGTGTTCGCCAGAGCAAAAAGAAAAATACCTCTACCCCGTGATCAGAGGCGACAAACGGACCTGCTTTGCATTGACTGAACCTGGTGCAGGGTCGGACCCTTCAGGCATGTTGACGACAGCAGTGCGTGAGGGCGATCACTACCGCATCAACGGCAGCAAGATCTACATCACCAGCGCAGACAAGGCCGACTTTGTGCAGCTGTTTGCCAAGACAGAGGAGTCAGGTTCGGGCGGCGGCGTGTCATGCTTTTTGATCGACAAAGGCACACCTGGCATGTCTTTGGGGCAGAGTTTTGAATTGATGAGTCCGGACCGCCCTTGGGAGCTGGTTTTTGACAATGTACGCATCCCCGCTGCACAGCGCGTCGGTGAGCCCGGGCAGGGTTGGGAGCTGGCACGGGAGTTTTTGGATGTCGGGCGTCTGATTCACGGCCCCAAGGCCCTGGGGCGTGCGCAGCGCGCCCTGGAGATGGCCATTGACTTTGCCAATCAGCGCCAGACCTTTGGCCAACCCTTGGCTCGTCGGCAAGCCATTCAATGGATGATTGCTGACTCGACCACCGAGCTGCACGCCGCGCGATTGATGACATACCACGCGGCTTGGAAGGCCGATCAAGGAGCGAGCTTTCACGTCGAAGCCTCACAGGTCAAGCTCTATGCCGACGAGGTGTACATGCGTATCGTAGATCGGGCCATACAAATCCATGGCGGTTTGGGACTGTCGCGCGAATTGCCTCTGGAGCTGATGTTTCGCGACGCTCGCAGCCGCTTGATCACCGAAGGATCGTCGGAGATGCAACGCATGATCATTGCCAGCGAGGTGCTGTCTGGGCGTTCGGGAGTGAATCGTTTAGCGCCTGCTTGACCTTTGTCGTGAGGGGCGTCGCACAAGAGGCACTGCGCATTAGGGATGCAGATGATGCATCGTTAGACTATTCGGCCTATGGATGCTTCCAAAATCGACCTCAATTTGATGCAGGTCTTCAGCGCCTTGATGCGCGAGAACAATCTCACGCGGGCCGGTTTTAGGCTGGGCTTGTCTCAACCTGCAATGAGCCACGCCTTGGGTAAATTACGCAAACTCACTGGAGACCCTTTGTTTGTGCGTGTCCCCAGTGGCATGGAGCCCACGGACTTTGCTTTGCGTATCAGTCCTAACGTAGAGGAGGGGTTGAAGCTTTTGCTGGGTGCAGTCGAAGGTGCAGG
>CAIVLE010000101.1 GCA_903906635.1 uncultured Burkholderiales bacterium | reverse complement strand
GGTCTCGACCATCGAGACCGAAGAGCTCGAGGAGGTGGTGCTGGCTGTTCACTCCTACGCCGGCATGGTTGGCACGGGTGTTGCCGATCTGATCGGCGAGCGTTTGCGTCACTTGGTTTATGTGGACGCGATGGTCCCCAAGCCCGGGGAGACATGGGGTGCCACCCACACACGTGCTGTGCGCGAGGGCCGTTTGCTGGCGGCACAAGCCAGCCCAAACTACAGCTTTCCGCCGCCCGGACCTGAGCTATTTGGCCTCAGTGGTGACGATGCGCAGTGGGTGGCTCGTCGACAAACCCCCCACCCCGGGCATCCCTACACGGATGTGTTGAATTTTTCACCTGAAAGAGTCGCGGCCATTGCGCGCACCTACATCCGGTGTACCCAGCCCACATTGGCCACCATGGATGCCATCTGGCCGCGTGTGAAAGACCCCATGTTTTGGGATGGGCACTGGTTGCCCGGCTCTCGCGCCATCGAAATGGCAACGGGGCACGACCCCATGGTCAGTGCCCCGCAAGAGTTGACGCAGATTCTGATCGACTGCGCCGCGTGATCACTTCAGCGCTTACTTGGCTTTGAAATCATCGTGGCACGATTTGCACGTGCCCGCTGTGGCCGAAAACGCTGCTTTGAAGGCATCTTCTTTGCCGGTGTGAGCAGCAGTCACCAATTTGGCTGACTCCGCTTGGAGTTTGTCCGCGGCTTCTTTGAATTTGGCGGATTGCTTCCAAATTTCTGGTTTTGCTTTTGTCTCACCCGCATCCGTGCCCTCACCAAAAGCGGCCCATGGCAACTTGGCCAAACTCGCCACCACCTCTGCGTTGTCCGCAGCGGCTTTTGCATCAAATGGGGCTTTGCCCTGAGCCATGGCACCCAGACGGCCAAAGTGCGCGCTCATGACCGTGAATGCAGCTTTGCGGTATTTGATGGCGTCTTCTGGTTTGGCAAATTGCGCAGATGCGGTGAAGCTCACGGCAGCGGCGCTGACGGCCAACAAAACAAGCGTTAATTTTTTCATGAAGTTCATCCTAGAGGGTTCAAAATAGTGGATCAGGCACAGGACGTGAGTTTAAAGACATTGTCCTTTTTTGTCAGCGACAGATGAAGGGATTTTTATGACGAAGACGCACAACACCACGGCTGTGCGCGTGTGGGACCTTCCCACGCGGTTATTTCACGCGCTCTTTGGACTGTGTGTGGCTGGTTTGATCGCAACGGGTGAAGTCGCCGGGTCTGATGCGATGCAAGTGCATTTTTGGCTTGGCTACAGCGCACTCACACTCTTGTTGTTTCGCTTGGTTTGGGGCTTTTTGGGTGGGCACTGGTCGCGCTTCATCAATTTCATTCCAACGCACACATCGCTCAAGTCTTACCTCTCCGCTGCGCGCGACGAGCCGCGCGCACCTGCGGTGGGTCACAACCCACTGGGCGCGTTGTCTGTTGTGGCCATGTTGAGCCTCGTGTTGGTGCAAATCGTCAGCGGCTTGATGAGTGACGATGAGATCTCTGTCTCAGGTCCATGGACCACATGGGTGCCCAGCTCTTGGGTGGAGCTGGCAACCCAGTACCACACAGAAATCGGAAAGCTTTTGCTGTTCGCCTTGTTGGCCTTGCACATTGGCTCCGTGCTGTTTTACAAGTACTTTCAAGCCAACGACCTGATCACTCCGATGGTGACCGGCGACAAGAAGTTAACGCCCAGTACCACGGCATCTCGCGACACAGGGACTTCTCGGCTTTTCGCACTCAGCGTCTTAGCGGGTTGCGCCTATGTGGTGTACCGCTTGGTTCAACTCCAGGCGTAAGTTCATCAAGCCCCTCATGCAAAAAAGCCCGTGCACAAAGTGGCACGGGCTTTGTCGTGAGTAGCCAGCGTCAGTTTAGGCGTGCAGCTGAGACAACAAGGTGTCAGCATCGCTGACCTCGAATTTCCCAGGCCCTTCGATGTTGAGCTTGGCCACCTTGCCATCTTTGATGAGCATGGAGTAACGGTTGCTGCGCAAGCCCATCCCACGTGCTGTCAAGTCCAAAGTCAAGCCCGTTTGCTTGGTGAAGTCGGCACTGCCATCGGCCAACATGCGCACTTTACCGTCCGTTTTTTGTTCACGGGCCCAGGCACCCATGACGAAGGCATCGTTGACGCTCACGCACCAAATTTCATCAACACCTGCGGCCTTGAGTTGGTCAAATTTTGCGACGTAGCCCGGCACGTGCTTGGCTGAGCATGTGGGTGTAAAAGCACCTGGCAGCGCGAACAAAGCGATGGTTTTGCCAGCGGTTGCTTTGGCAACATCCACGGCATTGGGGCCAATGCTGCAGCCTTCACCCTCCACCTCAGAAAATTCCATCAATGTGGTGTGAGGGATGGTGTCTCCGACGTTGATCATGGGATGCTCCTGTGAGTTAAATGGGAATAAAAACGGGAATCAAAAAAAGAAAAGCGACCCACATTGTGGGTCGCTTTTGGGAGTCTTGCAGACCCGAAGTCCTAAAGACTTAGACCGCAGCCGCCTTTTGAACCAAACGGGTTGCCACCCAGTTTTTGGTTTTGGAGATGGGCTTGCTTTCGGTGATTTCGATCAGGTCGCCCAGATGGAATTCACCGGTTTCGTCGTGTGCGTGGTACTTGCTCGACTTGGCGACGATCTTGCCGTAGAGCGCGTGTTTGACGCGACGCTCGACCAAGACGGTCACAGTTTTAGCACGTTTGTCGCTGACCACCTTGCCAATCAAGGTGCGCTTGAGGGATTTCTTAGCTTCCGTCATGTGGGCTCCTTACTTGGCGGCTTGCTTTTCAGCAAGAATGGTTTTGGCACGCGCAATGCTTCGACGGGTCGAACGCAGTTGTGACGTGTTGTTGAGTTGTTGCGTGCCTTTTTGCATGCGCAAGCCGAAGTGGGCTTTTTGCAGCTCTTTGACTTCGGCTTCGATGCCAGCAACGTCTTTTTGAT
>CAIVLE010000100.1 GCA_903906635.1 uncultured Burkholderiales bacterium | reverse complement strand
GCCACCGTTCTTGCCCTTGAGTCGCTCGTAACACTCCACGCCACGGTCTGTGGCGTAGGCGGTCTCGCACTCCTCGTAAATCACTTTCACGCCGTTGATCCCGCCTCTCAGATTGGTGAGCTTGAGGTAGTCGGCAAAGCCGTTGGCAAAGGGCACGCCGTTGGGAGCGTAGGCGCCGGTGCGGTAGACCAGTGAGGGAAAGAATTGCTCTTTGGCTTGTGCCCCCGCTTGCGTGCTCACGGCGCTGCCCGCGATGACAGCCGCCACCAAGCTCACGGCGGTTGAGAGTTGACGTAGTTTCATGGTTTGTCTCCTGTTAAAAGTTTGAAAAGTCAGGGAAATAGGTCTGGGAAATAGGTCTGGAAATTAATGTGGGAAGGGCCACAGGCGAAGCTTTTGTTTGGCAATCGACCACAGCTTGGCCAAGCCGTGAGGCTCCACGATCAAGAACCACACGATCAAGGCGCCAAACACCATGGACTCCACATGCGCCACCGCAGCCGTGGAGATCACCACGCCCGCCATCGCCCCCAAGGTGGGCAAGAGTTGGCTCAAAAAGATGGGCAACACCACAATGAACGCCGCCCCAAAGAAGCTGCCCATGATGGAGCCCATGCCCCCGATGATGACCATGAACAACAATTGGAAACTGCGGTCGATCGAAAACGCAGCAGGCTCCCACGAACCCAGATGCACAAAGCCCCACAGTGCACCGGCCACCCCCACGATGAATGAGCTCACCGCAAACGCGCTGAGCTTGGCGTAGACCGGGCGAATACCAATCACCGCGGCGGCCACGTCCATGTCGCGAATGGCCATCCACTCACGTCCAATGGCTGAGCGCACCAAGTTTTTGGCCAGCAACCCAAACACCACCAAAAAGCACAAACAAAACAGATACTTTTCAACCGGTGTGGCAATGGACAAGCCCATCACATTGAGGTTAGACACCGAGACCGAGCCCGAGGCGTTGTAGTTGGTGAACCAGCCCAAGCGCAAAAAAGCCCAGTCGCAAAAAAACTGCGCCGCCAAGGTCGCGACCGCCAAATACAAGCCCTTGACCCGCAAGCTCGGAATCCCAAAGACGATGCCCACCAGCGTGGCAAAAAAGCCGCCCGACAACAAGGCCAAGACCACAGGAATGCCCTCGATGCGGATGTACGTGTTGTAGGCCATGTAGGCGCCCACCGCCATGAAGGCCCCCGAGCCCAAAGAGATTTGTCCGCAGTAGCCCACCAAGATGTTCACGCCCAAGGCGGCCAGGGACAAGATCAAGAAGGGAATCAAAATGGCACGGTAGATGTACTCATCGACCAGGGCCGGAATGCCGATGAACGCAAAGGCGACCAAGGCCACGATCATCCAGCGGTCTTGGGCGATCGGAAAAATCTGCTGATCTTTGCGGTAGGAGGTTTTGAATTGACCGTTTTCTCTGTAAAACATTTTTTATTCCTCTTACACGCGGTCGATGATCTTCTCGCCAAACAAGCCTTGCGGACGAAACAGCAAGAACACCAAGGCCAGCACGTAGGCAAACCAAATTTCAATCCCGCCGCCCACCATGGGGCCGACGTACACCTCTGAGAGCTTCTCTCCCACACCAATGATCAGCCCGCCAATGATGGCGCCAGGCACCGAGGTGAGGCCACCCAAAATGATCACCGGCAAGGCACGCAAAGCGACGGTGGTGAGCGAGAACTGCACGCCCATCTTGGAGCCCCAGATGATGCCCGCCACCAAGGCCGTGATGCCTGCAACGAACCACACAATGACCCAAATGCGGTTGAGCGGAATGCCAATCGATTGCGCGGCTTGGTGGTCATCCGCCACCGCACGCAGCGCACGCCCGGTGCTGGTTTTTTGGAAGAACAAAGACAGCACCACCACCAGCAAGGCCGCCACGCAAGCGGCATACACGTCTTCGAGGTTGATCATCACCCCGCCCTCAAACACCGAGTCAAAAAGAAACACCGGGTCTTTGGGCATGCCCACATCGATCTTGTAAATGTCGCTGCCAAAAATCGTTTGACCCAGACCGTCGATGAAGTAGGTGATGCCCAACGTGGCCATCAACAAGGTCACGCCTTCTTGGTTGACCAAGTGGCGCAACACCAAGCGCTCAATCACCCACGCCAGCACAAACATGCAAGCACCTGAGACCACAAAGGCCAGCACATTGGCCAGCACCTTGCTGTCGCTGCCCAACCACGCCGGGATCCACTCGGAAAAGCGTGCCATGACCAAGGCGGCAAACAGCACCATCGCGCCTTGGGCGAAGTTAAACACCCCCGAGGCTTTGAAGATCAGCACAAAGCCCAGCGCCACCAGGGAATACAACATGCCCGCCATCAGGCCACCAAACAAAGCTTCCAGAAAAAATGCCATGGTCTTGTCCTCAGTGTGAAGTTCCGAGGTAGGCACGAATGACCTCCTCGTTGCGGCGCACCTCATCGGGCGCGCCGTCGCCAATCTTCTTGCCGTAATCCAGCACCACTACACGGTCCGAAATGTCCATCACCACCCCCATGTCATGCTCGATCAACACGATGGTGGTGCCGAACTCTTCGTTCACATCCAAGATGAAGCGACACATGTCTTGCTTTTCTTCCACGTTCATCCCCGCCATGGGCTCATCCAGCAGCAGCACTTGCGGCTCCATGGCCAAGGCACGACCCAAATCCACGCGTTTTTGCAAGCCATAGGGCAGCTGCCCCACCGGGGTCTTGCGGTGCGCTTGAATTTCAAGAAAGTCCACGATGTGCTCGACAAACTCGCGGTGCGCCTCCTCTTCTCGCTGGGCCGGGCCGATGCGCAAGGCCTGGAGGAAAAGATTGCTCTTGATGCGCAGGTTGCGCCCCGTCATGATGTTGTCGATCACACTCATGCCCTTGAACAAGGCCAAGTTTTGGAACGTGCGCGCAATGCCCATCTCCGCGACTTGGCGGCTGTTCATGTGCCCAAAGGTTTGTCCACGAAAGGTGATGGAGCCCTCAGAGGGGATGTACACGCCGTTGATGCAGTTGAGCATGGAGCTCTTGCCCGCGCCGTTGGGGCCAATGATGGCGCGCACTTCGTGCTCGCGCACGTTGAAAGAGATGTCGGTCAGGGCTTTGACGCCCCCAAAACGCAGGCTGATGTTTTGCACGTCCAAGATGACGTCACCAATTTTCTTGCCCTCTTTGTCTGTCTCTGTGTGGCTCATGCGGCTCATGCGGCTCTCCCAATGGGGGCAAAGGTTTTGGCGTCCGAGATCTTGAGCGTGGCGCTCACGCTGCCCGTTCGTCCGTCTTCAAATTTGACTTGGGTTTCAATGAACTGCTCGGTGGCGCCGCCGTACAAGGCCGTCACCAAGACATCGTATTTCTCTGCGATGAAGCCACGACGCACCTTGTTGGTACGGGTCAACTCACCGTCGTCGGCATCGAGTTCTTTGTGCAAGACCAAGAAGCGGCTGACTTGGCTGCCAGCCAGCAAAGCGTCGGCGGCCAGATCGGCGTTGACTTTTTCCACGCACTCTTGGATCAAGCCATAGACCTCGGGCTTTTGTGCCAAGTCGGTGTAGCCGGCATAGGGCAGATTTTTGCGCTCGGCCCAGTTGCCCACCGCATCAAAGTCGATGTTGATCATCACGCACACTTTGTCGCGCTGGTCGCCATAGGCCACCACCTCTTTGATGTGCGGAAAAAACTTGAGCTTGTTCTCCACATACTTGGGCGCAAACATGGCGCCATCGTTGACCCCACCTTGGATGCGGCCCACATCTTTGACGCGGTCGATGATTTTCAAGTGCCCATTGGCGTCCAAAAACCCCGCGTCACTCGTGTGGTACCAGCCGTCGGGGGTGAGCACCTCGGCGGTGGCTTGGGGGTTCTTGTAGTACCCCTTGAGTAAGCCCGCGGACTTGACCAGTATTTCACCGTTCTCGGCCACCTTGATCTCTACGCCTGCACAGTGCACCCCCACGGTGTCTGCGCGCGCTTCGTGGTCAGGCTGCAGGCACACGAACACCGCCGTTTCGGTGGAGCCATACAGCTGCTTCAAGTTCACGCCAATGGCGCGGTAGAAACTGAACAAGTCAGGCCCAATCGCCTCGCCAGCGGTGTAGGCCACCCGCACCCGGCTCAGCCCCAAGGTGTTGCGCAAGGGGCCGTACACCAGCACATTGCCCAAGGCATACAGCAAACCGCCCAGCACGCCGATCGATTTGCCGTCCATCTTGGTGGGCCCGTATCGGCGCGCCACATCCATGAAGTAGTGGAACATGTGGCGCTTGAGGCTGCCCGCATCTTCCATGCGAATCATCACACTGGTGAGTAAGCCCTCGAACACGCGCGGGGGCGCAAAGTAGTAGGTGGGACCGACTTCTTTCAAGTCGATGGTCACCGTGGCGGCCGACTCCGGGCAGTTCACGACGTAGCCACACACCAACCACTGGGCATAGCTGAAGATGTTTTGTCCAATCCATGCGGGGGGCAGATAGGCCAGCACGTCTTCCCCGCTGGTGAGGTGGTCAAACTGCGCGCCCGCTTGGGCGCGGTTGATCAGCGAGTCGTGGGTGTGAACAACGCCCTTGGGGTTGCCCGTGGTGCCCGAGGTGAAAAACATCGCTCCCACATCGCCGCTGCGCGCCTTGGCCACTTCGTCACGAAAAAACTCGGGGTGTTGCTTGGCATAGACCGCGCCGCTGGCCAAGAGCTCCTCGAGCGAGCCCAAGCCAGGTTCGTCGTATTTACGCAATCCGCGTGGATCATCAAAGAAGATGTGACTGATCTGTGGACACTGCGTGCGGATGTCCAACAACTTGTCGACCTGTTCTTGGTCTTCGACCACACAAAACCGCACCTCGGCATTGTTGAGGGGGAACACGCACTCGGCGCCCACCGCGTCTTGGTACAGCGGCACAGGAATGGCCCCCAGCGATTGCGCGGCCAGCATGGTGGCGTACAAGCGCGGACGGTTTGAGCCGATCACCACCAAGTGCTCGCCTCGGGTCAGGCCGGCTTGGTGCAAACCGCAGGCGATGTGCTCGACCATGTGCGCCATGTCTGCCCACGAGGTGGTTTGCCAAATGCCGTATTCCTTCTCGCGCATGGCAGGCGCCTGCGGGCGCTCGCTGGCGTGTTTGAGTAACAGTTGGGGAAACGTGGTCTGCATGTCGCGTCCTTGAATGAACCTGAGGAGTCACCGCACACTCGCCTGCTCAGGGCGGCAAGTTGTCATCTTGAGAGGCATCGTAGGATCGAGTTTGACGTCAAGTTGTCGTTTCAACGACAATTGAGGGAAGACCCCTAGCACGTCTTACCCGAGCCTGACTCGCCGACTCACCCTTTTGCATTCATGACGCACAACCTCAGTGTTTACCAGCGCCGTCGCTCGCCAACCCGCTCGGAGCTGGCACAAATTCCCTGGCTCGACTTGCTGACGCAGGCCGAGCGCGCGCGCATTGAGCCGCACGTGGTGGTGAGCGATCCATTGCCTGGGGACCATGTCTGCCGCATGGGACGCCCGGTGACGTTTTGGTTTGGGGTGATCGACGGACTGCTCAAGATGAGCACCGACAGTGCGAGTGGGCGCACCATCACCTACACAGGGGTTCCGCCCGGGGGCTGGTTTGGCGAGGGCACCGCCATCAAGCGGGAGCCCTACCGCTACAACATCATGGCGTTGCGACGCAGCGTGGTGGCGGGGGTTCCCATTGACGACTTCCATTGGCTGCTGGACAACTCGATTGGTTTCAACCGCTTTGTGATGAACCAACTCAATGAGCGCTTGGCGCAATTCATCGAGGCGCGCGAGATCGACCGCTCCAACAACCCCGATGTGCGGGTGGCACGCAACTTGGCGGCGCTCTTTAACCCCACGCTTTTTCCGGGCGTGGGAGAGGTGCTGCGCATCACCCAGCAAGAGCTCGCGTACTTGGTGGGCTTGTCGCGCCAACGCGTGAACGTCGCACTCAACACCCTAGAACAACAAGGCGCGATCCGCATTGAATACGGGGGCATGCGCGTGCTGCAACTGCCCACTTTGCGGGCCTATGGGACGACGAGCTAGAACGACTGGCTAAACTTCACCCCTCCATGCCCACACCCACCATGCCACACGCTCCCAGCGACCTTGTTCGCCTCAACAAACGCATGGCCGAACTCGGCCTGTGCTCGCGCCGCGAGGCCGACGCGTGGATCGAACAAGGCTGGGTGCTGGTCAATGGCCAAGCGGCCCCCATGGGTGTGAAGGTCAGCCCGAGCGACCGGGTTGAAATCGACCCTCGGGCCAAAGGCCACCAAAGCACACAAGTCACCATCTTGCTGCACAAGCCCATGGGCTACGTGAGCGGGCAAGCCGAAGACGGTCATGAGCCCGCCATCACGCTGATCCATGGTCGCAACCACTGGCGTGAAGACACCAGCAAAAACCGCTTCCAACCCAGCCAACTGCGTGGGCTGGCCCCTGCGGGCCGCCTGGACATTGATTCGGTTGGCCTGTTGGTGCTCACGCAAGACGG
Source organism: uncultured Burkholderiales bacterium (assembly GCA_903906635.1). Lineage (GTDB taxonomy): Bacteria > Pseudomonadota > Gammaproteobacteria > Burkholderiales > Burkholderiaceae_C > Limnohabitans. The sequence continues at coordinate 2,847 of CAIVLE010000100.1, read as the reverse complement.
CCGGGTGGCACGCCAACTCATTGGCGAGGACAGCCACATGGAAAAAGAATACCTGGTTCGGGTGACTTACCAAGGCGAAGCACTGGATGTACAGAGAGTGTTTCCCCGTGAGCTACTTGCGCGCCTGCGCCACGGCCTGAGCCTGGATGGCAAGCCCCTCAAGCCCGCGCAGGTGGAGTGGCAAAACCCGGAGCAACTGCGCTTTGTGTTGACCGAGGGTAAAAAACGCCAAATCCGGCGCATGTGCGAGCAAGTTGGCTTGTTGGTGGTGGGCCTCAAGCGCATCCGCATGGGCCGCATCGTGTTGGGGAACTTACCGGTGGGCCAATGGCGTTACTTGGGTGCCCACGAGCGGTTTTAGCGCCTGATCGCCAGGCCCCTTGAAATTCATCCTCCAGCCCCGCATCTTGGGGCGTTGTTTTATTGACTTCTTTGATTTCCATCTCTTTGACTTTTTGAGCCACCATGACCAAACACACCCATTCGTTCCAAGCCGAAGTGTCACAACTGCTGCACCTCGTCACGCACTCGTTGTACTCAAACAAAGAAATCTTTTTGCGCGAACTCGTCTCCAACGCCTCCGACGCCTGTGACAAGCTGCGCTACGAAGCCTTGAACAACGACGCCTTGTACGAAGGCGAATCGGAGCTTCAAGTGCGCGTGAGTTTTGACAAGGATGCGCACACTTTGACGATTTCCGACAACGGCATTGGCATGAGCGAGCAAGAGGCCATTGCCCACTTGGGCACGATTGCCAAGAGCGGTACCCGTGAATTCATGGGCAAACTCAATGGCGAACAACAAAGCAGCGCCAAGGACCAAGGCGCCTTGATTGGCCAATTTGGCGTGGGCTTTTATTCGGGCTACATCGTGGCCGAGCGCATCACCGTGGAGTCACGCCGCGCGGGCTTGAGCCCCCAAGAGGGCGTTCGCTGGAGCAGCACGGGCACGGGCGACTTTGAGGTCGAGACCATCACCCAAGAGGCGCGCGGCACCCACATCATCTTGCACTTGCGCGAGGACGCCCACGAGTACCTCAGCGCCTGGAAGCTCAAGTCGGTGATCAACAAATACTCCGACCACATCTCCTTGCCCATTTGCATGCGCAAAGAAGAGTGGAAAGAGGGCGAGAACGATCAACCCGGCCAGATGGTGCTCACCGACGAGTGGGAAACCGTCAACCAAGCCAACGCGTTGTGGGCCCGCGCCAAAAAGGACGTCACCCAAGAGCAGTACGAAGAGTTCTACAAACACATCAGCCACGACTTTGAGGCGCCCCTGGCTTGGACGCACAACCGCGTGGAAGGCAGCACCGAGTACACGCAGTTGCTCTACATCCCCAGCAAAGCCCCGATGGACTTGTTCAACCGCGACACCAAGTCGGGGCTGAAGTTGTATGTCAAGCGCGTGTTCATCATGGACGACGCCGAGGCGCTCATGCCCACTTACTTGCGCTTTGTCAAAGGCGTGGTGGACTCCGCCGATTTGCCGCTCAACGTGAGCCGCGAGTTGCTGCAAGAAAGCCGTGACGTCAAAGCCATCCGCGAAGGCAACACACGCCGTGTGCTGTCCGTGCTCGAAGACCTGGCCCGTCGCGATGTGCCCGCCGCCGATGCGAGCGACGAGGACAAACAAGACGCGGGCAAATTCACCCGGTTTTACGCCGAGTTTGGCGCAGTGCTCAAAGAAGGCCTGGGCGAAGACATGGCCAACAAGGACAAACTGGCCAAACTGCTGCGCTTTGCCAGCACCAGCAGCGACACGCTCAGCGTGTCCTTTGCGGACTACAAAGCGCGCATGAAAGACGGCCAAGAAGCCATCTACTACATCACGGCCGACACCCTGGCTGCGGCCAAGAACAGCCCACAGCTCGAGGTGTTCCGCAAAAAAGGCATCGAGGTGCTCTTGATGACCGACCGGGTCGACGAGTGGGCGCTGAACTTCCTCAACGAGTTCGATGGCACGCCCTTGCAGTCGGTGGCCAAGGGGGCGGTGGATTTGGGCAAGTTGCAAGACGAGACAGAAAAGAAAGCCGCCGAAGATGCCGCAGAATCTTTCAAACCCGTCCTGGCCAAACTCAAAGAAGCCCTCAAAGACAAGGCCGAAGACGTGCGCGTGACCAGCCGCTTGGTGGACTCGCCCGCGTGTTTGGTGGTGCAAGACCATGGCATGTCCACCCAACTGGCCCGCATGCTCAAGCAAGCGGGTCAGGCGGTGCCTGTCGTCAAACCCATTTTGGAAGTCAACACGGAACACGCTTTGGTCAAAAAACTCAGCTCAGACGCCAACCCCCACTTCCAGGATTTGGCGCACATCTTGTTTGACCAAGCTTTGTTGGCCGAAGGTGGGTTGCCCGAGGACCCAGCCGCCTATGTGAAGCGCGTCAACGCCTTGTTGGCTTAAGTTTGGTGTAAAACACGGTCCATGCACACCATGGACACACTCCAGCGAGTCAAGGCCAACACCCAGGTGTTGGCCTTTGATATTTTCGGCACCGTTGTTGACTGGCACGGCAGCATCGTGCAAGAGATGCAAACACACCATCCCCACGTGGACGCCAACGCATTTGCCTTGGCGTGGCGCGCGGGCTACCAACCGGCCATGGCGCGTGTGCGCTCGGGCGAATTGGGCTGGACCCGCATTGACGAGTTGCACCGCTTGATCCTCGAGGAGCTGTTGCCGCAGTTTGGATTGACACACTTGAGTGAGTCTGAGCGCATCCACTTGAACCGCGTCTGGCACCGCCTGGATGCCTGGCCCGACAGTGTGTCAGGCCTGACCCGGCTCAAGCAGCGCTACACCATTTGCTCGCTCTCCAATGGCAACTTGGGGCTTTTGACGAACATG
>CAIVLE010000099.1 GCA_903906635.1 uncultured Burkholderiales bacterium | reverse complement strand
GTGAAAACATCGCCGTAGGGGCGCACTTGCAACACGCCAAGCGCAGTGACGCCTTGCACGCAGCACAAGCTGTGGCCGAGCGCGTGGGCTTACACGCCCAACTCGACAAGCCCGCGGGTGACCTCACGGTGGCGGGTCGCAAACGCTTGGAGCTGGCCCGTGCCTTGGCCACTCAACCCAAGCTCTTGTTGCTTGACGAGGTGTTGGCTGGGTTGAACCCCCAAGAAATTCAAGACATGCTGCCCGTGGTGCGCGGCTTGGTGGCTGGTGGCGTGACGGTGCTCATGATTGAGCACGTCATGCAAGCCGTGATGAATCTGGCTGACCATGTGTGGGTGCTGGCACAAGGCCAGCTCATTGCCCAAGGCGCACCCGGTGAGGTGACGCAAAACCCGCAGGTGATCGAGGCTTACTTGGGCCATGGCACCGCGGCGCGGTTGCGCAAAACACAGCAGGAGGCCGTATGAGCGATTTGCTCACCATCGAAGGCCTGCGAGCAGGCTATGGTGCTGTGGAGGTCTTGCGGGGGGTCGACTTGCAGATGGCCCCCGGCGAATTGGTGGCTTTGCTTGGCAGCAACGGCGCAGGCAAAACCACCCTCAACTCGGTGGTCTCGGGCCTGGTGCCCACCTGGGCCGGTCGGGTGGTGTTTGATGGCCAAGACCTCACCGGCGCTCACTACCGACGCGTGGTGCAAGCCGGCTTGATTCAGGTGCCCGAAGGCCGCAAAGTCTTCCCCAACCTGAGCGTGTTGGAGAACTTGGAGCTGGGGGCTTTCACACGAGCCCGCGCGCGCCGTGCTGAGAACTTGTTGCGTGTGTTTGAGACCTTCCCACGCCTGCGCGAACGCCAGTCACAACTGGCGGGCACGATGAGCGGTGGCGAGCAGCAAATGCTGGCCATTGGACGCGGCCTGATGGCCGAGCCCAAGTTGTTGATCTTGGACGAGCCGTCGTTGGGTTTGTCGCCCCTGTTGGTCGAGGAAATGTTTGCCTTGATCGCGCAGCTGCGAGCCAGCGGCTTGGCGGTGTTGCTGGTGGAACAAAACGTGGGCCAGTCGCTGGAGATTGCCGATCGGGCCTACGTGATGGAGAACGGCCTCATCCGTTTCTCGGGCACGTCGGCGCAGCTCTTGGCCAGCGACACCCTGCGTCAAGCCTACTTGGGCGTGTGAGTTAGCCCATGTCGTGTGCTCGCTTCTTACGTGTGGGGTGTCTGCTGGCTGGCTTGGTCGCCACTTGCTTGGCCGCCACCAGCGTCTGGGCGCAAAGTGTCAGCCCCAGCGCACCCGTGCGCATTTTGGTGGGTGCGCCCGCCGGTGGCAGCACCGACACCATGGCACGAGCCGTGGCTCAGGCCATGGGCCAGCAACTGGGCCGCACCGTGGTGGTGGAAAACCGCCCCGGTGCGGGTGGCAACTTGGCTGCTGAAGCCGTGGCCCGTGCTGTGCCTGATGGCCACACCTTGCTCATGAGCTTTACCAGCCACGCCATCAACGCCTCGCTTTATCCGCGCTTGCCCTTTGACCCGGTGAAAGACTTCACGCCCCTCACCATGGTCTCCACCTCTTCGTCGGTGTTGGTGGCCCACCCGTCTTTGGCGGCGAACAACGTGGCTGAGTTGGTGGCCTTGGCCAAATCCAAGCCGGGCCAACTCAACTTTGCCATTGGGGCTTTGGGCTCTTCGCTGCATTTGGCGGGCGAGGCCTTCAAGCTCAAAGCCGGTGTCTTCATCGTCAACATTCCTTACCGTGGCACAGCCCCTGCGGTGCAAGACGTGTTGGCCGGTCAAGTGGAGTTGATGTTTGCAGCCGTGGGCAATGTGCAACAACACATTCGTGCCGGCAAGCTCAAGGCGCTGGGTGTGACCAGCCCACACCGCTTGGCGGTGCTGCCCGATGTCCCCGCCATTGCCGAGACCTTGCCGGGCTTTGAGTCCAGCGCTTGGTTTGGTTTGTTTGGGCCCGCCAAGTTGCCCCCTGATGTGTTGCGCACGTGGAGCGATGCCGCACGTGCAGCGGTCCAAAGCCCAGATGTGCGCCGTCGTATCGAAGCCGAAGGTGCCAGCGCCGTGGGCAATAGCCCCCAAGACTTTGCCCGTTTTGTGGTCGCTGACATCGCGCGCTGGCGCGAGGTGGTGAAGTTTTCTGGAGCCAAACCCGAATGACACGCATTTCTTCTTCTGCCCAGGCGCCACAAACATTGGCCCAAAAGCTCCTCGCCCGTGCGGCGGGCCAAGCGCAGGTGGGCGTGGGTGAGGTGGTGACCTGCCAGGTCGACCTGGCCATGTTCCACGACTCCTCAGGCCCGCGCCGTTTAAAGCCCATGCTCGACGACTTGGGTGCCAAGATCTGGGACCCTGACAAAGTGGTGCTGGTGATGGACCACTACGTGCCTGCGCAAGACGCCGATGCACAGCGCATTGTGCAAATCGCGCGCGACACCGCACGCGAGTGGCGCTTGCCTCACGTGATTGACTCACAAGGCATCTGCCATGTGGTCTTGCCCGAGCGTGGCCACTTGCGCCCTGGCATGTTGTGCGTGGGCGGCGACTCGCATTCGCCCACAGGCGGAGCTTTTGGCACTTACATGTTTGGCATTGGTGCCACCGAAATGTTGGGCGTGGTGGTGACGGGCGAAATTTGGGTGCAGGTACCGCGTACCCTGCGAATGCTGTGGAGCGGCCAACTGGCTGCGGGTGTGTGCGCCAAAGACATGATGCTGCACATGATTGCCCGCTTTGGCATGAACGGGGGCCAATACCAAGCGGTGGAGTTTGCCGGTGAGGCCGTGATGCGCTTGGGCATGCAAGAGCGCATGACCCTCTCGAACATGAGCGCTGAGATGGGCGCGCAAGCCGGTCTGATTGCCGCCGACGACACCACGTGCGATTACTTGCGCAGTGTGGGCGTGCCCGAAGACGCTTTACAGCACGCGCATCTGTGGCACACCGATGCAGGAGCCGATTGCGAAGACTTTGCGTTTGACGCCAGCACCTTGAGCCCCCAAGTGGCAGCACCTCACAGCCCTGCCAACACGCGCGGCGTGGGGGACTTTGCTGAGGTGGCGCTGAACGTGGCCTACATCGGGGCTTGCACCGGGGCCAAGCTGCAAGACTTGCGTGCCGCCGCCCAGGTGTTGCGCGGCCATCGCGTGGCGTCAGGCGTGCGTTTGTTGGTGGCGCCTGCCAGCGCCCGTGACCAGGCCCAGGCCGAACGCGAAGGCGTGATGCAAGTGCTGCGCGATGCCGGTGCTCAGGTGCTGCCCAACAGCTGTGGGGCGTGTGCGGGCTATGGCGCCACTTTTGAGGAAGGGGCCACTGTGATCTCGAGCACAGCGCGCAATTTCAAAGGACGCATGGGTCCGGCCAGCGTGCAGGTGTACTTGGCGTCACCTTGGACGGTGGCGGCATCGGCCTTGCGTGGACGCATCAGCGATGTGCGGGAGCTGCTATGACGACGACATCACGTGTGTGGAAGTTCGGTGCCGATGTGGACACCGATGTGCTGGCCCCTGGCATCTACATGAAAAACGGCATCGAGGTGATTGCCCAGCACTGCCTGGAGTCTTTGCGGCCTGACTTCGCGACAGGCGTGCGCCCTGGCGATGTGCTGGTGGCTGGCCCCAACTTTGGCATTGGCTCCTCACGCGAGCAAGCGGCCGCCGCCTTGGTGCACTTAGGCCTTCGAGCGGTGGTGGCTCCATCGTTCAGTGGTTTGTTTTTCCGCAACGCGTTCAACCTCGGGCTGCTGTTGCTGACCTGTGCCGAGGCTGAGCAGTTGCAAGAGGGCGATGCGGTCAGCCTGGTACCCGAAGGCGTGCAACGTGCCGATGGCACCGTTTTGACCTGCCAGCCGATTCCTGATTTTTTAATGAACATGGTCCATGCCGGAGGTTTGATGAATGTCTTGAAACAACGCAGCCAAGGAACACGCTATGTCTAAACCAACCAAGTCTGAACACACCATGCGTGATCACCCCGCCGCTGTCACCCTCGACCCCGTCACGCTGGCCGTGCTCAAGGGACGTTTGGAACAAATCGCCGATGAGATGGATGCCACGCTTTACCGCAGCGCGTTCAACCCCATCATTGCAGAGGCACACGACGCCTGCCACGGCCTGTACGACGCCCACAGCGGTGACACCTTGGTGCAAGGTAAGTCGGGTTTGCCCGTGTTTGTGGGGGCCATGGCGTTCGCTGTGCGTGCGGCCGCACGTGTGGCCCAAGAGCGCGGGGGCATGGTTGACGGTGACACCTGGTTGTTCAACGACCCCTACGAAGGCGGCACCCATGCCAACGACTTCAAGTTGGTGCGTCCCTTTTTTCGAAATGGTCAGTTGTTTTGTTATTTGGCCTCTGCAGCGCACTGGCACGACGTGGGCGGTGCCGTGCCCGGCAACTACAACCCAGCGGCCACCGAGTGCTGGCAAGAGGCGGTGCAAATTCCCCCGGTGCGTATCGTGCGTCAAGGTCAGTTGGATGGCGATGTGTTGGCCATTTTGCGCGCCAACACGCGCTTGCCCGACAGCTTGTGGGGCGACTTGAACGGCCAACTCTCGGCCCTGGAGCTGGGTGTCAAACGGCTGGATGGCTTGCTTGACGAATACGGCGACGGTGTGGTTTTGCAAGCCATGGGCGAATTGCGCAAACGTGCCCTGGTGCTGATGCGCGCGCACATTCAAAACCTGCCCGATGGGCGTTACAGCTTTGAAGACGTGCTCGACAACGACGGCGTGAAAGACGATTTGTTGACCATCGCCTTGGACATGACGGTCCAGGGTGAGCGCATGACGCTGGATTTTTCGCGCACCTCGCCCCAGTGCGCAGGCCCCGTGAACATCTCGCGCGCCACAGCGGTGGCCGCTTGCTACGTGGCTCTCAAGCACGTGTTCCCAGATGTACCGGCCAACGCGGGCGTGCTCGACGCGGTGGATTTTGTGTTGCCTGACGGTTTGGTGATCACTGCCGAGCGCCCACGCCCAGTGGGGGGCTACACCGAGACCATATTGCGCATGATCGATGTGATCTTCAGCGCCACCGCCTTGGCCGACCCCAACCGTGCCGTCGCCCATGCTTACGGCACCATCAACGCCTTGTCGATTGCCGGTCACCGCAGCGATGCCGCACGCAAAGGCCAGCGCTGGGTGATGTTTAGCTTCTTTGGCGGTGGCCACGGTGGCCACAGCGCGGGTGACGGCTTGAGCCACAGCAACGCACCGATTTCTACGGCCACCATCCCGCCGCTTGAAATTTTGGAGGCTGCGTACCCGGTGCGGTTCACCGAGTGGTCCTTGCGCGCCAACTCAGGCGGAGACGGCACACACCGAGGTGGTTTGGGCGCGGTGTACGAAATTGAATTGCTGGAAGAAAGTGCGGAGGCCTTCATTTTTGGCGAGCGTGGCAAAGCGCCACCCAAAGGCATTGCAGGCGGGGGCAACGCCTTGCCCAATGTGTTCTCTTACCAGCACAACGGCCAATGGTGCAAGCCACCGATGGTCTCCAAGATGCTTGGCATCCAACTCAAAAAAGGCGAGCGCGTTCGCCTCGAAACGCCCGGTGGCGGAGGCTGGGGCCCTGCGGCTGGGCGCGACGCCGCAGCGCGTGCACACGACACAGCGCTGGGTTACGTCAGCGATTCGACTTCATCTTCTTCAAAGGTCAAACCATGAGTACGCAACAGCCTGTCACGCCACACCTGGTGGTGGGTGTCGATGTGGGTGGTACGTTCACCGATTTGTTTGTGCTCGATGAGCGCGATGGCTCGGCCCGCATTGTCAAAGTGCCCTCCACCCGTGGCGAAGAAGCCCGTGGTTTCATGAACGGCGTGGTACGCGTGAGCGAGGGCAATGCACCCACGCTCCCCGCCAGTGGGCTGACCTCAGCAGGCGTGGCCTCTACTTTGGCCACCATCGTGCACGGCACCACGGTGGGCACCAACGCCTTGTTGGAGCGCAAGGTGGCGCGCACGGGCATCATCACCACGCGTGGCTTTCGCGATGTGTTGGAGATGCGCCGACGCGACCGGCCACAAACCTGGGGGTTGCGCGGCAGCTTCACCCCGGTGGTGCCGCGTGACCTGCGCCTTGAAGTAGACGAACGTGTGTTGGCCGACGGCAGCTTGCACACGTCGGTGGACTTGGCCCAAGTGCGCGCCCAAACCCAGGCGCTGCTGGACGCGGGCTGCGAAGCGGTGTGCGTATTTTTCATCAACGCCTATGCCAACCCCGTCAACGAACAACAGGCCGTGGCCGCTGTGCGTGCCATGTGGCCCAACCCCTATGTGACCTCGGCCAGCGAAGTCTTGCCCGAAATTCGCGAGTTCGAACGCTGCTCCACCGCCACCTTGAACGCGGCTTTGCAGCCCGTGGTGGGCAGCTACCTGGCCCGCCTGGAAGACGACTTGCGCAGCCAGGGTTTCAGTGGCGAGCTGTTGATTGTGCAAAGCAACGGTGGCGTGATGTCGCGCGAGACCGCGTGCGATGTGCCCGTGCGAACCGCTCTCTCGGGTCCTGCCGCTGGCGTGATTGCCTGTGCGGCCGTGGCGCGTGCCTCGGGGTATCCCAACGTGATCACGGGAGACATGGGAGGCACCTCATTTGATGTCTCGCTGGTGGCCCAGGGCGAGGCATCGCTAGCCGCGCAAACTTCCATCGAGTTTGGGCTGGTGGTGCGCTCGCCCATGATTCAAATTGAGACCATTGGTGCCGGGGGTGGCTCGATTGCGTCGGTCGACGCCAGTGGCATGCTGCAGGTGGGTCCCGAGTCGGCAGGCAGCGTTCCGGGCCCCGTGTGCTACGGACGTGGCAACACGCGACCCACGGTGACCGACGCCAATGTGGTGTTGGGGCGCATTGCGGCCGACCGTCCCTTGGGCGGAGGCTTGTTGCAAGCGCTCGACGCCAAAGCCGCTGAGCTGGCCATCCAAACCCATGTGGCTACGCCCTTGGGGCTGGATGCGCTGGCCGCTGCCGAAGCCGTGCTCACGGTGGCCAACGCCAAGATGGCTGGTGCCATCCGCGTGGTGTCGATCGAGCGTGGCCATGATCCACGCCAGTTTGCCTACATGCCGTTTGGTGGCGGGGGGGCCTTGCATGTGTGCGCCATGATGCGCGAGGTGGGCGTGACCACTGGCATCGTGCCGCGCTACCCGGGCGTCACCTCGGCCTTGGGTTGCGTGATGGCCGACATGCGCCACGACGCGGTGCAGACCCTCAACAAGGCGCTGCTCGAGTTGGACTTGGAGCAGCTCAAATCCCGCTTGGCCGAGTTGGCCCAGGCCTGCCAAAAACGCCTGGACTCTGCAGGCGTGCGCTTTGAGCGCGTGCAAGAGGTGGTGGCCCTGGACATGCTCTACATGGGCCAGACCCACACCTTGCAAGTGCCCCTGAACCCGAGCGAGATCAGCCGCGAGAGCATTCAAGCTGCGTTTGAAAAAGCCTACGCTGCCTCGTTTGGTCGCGTGCTCACGGGCATGGTGGTTCGTGTGATGAACCTGCGCTACGCGCGCATTGGTGTGCGTCCCAAGTTCGATCTGGCCGTGCTGGCTCCTAAGGGCGCGGGCAGCACTGCAACGCTCGGCGTGCAGCGCGTTTACCACGCCGGCCAATGGTGGGATGCCCAGCGCTATGCCCGCTTGGACTTGCCTGTGGGTGCCCAGGTGGCAGGTCCGGCCATTTTGGAACAGGCTGACACCACGGTGTGGCTGGAGCCTGGCTTTAACGCCCGTGTCGACACCTTGGGCAACTTGTTGGTGGAAAGGACCTCTGCATGAGCCAGCGCCAAACCAACGCCACGCCACGCCGGATTGCGTTGGTGATGGTGGACTTGCAAAACGACTTTCTGGCCCCCGAGGGTGCCTACGCACGCGGCAACACCGTCAGCCCCGAGGCCTTGCTGTTGCCAGCACGACTGGCCCCAGTGGCCGAGGCGGTCAAGCACCACCACGGGCTGGTGGCTGCCAGCTTGTTCACTTTGTGGCCCGACGTAGACGGCCAACCCATGATCTCCCCCCACTTGCTGGAGCGTCGTCCATTTTTGCGGGCTGGCGACTTTGCGCCGGGCAGTTGGGGACAGGCCAATGTGGCGGCAATCGCGCCGTGGGTCGATGTGTCGGTGTGTAAGGTGGCGTATTCGGCCTTCTTCAACACCCAACTCGATTGGGTGCTGCGCCGCGCGGGTGTGGACACGGTGGTGGTGTGCGGCATCGTCACCAATGGCGGCGTGGCCAGCACGGTGCGCGATGCCCACATGCGTGACTACCGCAGCGTGGTGCTGAGCGACGGCTGTGCGACGTTTTCTGAGGCTGCGCACCAGGCTGCGCTCACCGACATGGCGTCGGTGGCCGAGGTGATGACTTGCGCCCAATTCTTGGCCACGCTATGAAGCCAACGGTTGAACGCGTGGCCAGTTTCACAGCGCCGGTGCACACGGTCGTGGCCATTGTGGGCGCAGGGGCCTGTGGCCTCACCGCTGCGCTGACCCTGAGCCAACTGGGCGTGGACTGCGTGGTGCTGGAGCGTGATGCCTTGCCCACGGGG
>CAIVLE010000098.1 GCA_903906635.1 uncultured Burkholderiales bacterium | reverse complement strand
TCGGCGGCAAGTTTGGGGCCATTGGTCTCGAGCACCGAGATGTAGTTTTCAATCGACATGGTGTCGTTCAACTGACCGCCGAACCGTTCAGCCGCAATACCCACGCGAATGCCTTTGCGGGCGGCATACACAGCGGCGGCTGCACCGGCTGGGCCACCCCCCACGATCAACACGTCGTAAGGGGCTTTCTCGCTTATTTTCACCGCGTCGCGTGCGGCGGCGTTGGTGTCGAGCTTGGCGACGATTTCTTCCACGCTCATGCGGCCCGAGCCAAACACTTGACCGTTCAAGAACACCATGGGCACGGCCATGATTTGACGCTCTTCCACTTCCTTCTGGAACGCGCCGCCTTCGATCACCACGGTCTTGACCTTGGGGTTGACGATGGCCATGAGCGAGAGCGCTTGCACCACGTCGGGGCAGTTGTGGCAGCTCAAAGACATGTAGACCTCAAAGTTGAAGTCGCCCCCATCAGCAGGATTTAAGCCTTTGATGCTGTCAATCACGTCTTGTTCCACCTTGGGTGGGTGGCCGCCCGTCCAGAGCAGCGCCAACACCAACGAGGTGAACTCGTGACCGAGTGGCAAACCTGCAAAGCGCACGCCTTGGGTTTCGCCTTCGCGCACCACCACGAAAGATGGCTTGCGCGCATCGGTGCCCGAGGTGTCGAGTGAGACTTTGTCAGACAAGCCCACGATGGTGCCCAGCAATTCGCGCATGTCTTTGCCAGTTTCGCTGTCGTCGAGGGATGCGACCAAGCGGATGGGCTGGCGCAGCATGCCAAGGTATTGTTGAAGTTGGGCTTTGAGTGTGTCGTCGAGCATGGTGTTCTCCTATTTCGGGGTGCATTAACTCAAGGTCATGCGCTTGTGGCGCTGTCCTTGTGGGTTAAAAGGTTTGGGGTGATTCGTTGAGTACAACGCACGCTGGTGTACCAATGTGCGCTGCGCTCAACGACCTGCACGAGCAGGCGTTGATCAATTAACGCCCTGCGTTAGCAGGGTTTAACTGTGGCAAAAATTAGATCTTGCCGACCAAGTCGATGGAAGGAGCCAACGTCTTCGCGCCTTCTTTCCACTTTGCTGGGCACACTTGGCCGGGGTTAGCAGCGGTGTATTGAGCAGCAGTCAACTTGCGCAGGGTTTCAGACACGTCACGCGCGATTTCGTTGGAGTGCACTTCCATGGTCTTGATCACGCCTTCTGGGTTGATCACGAAGGTGCCGCGCAAGGCCAGGCCGTCGGCTTCGATGTGCACGCCAAAAGCGCGTGTCAGGTGGTGTGTAGGGTCACCGATCAAGGGGAACTTGGCTTTGCCAACAGCGGGTGAAGTCTCGTGCCACACTTTGTGTGAGAAGTGGGTGTCGGTGGTGATGATGTACACCTCAGCGCCGGCTTTTTGGAAAGCAGCGTAGTTGTCAGCAGCGTCTTCGATTTCTGTGGGGCAGTTGAAGGTGAAAGCGGCTGGCATGAAGATGAACACGTTCCACTTGCCCTTGAGCGTGGCTTCGGTGATTTCAACGAATTTGCCGTTGTGGAAGGCTTGGTTCTTGAACGGTTGGATTTGGGTATTGATCAAAGACATGTGGTTTCCTTTGGTTGGTTGATAAAAACTATCGAATGAGAAAAACTCATTGACGTGAATGATAGTCAAGATTTTCTGTCTCGGTGATTGTTTGTCTCAATGAGAGCGATTGAGACAGCCTTGCTGGTTGGCGTGTTCACGCCTTCCTATCGCACCATGAAGGGATGAGTCGCTTCCATGTGTGGGCCACAAAAATCAAAGGACAGAATGCTCCCAAACCAAAGTGAATGGGCGACACCCAATCATGTATGTCAGGGCTGCCGTAGAGCAACATCAAGCCTGTGAGGCTAATCGCCACAAGCACCATCAAGTTAGACATGCCTAGCCACCATTTGACCGGCGTGCCCTGCTTGTGCCACATTACCCGCACGTGTGGCCAAACGCCGCGACCACACAGAATGCAAAACAACCAACTTGAAACCCCATGCACCACGCAAGTGGCATGACGCCACGAAGCTTGGGCGGGCGTCATCTCAAAGATGTCCGAGGCAGGCAGCATGAACATCACCACGCCTGTGATGAGCAGG
>CAIVLE010000097.1 GCA_903906635.1 uncultured Burkholderiales bacterium | reverse complement strand
GCCTCTTGACGATCATCCAAAGCAAATCCCAGCTCGAAGGCGAAGGGCTGTATTCAAAAGCGGATGCCCGCAACATGATCACCAATCATGAGGTGAGGATTATTTTCCCGCCCGGGGACGACCAAGAGGCCAAAGACGCGTCTGAAATGCTCGGTTACTACACCGCCAAAGCGCAGTCGGTGTCTTCTAACTACAGCGGTCACTTTCTGAGCGTCAGTGGGAATTCGTCCGGTGGCACCAACACAAGCGATCAACGACGCGCGTTGATGATGCCTCAAGAGCTCAAGCAAATGCCCTCGACCCAAGCCATCGTTGATAAGCAGGGCATGCCCCCGGTGCTGTGCGAGAAGGTTCGTTACTACGAGGATCCGATTTTCATCGAGCGGCTCAAAGAAGTTTCGCCCTCTTTGGCGCGCTTGGGGTCACAACTCCCAACCCGTGCACAGCTCGATGCCGCTCGCATCTCGGGGGAGCTGGAAGCACCCACGCCGAGCTTGTTCCCGCCAAGCCTGCACGCCAACGAGATCCAAGAGGCAACGCATGACCATACAGAAGAGGCAAGCAGTTCAGCTGATGTCCTAGTGGATGCCTTTGCACACATGAGTGAAGCCGAAATTGACGCCGCTGCTCTCGCGCTCGCGGCCAAGCTGCCCGACCACGCGGCGATGGCGACACACGAGGACTACAAGGCGGCAGTTCAAGAAGAATTTTTCAAGATGTTTTTTTTGCCATCCAAGGGGGCACTCCATGCGCGCATCTGATCTCAAAACCAACTTTTTCGAACCGAGGGAAGTTTCACATGACGTGACAACACGGGGAATCCTCAAGCCCCCTGAGAAGCTGCAGCCCTATGCAGGTGGCGAGTCTGTGCAGGACTCTGGTTTCGATGAAGATGAATTCACACCTGAAGAAGTCGACCTTGAGCAGGGGGAAGACTAGCCATGGCCACAGAACAACAACGCCGTGATGTTCGCCAAGAGTTGACCGATGAGTTGGTCAGGCTTGTGGAAAAAGGGATGGCGCCTTGGCAACAGCCATGGGATGCAACAGCCGCCGCTGCGGCGCTGCAATTTCCACAAAATCCCGTGACAGGCAAAGCGTACCGAGGCGGTAACTCGATCCAACTGATGGTGGTTGCCTCCAACATGGGGCAGGGTGACGATCCCCGTTGGTGCACCTACAAGCAAGCCCAATCGCAAGGCTGGCAAGTCAGAAAGGGCGCCAAATCGCAGACGATTCAGTATTGGAAGTGGGATAGAGAAGAAAAACGCACCCACCCCGTGACCGGACAGTCAGACACGGTGACGGTCAAACTCGACACGCCTGTGCCCTTTGTTGCAGCGGTCTTTCATGCCTCCCAAATTGATGGAATACCGCCCTACGTTGCACCAGTCCAATCCCGCGAGACTTGGCAGACGGTGGCCCAGGCGGAGGCGATCGTCGAGCAAAGCGGTGTGCGTGTGATCCACGATCAAGTTGACCGGGCGTTTTATTCACCGAGCGCGGATGAAATCCATTTGCCGCCCCGCGCCGCTTTCGATGACCCGCTGGACTACTACGAAGTATTGCTGCATGAAATTGGTCATTGGTCAGGGCATCCAAGCCGCCTCAACCGTGACTTGAGCGGGGAATTTGCAAGCCCCTCCTATGCAAAAGAAGAACTTCGCGCGCAACTGGCTAGCTTGTTTTTGAGTGCGGAGTTGGGATTGCCTTACAAGCCTGAGCGCCATGCG
>CAIVLE010000096.1 GCA_903906635.1 uncultured Burkholderiales bacterium | reverse complement strand
CTGCTCAGCCATGCGCTTGGTCAGCGTGGTGATGAGCACGCGCTCTTGGCGATCCACCCGAATGCGTATTTCTTGCAGCACATCGTCAACTTGGTGGGTCGCGGGACGCACTTCCACCAAGGGGTCGACCAAGCCTGTAGGCCTCACCAATTGCTCGACCACACGCCCAGAGTGGGTCTTTTCGTAGTCTGCCGGCGTGGCAGACACGAAGACGACTTGGCGCATGCGCTTTTCAAACTCTTCTAGCTTCAAGGGACGATTGTCCAGCGCACTGGGCAGGCGAAAGCCGTACTCCACCAAGGTGGTTTTTCGCGCTCGGTCGCCGTTGTACATGCCACCGAGTTGGCCCATCATCACGTGGCTTTCGTCCAAAAACATCACGGCGTCTTTGGGCATGTAATCGGTCAACGTGCTGGGCGGTTCGCCAGGCGCGGCACCCGAGAGATGGCGGGTGTAGTTCTCGATGCCTTTGCAGTGTCCGATTTCAGACAGCATTTCCAAGTCAAAACGGGTGCGCTGCTCCAAGCGTTGCGCTTCGACCAACTTGTTCATGCCC
This sequence comes from uncultured Burkholderiales bacterium, assembly GCA_903906635.1. Taxonomy (GTDB): domain Bacteria; phylum Pseudomonadota; class Gammaproteobacteria; order Burkholderiales; family Burkholderiaceae_C; genus Limnohabitans. The sequence goes on along the minus strand of CAIVLE010000096.1, from coordinate 3,770 downwards.
ACCAGTTCTTTCAAGCGCTGCGCTAATTCCACTTTGATGGTTTCTACGGCAGCCAGCACCCGATCACGCGGCGTGACGTAATGGCTCGATGGGTAAATCGTGAAACGTGGAATCTTTTGCCGAATGCGCCCAGTCAGGGGATCAAAGAGCTGCAAGCTCTCGATCTCGTCGTCAAACAACTCGATGCGAATCGCCAGCTCCGAGTGCTCGGCGGGGAACACGTCAATGGTGTCGCCTCGCACACGGAACTTGCCCCGCGTGAAGTCGTGGTCGTTGCGCTCGTACTGCATGCGTACAAGCTGTGCAATTGCGTCACGCTGCCCAACCTTGTCACCCGCGCGCACCGTCATCACCATCTGGTGGTAACTCTCGGGCTCGCCAATGCCGTAGATGGCCGAGACGGTGGCCACCACAATCACGTCACGCCGCTCCAAAATGCTTTTGGTGCAGCTCAGGCGCATTTGCTCGATGTGCTCATTGATGGCACTGTCTTTTTCGATGAACAAATCGCGCTGCGGCACATAGGCCTCGGGCTGGTAGTAGTCGTAGTAACTGACGAAATACTCCACCGCGTTGTTCGGAAAAAACTCACGAAACTCGCTGTAGAGCTGTGCTGCCAAGGTTTTGTTGGGCGCAAAAATAATGGCGGGCCGCCCCAATTGGGCGATCACATTGGCCATGGTGAAGGTCTTACCCGAGCCCGTGACACCCAGCAGGGTTTGAAACACCTCGCCATCGTTGATGCCGTCAATCAACTCGGCGATCGCCGTGGGCTGATCACCTGCCGGTGGGTAGGGCTGGTACAGCTCAAAAGGAGAGCCGGGGTAGCGCACCATCTGCCCCGTGGCAGGGGCGATGGTGGCGTCTGAGACAACTTCAAAGGGTGTGGACATAACTTGGCAAAAAGACAATCTCGCAGGCCCTTAAAATTCAGGCCAAGCGCACTAGCCTACCGCAGACTGCGCCTTCTGCCCTAAACCCCTTTTATTTATCTGTGATCAAGGACTGACGATGTCAATGTTTACCGCTGTCGAAATGGCACCCCGTGACCCCATCTTGGGCCTCAACGAGCAATTTGCCGCCGACACCAACCCCAATAAAGTCAACCTCGGTGTGGGCGTGTACTTCGACGACAACGGCAAACTGCCTCTTTTGGAATGCGTGCAAAAGGCAGAAAAAACCATGATGGACAAGCCCACCGCGCGTGGCTATTTGCCCATTGACGGCATCGCTGCCTATGACAGCGCCGTCAAAGGTCTGGTGTTTGGCGCCGACTCCGAGCCTGTCACGTCTGCCCGCGTGGCGACCGTGCAAGGCATTGGCGGCACGGGTGGCTTGAAGATTGGCGCAGACTTTTTAAAGCACCTCAGCCCCAACGCCACCGTGTTGATTTCCGACCCCAGCTGGGAGAACCACCGCGCATTGTTCACCAACGCGGGCTTCAAGGTCGAGACCTATGCGTATTACGACGCTGCCAAGCGTGGCGTGAACTTTGAGGGCATGCTGGCGTCGCTCAACGCTGCAGCGCCAGGCACCATCGTGGTGTTGCACGCTTGCTGTCACAACCCCACCGGCTATGACATCACCCCCGCCCAGTGGGACCAAGTGGTGAGTGTGGTCAAAGCCAAGAACCTGACCGCCTTCCTTGACATGGCTTACCAAGGCTTTGGGCACGGCATCCAGGAAGACGGCGCTGTGATCAACAAGTTTGTAGCCGCTGGGCTGTGCTTTTTTGTCTCCACCTCTTTCTCCAAGAGCTTTAGCCTCTACGGTGAGCGCGTGGGCGCACTGAGCGTGTTGTGCGCCGACAAAGAAGAAGCGGCTCGGGTCTTGAGCCAACTCAAAATCGTGATTCGCACCAACTACTCCAACCCGCCCATCCATGGCGGTGCGGTGGTAGCCGCGGTACTCGGCAACCCCGAGTTGCGTGCCTTGTGGGAAAAAGAATTGGGCGAGATGCGCGTGCGCATCAAAGCCATGCGCCAAAAGCTGGTTGACGGCTTGAAAGCTGCCGGCGTGAAGCAAGACATGGGCTTTATCACCACCCAAATCGGCATGTTCAGCTACTCTGGACTGAACAAAGACCAAATGGTGCGTCTGCGCAATGAGTTTGGGGTCTATGGCACCGACACCGGTCGCATGTGCGTGGCCGCACTCAACAGCAAGAACATCGACTACGTCTGCGCCTGCATTGCCAAGGTCATCTGAGCCCCAAGCGCTCAGTCCCAAATGACTGAGCGCATGGCAATCGATGCGAGTTGGTACCCCTCGTTGAAAAACGTCACACGGTCCCCGGGTTCTGCGGCACCTGCAGCGTAAAGCAAGGGCAAGAAATGGTCGTAACTGGGGTGTGACATCTGCGCGATTTGACCTTGCGCCTGAAAGTCCACCAAGGCTTGGTTGTGGCCGGCGCTGATTTGCTCTGCCACCCATTGGTCAAAGTTAATCGCCCAATCGTAGGCTTGGTCGACAGCCGCTTCGCGTTGCATGGTGCGCAAGTTGTGCACCGTGTTGCCACTGGCCAGCACCAACACCCCCTCTTGCCTGAGGCTGCGTAACTGCTGACCCAGCGCATAGTGCTCAGCCATTGGACGGCTATAGTCCATGCTCAGTTGCACCACCGCGATGTCAGCCGCCGCAAACATGGGTTTGAGCACGCTCCAGCAGCCATGGTCTAAGCCCCATTGGGTTGAGTCCACCCCCAGGGGTTCGCCAGTGGCAGGATGGCGCAATTGCTGCGCCAACTGCGCCGCCCATTGGGGCGCACCCGGTGCAGGGTATTGCTGTTCAAACAGCTCTTGCGGAAAACCACCAAAGTCATGAATGGTTTGGGGGTGTGCCATGCCCGTGAGCTGCCAGCCCTGGGTGATCCAGTGGGCAGAGATGCACAAAATGAGCTTGGGTTTGGGCCATTGGCTGCCAAACAAGGCGCCGATTCGCTGCCATTCACGCCGAAACGCACTGTCTTCGATCACGTTCATGGGGCTGCCGTGTCCGACAAATAAAACCGGCATACGGGCAGTGGTCTTGATATTGGATGGGGCGGTGGTCATGGGGCGCAGATGGCAAGCAAGTTCAATTGGGGGATAGACTCCATTTTCACCCCTGTTGCTGCTGTTATATTGCACCGCAACATAACCCTTTAAAGACCCATGCTTTACCAAATCTTCGAAACCCAGCGCACCTTGATGGAGCCATTCGCAGACTTTGCGCAGGCCGCATCCAAGCTCTACAGCAACCCCCTCTCGCCCCTGGGCCAAAACCAACTCGGACAACGCATTTCTGCGGGCTACGACTTGCTCTATCGGTTGGGCAAAGACTACGAAAAGCCTCAGTTTGGCATCCAATCGGTTGAAGTCAACGGCGTGGACGTGGCCATTCACGAACGCATCGAAATCGACAAACCTTTTTGCGAGCTACGCCGCTTCAAACGCTACACCGATGACTCCAATACGCTGACCAGCCTCAAAGGCCAGCCCGTGGTGTTGATCGTGGCCCCTTTGTCCGGACACTACGCCACCTTGCTGCGTGACACCGTCAAGACCATGCTCAAAGACCATAAGGTCTACATCACCGATTGGAAAAATGCCCGTTTGGTGCCCTTGAGTGATGGCGAGTTCCACCTAGACGACTATGTGAACTACGTACAAGAGTTCATCCGCTACTTGCAAAAACACTATGGCAATTGCCACATCATGAGCGTGTGCCAACCCACGGTGCCGGTCTTGGCGGCAGTCTCTTTGATGGCCAGCCGAGGCGAAAAAACACCG
>CAIVLE010000095.1 GCA_903906635.1 uncultured Burkholderiales bacterium | reverse complement strand
GTCAACAAGATCATCAACTCAGCCGACGTCAAATCGGCTTGGGCCAAGCAAGGCGCGGTGCCGATGCCTATGTCGGTGCCTGCATTTACCAAATATTTGGCTGAAGACGTGGCCAAGTGGGCCACCATCGTCAAAGTCTCTGGCGCCAAAGCCGATTAACCCTGCGCAGCGAGATTCGCCATGTCCTTGATTCAGTTTGAATTGAATGGTCAACCCCACAGCGTGGATGCCCAAGACAACGACAATTTGCTCGACGTGTTGCGCAACCACTGCGGCCAAAAGTCTGCTCGCTTGGGTTGCGGCTTGTCACAGTGTGGTGCTTGTCATGTGATGGTTGATGACCATGCGGTCCCCGCATGCAGCACGCCCATGTGGTCGGTAGCGGGCAAGCAGGTGGTCACCCTGGAGGGTTTGGGACAGCCCCACAACCCTCATCCTTTGCAAACTGCCTTTTGTCAGCAGCAAGCCGCGCAATGCGGGTACTGCAGCAGCGGCATGTTGATGACGGCGGCAGCGTTGCTCAAGCACAACCCGCACCCCACGCCCGATCAAGTGCGTGAAGCCTTGCGAGGTAATTTATGCCGTTGTGGCGCCCACAACCGCATCGTGCGCGCTGTGTGTCAAGCTGCCCAGTCCATGGAGCGCCTATGAGTGACGCCATCGACAAACCCGTGGTGCTGCCTGGTGGCCTCAATACCAACCGTTTGCTGTCGCAGTGGTTGCAGTTTTTACCCGACGCAGGTGTGCGCCTGTTGTCTGGCAAGGTAGAAATTGGTCAAGGCATCTTGCATGCGTTGGCGCAAATTGCTGCGCAAGAGTTGGCAGTGGACGTGACGTGCATCCAGACAGTGGCTGCAAGCACCGCATTCAGCCCCAACGAAGCCGTCACCTCGGGCAGTCTGTCAATTCAAGACTCAGGCATCGCGGTGCGCTTGGCCTGCCGGCATGCACGGCTCTTGTTCACACGGGCAGCGGCCGAGCACGCTGGCGTGCAGGTGCAAGACGTGGACGTGGCCAACGGACAGTTTTTCCAAGCAGGACGTTTGCTCGGCAGTTACGCGGACCTTTGCCATCGGGTAGATCTCAAGGTAGAAGTGCTGCCTGCTAGCCAATTGCCTGCAGGACCGACGACCCGGGTGGCTTCGCCCATTCGTCCAGATTTGGTTCGCAAATTTTTCGCGTCTCCCGAGTACATCCAAGACTTAGAGCTCCCGGGCATGCTGCACGGGCGCATGTTGCGCCCACCCAACCTGCAGTCTCGCTTGAACGATGAGGCTTGGTTGCAAGCCCAACGCCATGTGCAGGCTCTCAAGGGGGTGCAAGGCGTCTACCGAGAAGGGTGTCAGATAGGGGTCATGGCCAGTACCGAAGCCCAAGCCCTCCAGGCTGTGGAGGCCTTGGCGCTGCAATTGACAGAGTTAGGGGCTTGGCAAGTTCCCTCAGAGTTTCCCAATGCCGCAGAGTTGACCGATTGGCTGCGCCAAAGTCCTTTGCAAACCACCACGGTGTCTAGCGCAGGCCCAGCGCCAGATCTGGCCCAAAGCCAGGCGGTGCGAAGCTTACAAGCTGACTATGCACGCGCTTATTTGCACCATGCCTCGATGGCGCCTTCTTGCGCGCTGGCGCAGTGGGTGGGGGAGGGGGTTCAGGTTTGGAGCCACTCACAAGGCATCTTTAACTTGAGACGCGACATGGCCTTGGCCTTAGGGTGCGCCCCAGATCAGGTCACCATTGCACATGTGCAAGGCGCAGGTTGTTATGGCCACAACGGCGCTGACGATGTGGCGATTGATGCCGCATGGTTGGCGCGCTTTGCCAATGGTTGTGCGGTTCGGGTGCTGTGGTCACGTCACGACGAAATGGCCTGGTCGCCTTTGGGGCCAGCCATGAGCATTCGTTTACAAGCGGGCTTGGATGCCCAAGACCGTGTGGTGTTTTGGCAGCACGATGTCTGGAGTCAAGGGCATGGCACCCGGCCAGGGCGCAACCCGACGCCGGCCCTGCTGGGTTGTTGGTTGCAGCATGGCAAGTTTCCAGTGTTGTTGGCCGAGAACGCTGCCTTGGCTGTGGGCGGAGGCTCGGACCGCAATGCGGTGGCGCCTTACGCGTTTGAATCCTCACACATCTTCAATCACCGCGTGATGCAGATGCCTATGCGCGTGTCTGCCTTGCGGGGCTTGGGGGCGCATGCCAATGTGTTTGCTGCCGAGTCATTCATGGATGAAGTGGCGCACATGACAGGCCAGGACCCCTTGTCCTTGCGCTTGACGTATCTGCAAGACCCGCGTGGGCGCGCAGTGCTGCAAAAGGTGGCGCAGCAAGCCCGTTGGACACAACGCCAGGCTCGCCAGCAGGCCCACGCAGCACAGGGGGCTGACACAGCTTGGGGGCAGGGCCTGGCCTATGCCCGTTATAAAAACACTGGGGCTTATTGCGCGATGGTGGCTGAAGTCGAAGTGGCCGACCGGGTGCGCGTCAAGCGCCTGTACATCGTGGCCGATGTGGGTCATGTGGTCGATACAGATGGGGCCATGAACCAACTCGAGGGCGGTGCGATTCAAGCGGCCAGTTGGACCTTGATGGAGGCGGCGCAGTTTGATCGCCAAAAAATCCTCAGCGTGGATTGGGAGACCTATCCCATCTTTCGTTTTGAGGATGTGCCTGAGGTCTTGGTGGACTTGGTGGAGGACTCCCCTCACCCCTCGGTGGGTGCTGGTGAAGCCACCATCGGTCCTTGCGCGGCGGCCATTGGCAATGCGGTGTTCCACGCCTTAGGGGTCAGGGTGCGCGAGATGCCGATCACGCCTGAGAAAATCATCAACGCCATGAATCAAGCCGACGCTGCTTGATCAGAGAAATTCACGACTGAGGAGCTTGGATGGAATTGCATATTTTGAGTGGCGGCGCTGCGGCGGGCCTGGTGGAGCCTTTGCAGGCAGGGTTTGAAGCAACACACGGGTGTCGCCTGTTGGGCACTTTCAGCGCGGTGGGGGCCATGAAGGAAAAATTGTTGGCTGGTGCTCCTTGTGACCTTGTCATCTTGACCCAAGCCTTGGTGCAGGGCTTGGTTGCTTCGGGTCATGTGCGCGCTGACAGTTTGCGCAATCTGGGCGTGGTCAAAACAGGACTAGCCGTCAAGACGGGCACGCCGCATCCGGCGATTCAAACACGTGCCGATTTGCAAGCGGCCTTTCGTGCGGCGGAGGGTATTTACTTTCCGGATCCCCAGTTGGCCACTGCGGGCATTCACTTTTTGAAAGTCCTCACCTCACTTGGCTTGCACGAAGAGCTGGCAGAGCGCTTTCGCACCTACCCCAATGGTGCCACGGCCATGCGTGAAATGGCCAAGGCCAGTGGTCATGTCATAGGGGGTACGCAGGTCACAGAGATCAATTACACCCAGGGCGTGGATTTGATTGGCTTGTTTCCCCAAGAGTTTGAGCTGGCCACGGTCTACGCCTTGGGTGTGGCTACCCACGCCAAGCAAGCTGCTTTGGCGCAGCTATTGGCCGATCAACTGTGCAGCGACAGCACCCGCGGCTTGCGCACAGCTTTGGGATTTGAGTTGGCGCATTGACATGGTGTTTTTAAACCAGAGTCCTGTATGAACAAAGCGTTGACTCGCGAAACCGACTCGCAGGAGGACGAAGACGTCGGGTTGCCACCGCTACCCGCGGGGGGTAAAAACTACATCACCCCCCAGGGGTACGCGGTGTTGCGGGCAGAACTCTTTGATTTGATGGACAACGAGCGACCACGCATGGTCGAGATCGTGCACTGGGCGGCCAGCAATGGCGATCGCTCCGAAAACGGTGACTACCACTATGGAAAAAAGCGCCTGCGTGAAATTGACCGACGCATTCGTTTTTTAACCAAACGCCTTGAAATCGCCGAGGTCACCGACCCCAGCGTGCACCATGGGTTGGAGCAGGTTTTTTTTGGTGCGACCGTGACCTATGTCGACGAGCAAGATGTCGAACGCACCGTCACCATACGCGGCATCGACGAGGCCGACAGCCTCAAAGGCGAAGTCAGTTGGATTTCGCCCATTGCACGCGCCTTGCTAAAGGCGCGTGTGGGAGACGCCGTCAAATTGGTCACTCCGGTGGGCGTTCAAGAGGTCGAAGTCGTGAAGGTCAGCTACCCAGCACCCTAAGCGCGGGTTTGATCACGCTTCACGATCGATGCCAGAGATCACGCGTTGTGCTTGCAGTACCGAGGGCACACGGCGCAGATTGTTCAGCACCCCATCTAGGTGCTCTTTGTCACGCACGGAAATCACAAAACGCAAATCGGTGGCTTCTTGGCCGCTCACCTCATCGGCCATGTTCACCAAGGTGATGTCGGCTTCGGCATTGGCGATGGCTGCTGCGACACGAGCCAAAACACCTTTGCCATTGTTGACGGTGACCACCAACGCCACTTCGAAGTGGCGGGTGGGCTCATCCGCCCACTCCACGGAGATGAAGCGCTCGCTGTCTTTGTGCTTGAGTCGTTGGGCAACACCGCAATCGTGGGTGTGTACCACCAAGCCTTCACCTCGGCCCAAGTAGCCCAGGATCGCGTCGCCTGGAATGGGACGACAACAGGGCGCGTATTGCACCGATGCGTTTTCGCTGCCATCGACCACCACGCCGCCTTGAGAAACGTTTTCGTGGGCCGTGAAGCGCTCGCGACTCATCAGCAGTACATCGGGCTTTTGACCTACTTCGGCGAGCAATGTTGCCAAGCGCTTGGCCACAATGCTGGCCACACGTTTGCCCAAGCCGATGTCCACCAGCAATTCCTCTTGCGATTTGCTGCCTGTGAAGCGTTGCAGTTTGTCCCAAAGGGCTTGGTGTTGTGCATCAACTGCTGGCAGTTGTTCAATGCCTTCGGCGCGCAGGGCTTGGGCCAGCAATTTGTGCCCCAATTCCTGCGATTCGACTTGTGCCATGGTCTTGAGATGATGGCGGATTTTGGAGCGCGCGCGGCCCGTGCGCACAAAGCCCAACCAAGCCGGGTTGGGCGCTGCAACGGTTGAGGTGATCACTTCCACCACATCGCCATTGCGCAACTCGGTACGCAGCGGGACTTGCTGGCCATTGACTTTTGCTGCCATGGTGCGGTCACCCACATCGCTGTGCACGGCGTAAGCAAAGTCAACCACCGTAGCGCCTCTTGGCATGGCCATGATCTTGCTCTTGGGAGTGAAAACATACACCGCATCGGGGAACAGATCGACTTTGACATGATCCCAAAACTCGGTCGCGTCACGCGTCTCGTCTTGGATGTCTAGCAAGGACTGCAACCATTTGTTGCCCAAATTGCCGTTGTTGTCTTGGCCCGACCCATTGGCTTTGTAGAGCCAGTGCGCGGCCACCCCAGACTCGGCCACCAGGTGCATGGCCTCGGTGCGCATTTGAAACTCCACATTCAGACCAGACGGCCCCACCAGCGTGGTGTGCAGTGATTGGTAGCCGTTGAGTTTGGCAATGGCAATGTGGTCTTTGAACTTGCCTGGCACCGGTTTGTACAACTGATGCAAAACACCCAAGGCGGTGTAGCACTGCGTCACATCCGGCAAGATCAGGCGAAAACCGTAGATGTCGGTGACTTGCGCGAAGCTCAACTGCTTACCAGCCATTTTTTTGTAAATGGAGTAGAGCGTTTTCTCGCGTCCCGAAATGCGCACCGTCAAGCCTGCCTTGGTGAAGGCTGCTTCAACCTCTTGTTGCACCCGCTTCATCAAATCGCGACGGCGTTGACGCGCTTTTTGGACCGCCTTGCTCAGAATCTGATGGCGCCAAGGCAGCAAGTGTTTGAACGCCAGTTCTTGCAATTCACGGTAGGTCTGATTCAGGCCTAAACGATGCGCGATGGGTGCGTAAATGTCGAGGGTTTCGCTGGAGATGCGCGCCCACTTGCTGCGCGGCATATCGCCCATGGTGCGCATGTTGTGGCTGCGGTCGGCGAGTTTGACCAAAATCACGCGCACGTCGC
>CAIVLE010000094.1 GCA_903906635.1 uncultured Burkholderiales bacterium | reverse complement strand
GGCCTATGTGCTTCATATTAAGGGTCAGTGCGCCGTTAGTTTGCCGTTGTGCGTGCTGAATAACTCGAGGAGTGTCATACATGAAACGCATTCTTTTGTTCGTTCTCACCAACCTCGCTGTCATGGTGGTGCTGGGGGTCGTGGCCAGTTTGCTGGGTGTCAACCGCTACCTTAGCGCCAATGGGCTGAACCTATCGGCCTTGTTGGGCTTTTCGCTGGTCATGGGCTTTGGCGGCGCCATCATCTCGCTTTTGATGAGCAAGTGGATGGCCAAGATGTCCACTGGAGCCGAGGTCATCACCCAAGCCCGCTCGCCAGACGAAGCTTGGATTTTGGATACCGTACAACGCCTCTCGCACAACGCTGGCATTGCCATGCCTGAAGTCGCCATTTACGAAGGCGAGCCCAACGCCTTTGCCACCGGCGCTTTCAAAAACTCGGCCTTGGTGGCCGTGTCGACTGGCTTGCTGCAAGGCATGACGCGGGAAGAAGTCGAAGCGGTCTTGGGTCACGAAATTGCACACATCGCCAATGGCGACATGGTCACACTCGCCCTCTTACAAGGCGTGCTCAACACCTTTGTGGTGTTCTTGAGCCGTGTCGTAGGTTACTTCGTGGATGGCATGTTGCGCAAAAACGATGAGCAGTCAAGCGGCCCAGGCATTGGCTACTACGTGACCAGTTTTGTGCTCGACATCGTGCTGGGCTTTGTGGCCAGCATGATCGTGGCTTGGTTCAGCCGCCAGCGCGAGTTTCGTGCCGACGCGGGCTCGGCCCAGTTGCTGGGGCGAAAGCAACCCATGATCAATGCGCTAGGTCGTTTGGAGCAAATGCAAGCCGGTGTGCTGCCCAGCAGCGTGTCGGCCATGGGCATCACCGGTGACTTAGGCAAGTTGTTTGCCACCCATCCGCCGCTGCAAGAGCGCATTGCGGTGTTACGGGCCACGCAAGGCCACTGACGCCTCAATAGCCCAGTGCTTTTTCAATCGCATTCCGCTTGACGGCGGGCTTGGGGCATTGGCCTTTGGGCAACTCGAACCAGCTGCGCACATCGTTGTCAAGACCGATGCCGTGCATGAAGTTGTAGATAGCCTTCTTCAAACCACGACCCAGCAGATCGTGGTCGGTGCCCGTTGGGTCGACAAAGCCAATGTCGTTCTCGCCAAACGTCACCGGGGGGTTGGGCACCAGGGTGATGCCATAAGCGGCGGGGTCTTTCCCCACGGGTGAGTGCACGGTGCAGGCAAAGCGGTGAAAAAAGCCGCTTTGAATACACCCGTTTTCAAACAGCTGGCGCACGTACTCCAGCGCATCCACCGTGTCTTGCACCGTCTGGGTAGGAAAGCCATACATCAGGTATGCGTGCACCAAAATGCCGGCCTGTGAAAAGCCCTTGGTCACGCGTGCCACTTGGTCAACCGAGACACCTTTTTTCATCAAGGCCAGCAACCGATCGGACGCGACTTCTAAGCCGCCTGAGAGCGCGATGCAGCCGCTTTCGGCCAACAACTCAGCCAGCTCGGGTGTGAAGGTCTTCTCGAATCGGATGTTGCCCCACCACGAGATGCGCAACTCACGTCGCAAAATCTCTTCGGCCATCGCTTTCAAGGCTTTGGGAGGCGCTGCTTCGTCCACCAGGTGAAAGCCGGTCTGTCCGGTCTCGGCCACGATGGCCTCGATGCGGTCGACCAAGGTGTTGGCAGATGCGGTGTCGTAGCGAGAGATGTAGTCCAAGCTCACGTCGCAAAAGCTGCATTTCTTCCAGTAGCAGCCGTGTGCGACGGTGAGCTTGTTCCATCGCCCATCGCTCCACAGCCGGTGCATGGGGTTGAGCATGTCCAGCAGCGACAGGTAGCGCTCAAGCGGCAGTCCGTCCCAGGTTGGGGTCCCCACGTCTTCAAAGGCCACATCGGGCTCGGCCCAGTTGACGTAGCGCACTTGGTGGCTGTCTGCATCGCGCACAAAGGTGCGCACCAAGCGTTGCGCACTGCGTTGGCCCTGCAGGTGAGCCAGCAACGCGAGCAATGGGCGCTCACCCGCGTCCAGCGTGATGTAGTCCACGTAGTCAAACAAGCGTGGCTCAGACAAGCCGCGCAACTCGGTGTTGACAAAACCTCCACCCATGGCAATCACCGTGTGGGGGTGGTGCGCTTTGATGGTTTGTGCGATGCGCAGCGCGGCGTACACCGCACCCGGGAACGGCACCGACAACAACACCAGTTGTGGTTGGTGATGCGCCATGCTTTGCAGCGTCAACTCTTGCAGCACCTCGTCCACCAAGCTCGGTGCACCGCCCAAGGCTTGGGCCAGCGGTTCAAAGCTGGCTTGGCTGCTGGCCAGCGACTCGGCGTAGCGCACAAACTCAAAGCGTGGATCCACCGCGTCGCGCAGCACATCGGCCAAGTCGTTGAGGTACAGCGTGGCCAAATGGCGTGCGCGGTCTTGCTGGCCCAAGGCGCCAAAGGCCCAAGCGAGCGAGTCGACGCCATCGCCTTCGATGTCATACGCGTCCAGTGCTCCAAAGCGTGGCCCTTCGGGCAGCAGCCCGCGCCCTGCAATGCGGTGGCTCAGTGTGGCGTCACGCCCTTGCAAAAAAGCAATCGTGGGCGC
>CAIVLE010000093.1 GCA_903906635.1 uncultured Burkholderiales bacterium | reverse complement strand
CGGGTGTGTAATTCACGCTGGCGTTGCGCACCACCAGCTGCCCAATGGTGGGTGAGCCGGTGAAGGAGATGTGATCAATGCCTGGGTGCTTGACGAGCGCATCGCCCGCCTCATGACCATAGCCGGTCACGATATTAAGAGCGCCTGGGGGCAATCCGACTTCGGCGGCCAACTCGGCCACGCGCAGCAAGGACAGGCCAGCGTCCTCGGCGGGTTTGACCACACAGGCGTTGCCTGCAGCGAGCGCACCGCCCACGCTGCGGCCAAAAATTTGCAGCGGGTAGTTCCAAGGCACGATGTGGCCCGTGACCCCATGCGGCTCGCGTAAGGTGAGCACGGTGTAGCCGTTTTGGTAAGGAATGGTGTGACCCAGCAGCTTGTCAGCCGCCCCGGCATAGAACTCGAAGTAGCGCACGATGGCGGCTGCATCGGCGCGGGCTTGCTTGAGGGGTTTGCCGCAGTCGCGTGACTCAAGTTGCGCGAGTTCTTCGGCATGGTCTTGCAGCTTGTAGGCGAGTTTCATCAGCACGCGCCCCCGCTCGGCAGCGGTGAAAGCACCCCAGGGGCCTTGAAAAGCGTGGCGAGCGGCCGCCACGGCCAAGTCGATGTCATGGGAGTTGCCGCGTGCGATGTCGGCAAATGTCTCGCCCGTGGACGGGTCAATCACGGGGATGGATTCACCCGAGGCGCCTGCGACCCATTGGTTGTTGATGAAGTGTTGCGACATGGAGAGGAAAAAGAGAAGGCAGGATGTGAAATGCTAAGCGGGTGTTGAGTGTGTGCTTGGCGTGAGTGTTTGTACGTGAGTGTTTGTGCGGGGAGCTAGCCGCACGCTGCTAGCGGCGTGCGCGCAACCAGCCTAAACCGGCGGAGGTGCCGCCGGCTTGGCCACCCAACCGTGGGCGGTATTCGCAGCCGATCCAGCCTTGCCAGCCGCAGGCCTGCGAGACCTCGTCGATCACGTCAAACAGGTAGGGGTAATTCATCTCGCCAAGGTCGGGCTCATGGCGCTCGGGCACCCCCGCAATTTGAAAGTGGCCCACGCGGCCTGTGGGCAGGTATTGGCGAATTTTCATGGCCACATCACCCTCGACGATTTGGCAGTGGTACAGGTCCATCTGCACTTTGAGGTTGGCAGCACCCACGGTCTGAATGATCTCGTGCGCTTGGTCTTGGCGGTTCAAAAAGAATCCCGCAAAGTCGCGTGTGTTGATGGGCTCGATCAGCACATCCAAACCCGCTTTGGCGGCTTGGGCCGCAGCCCAGCGCAGGTTGCTGACATAGGTGGGCAGGTTGCTGGTGCGGCTTTGGCCCTCACCCAGCAGTCCAGCCATGAGGTGGATGCGGGGGCAATGCAGCACCTCGGCGTAGCGCAGGGCCAATTGAACACCAGCTTGAAACTCGGCCTCGCGCCCTGGAATGCTGGCGATGCCTCGGGTGTTGCTGCCCCAAGCAGCCTCGATGCTGGCCGCATCGCTGCCGCCGGGCGGCGCATTGAAGAGCACCTGCTGCAAGCCGTGGGCTTTGAGGCGAGCCGACAACTCGCTGGCTTCAAACGCATAAGGAAACAAATACTCCACCGCCTTAAAACCGTCTTGAGCCGCTGCTTCAAAGCGCTCAAGAAATGGCAACTCGGTGTACATCATGGTGAGGTTAGCGGCGAATTGAGGCATGGTTTGTGTGGGGTTGACGGTTGTAGACGTGCCAGTTCACCAACGTGCGCCAAAGGTCTGGCGCAGCTCTTGAATCTGGCTGGCGCTGAGAGCGTGCGTGTCGGTGGTGGGCATGCAAGCCAGGCGAGCGGTTTCTTCGAGTTCTTCCAGCGTGGCCATGGCTGCTGCGGGTGTGTCGTGCCACACGTTGGGTCCCAAGCGCGCGAGCATGACGGCGCGAATGGGCGTGCCTTGTTGGCCGTAACGGGTGATGGTTTGTGCCACGGCCTCGGCGGCTTGAATGTCGCCGGGACGGTGGTACTCGATCACGGGCACGTGGCCCACCTTCATCACAAAGTAGGGGGTGAGGGCGGGCAGCAACTCATGGGTTTGGGGGAAGGTGCTTTGCAGCTGGGGTTGATCGCCTGTGCGCAAGGTCAGCGCCACGCAGTGTGTGCTGTGGGTGTGGATGACGCAGGCGGTGTGGTCGTCAAACGCACGCGCTGCCGCGTAGATGCGGGTGTGCAGGGCGATGGTTTTGCTGGCCTTGTCGCCGCTGAGTTGATGGCCTTGTGCATCAAGTTTGGCCAAGCGCGCCGGGTCGAGAAACCCCAAACAAGCATCGGTGGGGGTGATCAAGAAACCATCTTCTAAGCGCACGCTGATGTTGCCCGCCGTGGCATGCACGTAGCCGCGCCCAAACAGGCTGTGGCCTATGCGGCAGATTTCTTCTCGAGCTTGGGTTTCGGTCATGGGCGGTTCAGTGCAAGGTCATGGCTGGAGTTGCGCCAGCGCTTTGGTGAAGAAATCAGCGCTGCCAAAGTTGCCTGACTTGAGCGTGAGGTGGACTGGCCCAGCTGAGGTGTGCGCGTGGCACCACGGCACGCCAGGGTCAATTTGGGGCCCAATTTGCATCTGTGTGATGCCCAGTGCTTGCACGCAAGCGCCCGAGGTTTCGCCACCCGCGACCACCCATTGGCGCACGCCCAGCGCCAGCAGGCCACGTGTGATGTCGGCCAGGGTGTGTTCCACCAAAGCCCCAGCGGCGTCGACACCGAGTTGCGCTTGCACGGCTTTGACGACCTCGGGTTCGGCCGTGGCATACACCAGCACCGGGCCTGAGGCCAAGAGGGGGGCGGCCCAGGCGCAGACCTGCGCCACCACCTCAGCGGCTGCCTCTGGGCTGCGCGCCAGCGTCAAGGGGTCGAGGGCAAACGCGGGACGACCGGTGGCGATGAAATGCGCCACTTGGCCGCGTGTGGCACTCGAGCAACTGCCCGAGACGATGGCCTGTGCGCCGCTGGCTGGTGGCAACTGGCTGGCCGTGGGGTTGGCGCTGAGTCCAAAGTTGGCCGGCAGGCCAATGGCCACGCCCGAACCCGCGGTCACCAAGGGCAGGTGTTTGAGGGCTGGACCCAAACGCAGCAAGTCGTCGTTGCTGACGGCGTCGACCACCGCGATGCGCACGCCTTGAGCTTGGAGTTCGGCCATGCGTTGTTGCACCACTGGCGCGCCTTGCGCCACGCAGCGGTGGTCAATCAAACCGACTTGGCCTTTTGACTGTGCTTGCAACACGCGCACCAAGTTGGCGTCGTGCATGGGGGTGAGTGGGTGGTGTTGCATACCCGACTCGTTGAGCAGTACATCGCCCACAAACAAATAGCCCTTGAACACTGTGCGTGCGTTGTCTGGGAAGGCCGGTGTGGCAATGGTGAAATCGCAGGCGAGTGCAGCCATCAAGGCTTCGGTCACTGGGCCTATGTTGCCTTGAGGGGTGCTGTCAAACGTGGAGCAGTATTTGAAGTAAATCTGTTGGGCACCCTGGGCTTGCAGCCAGCGCAAAGCGTCGAGCGATTGCGCGATTGCTTGCTTGGCAGGAATGGTGCGTGATTTGAGCGCAACCACCACCGCGTCTACGTCCGCCCCCAAAGGCTCGCTGGGTATCCCAATGGTCTGCACCACGCGCATGCCTGCGCGCACCAGGTTGTTGGCCAGATCGGTGGCGCCTGTGAAGTCGTCGGCGATGCAGCCTAAGCGGATGGTATGAGTCATGGCGGGCGCGATTTACTTGAAGCCCATCACGTGGGGGAGCCAGTTGCTGAGCGCTGGCACAAAGGTCAGCACCACCAGCACCGCGCCGTGTGCCCACAAGAATGGGGTGAGTTCGCGGGTCAGCTCAGACAAGGGCACGCGTGACACGTTGGAGGTGACAAACAGCAAGCCACCTACAGGAGGCGTGATCATTCCGAGCGTGAGGTTGTAGATCACCACCATGGCAAAGTGAATGGGGTCAATGCCCACTTTGGCAGCCACTGGCGCCAAGATGGGCACCAGCACCATCACACCCGGCAGGGGTTCGATGAAGATGCCAAACAGCAGCAAGAACACGTTGATGACGATCAAGAACGTCCAAGCGCTCAGGTGCATGTCGGCAATCCAAGAGGCCACAATTTGCGGCACGCCTTCGATGGTGAGGACCCAGGCGAACGAGGCGGACATGCCGATGATCAATAGCACCGAGGCGGTCAAGAGGGCTGAGCGCGACAAGATGTCGGGGACGGCCTTCCACTCCAGCGTGCGGTAGACGTACTTGCCGCACAACAGCGCGTAAAAAACCGCCACAACCGAGGCCTCGGTTGGTGTGAACCAACCCGCGCGCATGCCCCCCAAGATGATGACAGGCAACAAGATGGCCGGCATGGCCTTCCACGTGGTTTGCCACATTTCGCTGCGTGTGGGGAAGGCGTCATCACCCTTGTAATTGCGTTGTTTGGACACATACCAGTTCACCACGCACATCGCCACGGCGATCAACACGCCTGGAATCAAGCCTGCGACGAACAGTGCGCCCACGGAGACGTTGTCATCAGCCAGCGCGTAGATGATCATGATGATCGAGGGGGGAATGATGGGGCCCACGATGGCGGTAGATGCGGTGAGCGCAGCGGCATAGGCGCGGCCATAACCGGCTTTGTCCATCATGCGAATCAGCATCGAACCAGGGCCTGCCGCGTCTGCCAAGGCCGAGCCCGAAATGCCCGAGAAGAAGGTGAGTGAGACCACGTTGGTGTAGCCCAGACCGCCGCGCTTGTGGCCCACAAACTGGCCCGCGAACTTGAGCAGCACCTCGGTCAGCGAGCCCCCGCTCATGAGCTCAGCGGCCAAGATGAAAAAGGGCACCGCCATGAGCGGGAAGCTGTCAATGCCGGTGAAGGTTTCTTTCAGCAGCACGATGAGGGGGAAGTTGCCCGACACCAGCAAGGCGGTGACGGTGGACAGGCCCAGCGCAAACGCCACCGGCACGCCGATGGCCAAGTAGATGCAGGCTGAGATGAGGAGGATGACACTGGCGTTCATAGGGAGGCACTCGCGG
>CAIVLE010000092.1 GCA_903906635.1 uncultured Burkholderiales bacterium | reverse complement strand
GCCACGGGGCAGGTTGACTTTGCCTTGGGCACCGACACCGCCGGTTCAGGGCGCGTGCCTGCTGGTTTGAACAACATCGTGGGCCTCAAGCCCACGCGTGGCTTGATCTCTGCGCGTGGCGTGGTGCCTGCGGCGCAAAACGTGGACTGCGTGAGCATCTTGGCGCGCACCGTGGCCACTGCTGCGCAGGTCTTGCGAGCGTGCATGGGGCCCGATGCGGGCGACCCGTTTTCACGCCAACTCACACTCAACACCCAGGCCTTGCCGGCACAGTTCAAATTTGGTGTGCCCCAGCAGCTCGAATTTTTTGGCGACGTACAAGCCAAGCAAGCCTTCGATGCGTCCATCACGCAAATGTGTGCCCTGGGTGGCGAGCCCGTGGCCATCGACATGACGCCGCACCTGCAAGCCGCCGCCATGTTGTACGAAAGCGCCTTGGTGGCGCAGCGCTACGCGGCCATTCAAGCTTTCTTTGACGCCCACCCCGAGCACGTGATGGAGCCCGTGCGCAGCATCATTGGCAAAGGCAGCCAATACAGCGCCGCCGATTACTGCACCGCCGAAATACACATGCTGGGCCTGGCACAAGTCGCGCACCGCATGTGGGCCAGCATTGACGTGCTGCTGGTGCCCACCGCGCCCACGCACTACACCATCGCGCAGATGCAAGCCGACCCGGTGGTGCTCAACCGCAACCTGGGCCACTACACCAACTTTGTCAACTTGTTCGACTACGCGGCCCTCTCGGTGCCCAGTGCGATGCGTGCCGATGGTTTGCCCTTTGGCATCACCTTGATTGGCCCGGCCTGCAGCGACTGGCAACTTGCCGACTTGGGCCAGCGTTACCACCATGCCACGGGTTTGACGCTGGGGGCCACCGGCGAGTCATTGCCTGAGATGAAAGCCATAGTGGGTTTGCAGGCCGAGCCCACGGTGCAGGTGGCGGTGGTGGGTGCGCATTTGTCAGGCATGCCCTTGAACAGCCAACTCACCGAGCGCGGTGCGCGCTTGCTGCACGCCACCACCACCAGCGCCGACTACCACTTGTTTGCCTTGCCCAACACCACACCACCCAAGCCCGGCCTGCAGCGAGTGGCGCCAGGGCAGGGCCAATTTATTGCGGTGGAGGTGTGGGAGATGCCCATGCGCCACTACGGCTCTTTTGTGGCCCTGATCCCCGAGCCCTTGGGCATTGGCACTTTGCGACTGGCCGATGGCACCCCCGTACAGGGTTTTGTGTGCGAGCCGCAGGCCTTGATCGGTGCGCAAGACATCAGCCACTTCGGTGGCTGGCGTGCGTACCTGGCCAGCCTTCAGCCATGACCGATTTGATTTTTTTGTTTTACCCACTTCTAGGAGAGATTTCATGAACCCTTCCAAATCACGTCGCCAACTGTTGCAAGCCGGTGCCGCCAGTGCTGCCTTAGGGCTCATGGGTGCGCCTGCCATCGTGCGTGCCCAGTCCACCCCCAAAATCCGCATCGGCTATTGGCCCATTGCAGCGGGCCTGCCGTTTTATGCCGCGGTGGAAAAGGGCTACTTCAAAGAAGCGGGCCTGGATGTGGAGCCCATCAAATTTGCGGCTGCCCAACAAATCATGGAAGCCATGTTGGCAGGGCGCTGTGATGGCAGCGCCAACGGCACCGGTTCGGCCAACTTGGCGATTGGTGAGATTGCCGCACCGGGCACGTTCAAAATCTTTTGCGCCAATCCCAGCAACGTGAAAAACGTCTTGGATGAGTTCTTGGTGCCCGTGGCCAGCACAGCCAAAGTCATGTCCGACCTCAAGGGCAAAAAAGTAGCCTCTGGCCCTGGCATTCAAAACGTCACCTTGGCCAAAACGGTGCTCGAGCGTGGGGGGGCCACCGGTGCTACGGTGATCGAGTTGCCCATTGGCCAACACGTGGCCGCCTTGGCCGCAGGACAAGTGGATGCAGTCTATACGCTGGAGCCCACCGGTACCATTGGCCGCTTGAACGGCAGCACCCGTGTCCTCGAAGCAGGGGTGATTTCCAAATACATCTTGGGTGACGCGATGGCGCCTTGGTTTGGGGGCTCGGCCTCTCTCACGGCTGAGTTTGTCAAAAACCATCCGGTTGAAACCAAGAAGTTCGTCACCGCCTATGCCAAGGGCATTGCACTGGTGCGCACCAACGCGGCCGAGGCACGTCAGTACCTCAAGGGCTACACCGCCATTGAAGGCGCTTTGACGTCTGAAGTGCCGCTGGCCGCTTACACGCTTTACAACGAGTTCAGCGCCAAAGACATCGGTCACTTCCAGAAGTTCTTTGACTTGTTCTCTGACAAGGGCATCTTCCCGTCTCGCCTCATGGTCGACACCATGTTGTACAAAGGCTAAGCCATGCACGAAGCCACCTCTTCGGTGTTGATGGATGCGGCCAAACAAGGTTTGGCCGATCGCGCCTCCACTGGCACGGTGGGCGCGGTGGCCCCCGCGCGCTGGAGCCCCTCGCAGCTCATGCCGCTGATTGGCCCGGTGGTGTTGTTTGTGATCTGGGACTTGGTGGTGCGCTACAAGCTCATCAGTCCCATCTTGTTGCCTTCGCCATCAGCCACCTTGACCGTGTTGTTCAATGGTATGGCGGGCGGTGAGTTGCTCAAAGACTTTGCCTACACTTTGGCGCGCACGCTCGAAGCCTTTGCCATTGCGGGCGTCATCGGCGTGCCCTTAGGCGTGCTGCTGGGCAGCAACGAGCGCGCTTATCGCAGTGTGGAGTTTGTGATCGACTTCTTTCGCTCCACACCCTCGTCGGCTTTGATTCCCTTGTTCCTGATGATCTTTGGGGTGTCTGATATCAACAAGGTGGCCATCGCGGCCTTTGGCGCTTTGCTGATTGTCTTGTTCAACAGTGCCTATGGCGTGATCAATGCGCGCAAGCAGCGCGTGATGGCTGCCAAAGTGATGGGCGCCACGCGCTGGCAAATTTTCAAAGACGTGCTGGTGTGGGAGAGCTTGCAACCCACTTTTGTGGGCTTACGCAGTGCGGTGTCGATGTCCTTGGTCATCGTCATCGTGGCTGAAATGTTCATTGGCTCTGAGCGTGGTTTGGGCCACCGCATCATCGACTCGCAACAGGTGATGAACGTGCGCGATATGTACGCCTCCATCTTGTCTGCAGGTGCCTTGGGCTACGCCCTCAACGTGGTGTTTTTGGTGCTCGAAAAGCGCATCGTCCATTGGAGCGGAAGGTAAGCATGACTGTTGTTCTCAACCCCATGGTGGCGCCTGATCCGGCTGCGCCCCCCTTTGTGCCAGGCCCTAGCGGCACGCACATCACCATTCGCAACCTCACCAAATACTTTGCTGGTTGGCCGCTTTACGAAAACTTCAACCTCGACATTCCCAAGAACAAAATCGTCTCGGTGTTTGGCCCCAACGGTTGCGGCAAAAGCACCTTGATCAACATGATCGCGGGCTTGATTCCCATTGACAGTGGCGAGATTTTGTTTGACGGCAAATCTTTGAAAGACACCAAGATTGGCTATGTTTTTCAAAATTACCGAGAAGCCATGTTCCCGTGGATGCGAACCATCGACAACATTGCTTACCCCTTGAAGCTAGAAGGCAAGTCCAAGGGCGAGGTTGAGCAGCGCGTGCAAGAGCTGGTAGCCTCATTCGATGTGAAGTTTGACCTCAACCGCTACCCCTACGAGCTCTCAGGTGGGCAACAACAAACCGCCTCCATCATGAGGGCCTTGGCCCCCAATCCCGAGGTGTTGTTCTTGGATGAGCCGTTCTCGGCCCTGGACTTTGAGATGACTTTGTTCATCCGCGAAAAGCTGCAAGACGTGTTCATGAAAACGGGTACCACCATGTTGTTGGTGTCCCACGATCTGGAAGAGGCGGTTTATTTAGCCGATCAAATTTTGCTTCTCACCAAGCGCCCCACGCAGGTGGCCCAAATCTTGGACTACAACGACCCCCGTCCCCGAACGGTGGAGACCCTCACTGAGCCCAGCTTTGTCAGCGCCAAAAAGCTCAGCTTGGAAATTTTTCAACGCGAGGTGCGCAAATGACCAAGGCCACAATGCCCCATGCCTCATTGACCGATGCTCAGATGGTGCAGTACGTGCAGGTGAGTGCCACCGTGCTGGGGCTGCCGGTGGACGAGGCTCGCGCAGTGCGCGTGGCTGCGCATTTGCAGCGCACAGCCGCCATGGCACAACTGCTAGACACCTTGGACATGCCGCCCGAGCTGGAGTTGGCTGAAATTTACTGCCCCAAGCCGGTGATGCCATGACGCTTACCACTATGTCTGCCCCTGAGCTGGCACGAGGCATTGCCAGTGGCCAGTTCAGCGCTTGCGAGGTGCTGGATGCGCACCTCAATCGCATCGCCGCCACCGACACCCGCGTGAATGCGTTCACTGGCCTGTGCCACGCGCGCGCCCGCACCCAGGCGCAAGCGGTGGATGCGCAGCGCGCCAGTGGCGAGGTGTTGCCCCCCTTGGCCGGTGTGCCCTATGCCGTGAAGAATTTGTTCGATGTGCAAGGCGAGGTCACGCTGGCCGGCTCCATCGTCAACCAGGGCCATGCCCCAGCGCAAGCCGATGCGCTGCTGGTGCAGCAGATGAGCGCCGCCGGTGCGGTGCTGGTGGGCTCGCTCAACATGGACGAGTTTGCCTATGGCTTCACCACCGAGAACACCCACTATGGGCCGTGCCACAACCCGCATGACCTGTCGCGTATTGCGGGCGGGTCCTCAGGCGGCTCAGGTGCGGCAGTGGCAGCGGGGCAAGTGCCCTTGAGCTTGGGCTCAGACACCAATGGCTCGATCCGCGTGCCTGCATCGCTGTGTGGCGTGTGGGGCATCAAACCCACGTTTGGCCGCTTGTCGCGCCGGGGCAGTTACCCGTTTGTGCACAGCATTGATCACCTGGGCGGCTTTGCCAACTCGCTCACCGGCTTGGCCCAGATGTACGACGCGCTGCAAGCCCCCGATGCCCTTGATCCGGGCTGCCATGCCCGCCGCGTGGAGCCCGTCTTGTGCAGCTTGTCCCATGGGCTGCAAGGCCTGCGCGTAGGTGTGCTGGATGGTTACTTTGATGACCACGCCAGTGCCCCGGCACGCGAGGCTGTGCAGTTGGCGGCCCAGTGCTTGGGGGTCACGGCGCAGGTGAGATGGCCCAGTGCAGCCCTGGCGCGTGCAGCGGCTTTCATCATCACCGCCAGCGAAGGCGGCAGCTTGCACTTGAACGAGCTGCGCACCCGCAGCGACGACTTTGAGCCCTTGTCGGTGGACCGTTTTTGGGCCGGTGCCCTGCAACCCGCTGACTGGTACGTCAAAGCCCAGCGCTTTCGCCGCCTCTACCGTGACCAGGTGAATGCCTTGTTTGAACACTGGGACGTGCTGCTGGCGCCCGCGACACCCGTGTGCGCCACCCCGATTGGCACCGAGTGGCTCGACATTCAGGGCCAGACTTTGCCTGCACGCGCTGCCATGGGCTTGTTGACCCAACCCATCTCGTTTGCCGGTTGTCCAGTGGTGGCCGCACCGCTGTGGCCTGCAGGCACCCAGGGCTTGCCCTTGGGCGTGCAGATCATCGCCGCGCCCTGGCGCGAAGACTTGGCCTTTCGGGCGGCGCTGGCGCTGGAGTCGGCCGGACTGGCCCATGTGAAACCTGTGGAGCTATGAATGGACATCAATTTGCCTGAGGTGCTGGCCGAGATGCAAGCCGCCTTTGACCGTTACGAACAAGCCTTGGTCAGCAACGACGTGGCGGTGCTCGACGAGTTGTTTTGGAACAGCCCGCACACCCTGCGCTATGGCGCCACCGAAAACCTGTATGGCTACCAAGCGATTCAAGAGTTTCGAGCCAACCGGCCCTCCCAAGGCTTGGCCCGCACCTGCATGAACACGGTGATCACCACCTACGGGCGCGACTTTGCCACCGCCAACACCGAGTTTGCACGCACGGGCAACCCGCGTACAGGCCGTCAAAGCCAAACCTGGATGCGCACGCCCGAGGGCTGGCGTGTGGTGGCCGCGCACGTGAGCTTGCTGGCATGACCGTGTCGCACCCATCGCGTGCCGATGAGGTGTACCAACAGCTCAAGCGTGACATTGCCGACTTTCGCTTGGTGCCAGGTGACCGCATCACCGAAACCGAAATCAGCGAACGCTTGCGCGTGTCACGCACGCCAGTGCGCCAGGCGCTCTTTAGGCTGCGCCAAGAGGGCTATGTGGATGTGCTGTTTCGC
This sequence comes from uncultured Burkholderiales bacterium, assembly GCA_903906635.1. Classification (GTDB taxonomy): domain Bacteria; phylum Pseudomonadota; class Gammaproteobacteria; order Burkholderiales; family Burkholderiaceae_C; genus Limnohabitans. The sequence goes on along the minus strand of CAIVLE010000092.1, from coordinate 15,851 downwards.
AGTGGCTGGCAGGTGCGTCCGTTTGACTTTGACAAGTTCGACCAGCTCTACGACCTGCGACGGGTGATTGAGTCCGAGTCGGTCAGTCGCTTGTGTCTTGACGATGTGCGCACCGAGCGAAGCGTGTTGCACAACTTGGCGCGCATCTGGCTGGTGCCGCCCCAGGCTCGCAGCCGCGACCAGCACCAAGTGGCCGAATGGGACGAGGCGTTTCACCACCAACTCGTGGCGGCCACGGGCAATGTGGAGATGGTGCGTGTGCACCAAGGGGTGACCGAGCGCATCCGCATCGTGCGTCGGCTTGACTTCACCTACCAAAACCGTATCGACGTCACTTACGCCGAACATGGTCAGATCTTGCAAGCCATGTTGGATCGCCGCCAAGACGAGGCCGTGCGTTTGTTGCGTGCCCACATTCAATCGAGCCAGACAGAGGTGCGCCACATCACCTTGCACCAAGTGCAGCAGGCCAGGGCGGCAGGGCGCCTGGAAGGCGCATCAGGGCGTATGAGCTTGTCTTGAATGCCTTTGTATTCGGTTTGAGGTGGTGTTGCAAGTGTTGCGTTTGTCATCCAACAGCACGCCCGAATGTTTGAGAATAGGCGCCTGCGTTCGCCTTGGTTGGGAATCCCTGTGCGGCGCTGACACCACAAGGGAGACACACCATGCAACGCATTCGATTTCAACAAGCCTTGGCTGCGCTGGCACTGGGGCTGGTTGCCTGTGCCACCCCGGCCCAAGCCCAAGTCCAAGCGGCCTATCCCTGTGCAACGGTCAAGCTGGTCTCGCCTTATCCTCCGGCTGGCACCACCGATATTTTGTCGCGCATGTTGGCGCCGGGTTTGGCCAAAGAGCTGGGGACCACGGTGGTGGTGGAAAACCGTGCCGGTGCCAGCAGCAACATCGGCACCGAGTATGTAGCCCAAGCCGCGCCCGATGGGTGCACATTGCTGCTGGGCAACAACACGGGGGTGGTGATCAACCGCAACTTGTTCAAGCTGCGCACCGACCCGGTCAAAGGCTTGGCACCGGTGATCGAGGTGGCATCCGTGCCGCTGGTGCTTTACGTCAACAGCGCAGTCCCAGCGAACAACTTGGCGCAGTTGGTGGAGTGGGTCAAAAAATCACCGGGCAAGTACAGCTACGCTTCTGGTGGCAGCGGTAGCCCTCAGCATTTGATGGGCGAGATGCTCAAGTTGGAGAAGCAACTCGATCTCGTGCACATTCCCTACAAAGGACAAGGACCTGCATTGGCCGATGTCTTGGCGGGGCAAGTGCCCATGGCATTTGAGACCACCACGGCCATTGCTTCGCAACTCAACTCAGGCCGCATCCGTGCTCTGGCGACCACGGGCAGCGTTCGCTCCCCAGGTTTGAGCGATGTGCCCACCATGAAGGAATTGGGTTACAGCAACTTTGTGATTGAAAACTGGTACGGTGTGTTTGCGCCGGCCAAAACGCCAGCCCCCTTGTTGCAGCGTCTGAACCAAGACCTGCAAAAGGTCATGAAAACTCCCGATGTGGCCGCTAGCTTGGGCAAGATGGGCTCCAGCGACGTGGCTGGCAGTGTGGAACAGTTCAACTTGTTCATTGCCAAAGAATTGCCGTATTGGGAGTCGCTGGTCAAGCGCTCCGGTGCGACGGTCGACTGAATTGCTATTTGAAAAAAGGAAAACCCCATGTCTAGCGGAATCGTCATTCATCCACGCCACGAACCATTTACCGAGGGCATCCAAGCCTTGCAAGGTTTGCCATCCTCCGTCATTGGCGACGTGATGGGACGCTTGGTTGGCACCGAAGGCTTGCACCCGGTCAACCGATCGATCGTGACAGTGTGCGGCCATGCCTTCACGGTGCGCGTGCGCTCGGGCGACAACTTGTTGATCCACCAAGCCCTGGACATGTTGCAACCCGGTGACGTCTTGGTGGTGGATGGTGAGGGCGATGTGACGCGCGCCTTGGTGGGCGAGATCATGATGACCTCGGCGCGCATGCAAGGGGCGCTGGCTTTTGTGATCGATGGGGCCGTGCGCGATGTGGATGCGTTTGAAACCCACAAATTTCCCTGCTGGGCTCGGGGCGTGAATTTGCGGGGGCCCTACAAGGACGGCCCCGGCAGCATCAACGTGCCAGTGACCGTGGGCGGCATGTTGGTCAATCCAGGCGACATCATGGTGGGCGATGGGGATGGCTTGGTGGCAGTGCCAGCCCAGCGCGCATTAGAAATTGCCAAGCTGGCCCATGAAAAAGTGGCCCATGAGCAAGCCACCATACAAGACATCTTGCATGGCCGTTACTCCTCTGCGTGGGTGGGTGTTGCCTTGAAACAAAAGGGGCATTGAGATGCTCACCTGCACACGCCCCAGTGCTGGGTGGTTGATTGCACTGAGTGTTTGGGTGGGGGCTGCTTGCGCGGCCTACCCAGACAAGCCGATCAAAATTTTGGTTCCATGGGCAGCAGGAGGGGCTACTGATCAAGTGGCGCGCATGTTGGCCCAGCCCCTGTCATTGGCGATGGGCGTGCCCGTGGTGGTCGAGAACAAGGGTGGGGCAGGTGGGGTGATTGGGACCCAAGCTTTTGTCAAAGAAAAACCTGACGGCTACACCCTGTTGTTGGCTACCAGTTCCACCAACGCGGCCGCGCCTTATCTTTACAACAAACTTGGATTTGACCCTGTCAACGACTTCACTCCTGTGGTGTCTTTGTGTGCCATTCCCAACGTCATGGTGGTACCCAGCAAGTCGCCTTGGAATGCACTTAGAGATGTTGTGACAGCAGCCAAGCACTCGCCCGGTGGTTTCACCTACGGTTCTGCTGGCATTGGGGGATCGCAGCATTTGGCGGGTGCACAGTTCAAGACCGCTGCTGGCATTGAGCTTCGCCACGTACCCTACAAGGGAAGTGGGCCGGCAGCACAAGATTTGATTGCCGGTCACATCGACATGATGATTGACACCGGGTCTTTGGGCAGCATTCGGGCAGGCTTGCTCAAGCCCTTGGCGGTGGCATCTGCCAAGCGCTTGCCCGCTTTGCCTGAAGTGCCCACTTTCACGGAAGCTGGCACACCCATGATCGCCTCTGCTTGGTATGGTCTGATGCTGCCAGCGCACGCACCGCCTGAGGTGGTGCAGCGCTTGAATGCCGAGTTCAATAAGTTGATCAAGTCGCCCGAGATCCGCAACCGGTTGACAGACATGGGGGCCGAGGTGTTGGGCGGCTCGTCGGCAGAATTTGTCAAGTTCACCTTGTCTGAACTCAAGCGCTATGAAGCCATCGTCAAAGACTCTGGGGCACCTAAAGAGTGAGTTGAACTCTTCAACTTGCTCCTCCCAGCCTCGACGCCACCTACAACGATTTATTGGACCTTGTCATGACAGCTGTGCGCGATCCTTCTGATTACAAAATTCTGTGTGTTGACGATGAGCCCAACATCTTGTCTGCGCTCAAACGCATGATTGGCTTGGAGGGTTTTCAAGTGGTGACGGCTGACAGCGCAGCCAAGGCCTTGGCGATGATGGCAGAACAAACGTTTCATGTCGTCATTTCGGACATGCAAATGCCAGCCATGACGGGGGTTGAGTTGCTCGACCAGGTACGTCAAAAATGGCCCCACACCATGCGTATTTTGTTGACGGGCAACGCCGAAGTTAGCGGCGCCATTGCGGCCATCAATCAGGGTGAAATTTACCGATATTTGACCAAGCCTTGGAACGACGAGGAACTGTTGGGAGTGATCAAGTCGGCCATCGATATTTGGGAACAAGCACGCGTGCGCGACGCAAAACTTCGGTCTTCGTACATGATGTCCATCAAAGCCTTTTCAGGCTTGATTGACTTGCGCCGGCCCGAGTTGTTGGAGCATTCACGCAAAGTGGCGCACTTGTCTCGCAAAGTGGCCAAGCATGCGGGTTTGGATGCGGACCACCAACAAGAGGTTTTCATTGCAGGGCTGCTGCACGATGCGGGCAAGATTGCATTCAACGATCACATTTTGAGGACCAAATATTTTGAATTGCCTCTGGGGGATGTGAAGATCTACCGCAAACACGCAGCTTTGGGACAGATGAGCTTGAGCTTTTCCGAGGAGTTGAGCGGTGTCGCAAAGATCGTTCGTTCACACCACGAGTATTTCGATGGCACCGGTTTCCCTGACAAACTTGTTGGGGATGCGATTCCAGTGGGTGCACGCATCGTTGGCTTGGTCGAGTGCTATGAAGAGCTTGTGGAAGGGGAATTTACCGCGGAACCCAGCACCCCCCAACAAGCTTTGCGCATCATTGCAAGCAACCGGGGCAAGTTGTTTTGTCCGATCATGACCGACCATTTTCTAGCGGTCATGCAAGCCATTTGATGGCTTATCCGGCCAGGCCCACGTAAACGTTTTGCACATCGTCGTTGTTGTCGATGGTGGCCAAAAAGGCTTCGACTTCCTCCAAATCGGGGGCGCTCAAGCTGGCGGGGTCAATGGGGTTCTTGGGCCTGTAGCCGAGTTTGGCGGACAACACCGTGAACCCTTGGGCCGGCAAGGCGCGGCTGACCAAATCCAGGTCGCTCGGGTCAGTCAAAAACAGGGTGGTGCCCTCGTCATGGCCAGGCTCTAAGTCTTGTGCGCCGGCTTCTATGGCTGCCATCTCAGGGTCTGCGCCTGGCGCAGGTTCGGCCTCGATCATGCCCACGTGATCAAAGTCCCAGGCCACCGAGCCTGAAGTGCCGAGCTGACCTTTGCGAAACAGCACACGCATTTCTGAGGCGGCTCGGTTCACGTTGTCGGTCAAGCACTCCACCATCACGGCTACGCGGTGAGGAGCGAAGCCCTCGTACATCACGTGTTCAAAATGGACCACTTCACCGCTCAATCCAGCACCTTTTTTGATGGCACGGTCCAAGGTCTCTTTGGGCATGGACACTTTACGGGCTTGTTCGAGCACCAGCCGCAAGCGCGCATTGGCTGAAGGGTCGGCACCATTGCGCGCAGCAATCATGATGTCCTTGGCCAATTTGCCAAACATTCGGCCTTTTGCGTTGGCCGCCAAGTCTTTGTGTTTTGCTTTCCACTGTGCACCCATGTCAGGTCTTTCTTTGTGTTGGTGTTGTTGTTGTTCGCATGTGGCTCGAGATACCCGATGCTCAGGATTTAGTTTTCAATCAGGTTGAGTTTTGCGTCTTGAACCAGTTTTTCATAGGTTTTCACCTCAGACTCTTTGAATTGCGAGAACTCATCGGGATTGAGAATTTTCATCTCGCGCGCGGAGTCTTTGTAAAACTTCACCAACGCGGGGTCCTTGAGTACTTTCAGCACTGAAGCATATATCTGATCGATCACTGGGCGAGGTGTTCCTGCAGGGGTTTCCAGTCCTGTCCAGACGGTTGCAGTAAATCCCGCAAACGTTTCAGCCATCGTGGGGGTTTGAGTCAAACTCTCAGTGCGCTTGTCAGAGGTTACAGCCAGTGCACGCACTTTGCCGCTTTGAATCAGCGGAATGATCGAATTGTCTGCAAACAAAAAGTCCGTGCTGGCATTCAAGATGGCGTTCACAGCAGGGGCCGTGCCGGCATAAGGAATGTGCCGGGCTTGTGAATGCGTGACTTGGTTGAGTCGAACACCAGACAAATGGGGCAACCCGCCCAGGCCCGAAGATCCAAAATTGATCCTGTCTCCTTTTTGCTTGAGGCCTTGCACCAGTTGATCCAGGGTGCGGAACTCAGACTCCATGGGCGTGATCAACACGAACGGACTGAATGACAAGGTGGCGACCGCTGACAAATGGGTCAGGTAGTCGTAGGGCAACTTCTTAAACAGCAAGGGCGCAATTGCGTGCTGCGTCGAACTCAGCAGCATTGTGTATCCGTCTGGTTTTGATTTTGCAACATAGGCCGCAGCAATGGTGGTGCCAGCGCCAGGGCGATTTTCAACAATGACAGCTTGGCCCCATTCTTGGCTCAGATGGTTGGCCAGCATGCGCGCAATGTTGTCTGCACCTCCACCTGCCGCATAAGGGTTCACGATCGTGACCGCATGCGTAGGGAATTTCTGCGCATGTGCACTCACACCGCAGGCAATCAGCAAGGCTGCCAACCAACGCCATGCAAGGCGCTGAGATGTGATGATTTTTTGCATGGGTACTTGTCTTTTATTGCGTCAACGCTAAACCCGAGGCGACTCCACCCAACAGGTCACCCTCGATGATCTCAACGTTTTTGAAGCGCGCTTGTAGAGCCAGTTGGAAAGGTTTCAAAGCGCAAGAGCCGCCCGTCAGGTAAATGGTGTCCAGGCGATTGTCGCCCAGTCCCGCCAGGTGAACGCATTCACTGGCGCAACTCACAACGCGCGTGAGCAGACTGTTCAGGTGCGATTGCATGTCTGCCATACGCAGTGGCGCCAATAACCCCGGCTCAATGCATGACAGATGGATGGTGGTGTCAGCGCCTTGCAGTGAGCCAGCAATTTTGGCTTGTTCTACCTCATGCGCGATGTGGTGACCCTGGCGTTGATTCAGCACCTGCATCAAGCGCCGGTGCAAGGACTCGTCGCTGTAATTGGTGCGCAATGCCTGCGCTTGTGCCAAGGCGCGGGGCTGGTAAAGCCAATGAACCAGGTGCCAACTCGACAGGTCAAAGAACACGCGGTTTGGCACCTCCCGATGTTGAGCACCCACGTGTCGATAGCCCAGCAAAGGCATGACCCTCTCGAGGCTGAGCTGTTGGTCAAAATCGGTCCCTCCAATGTGCACGCCGCGCGTAGCCAGCACATCGGAGCTGCGATCCGCGCGCACCATACGCTCAGGACCCAGGCGAACCACGGTGAAGTCGGAGGTGCCCCCGCCAATGTCGGCCACCAACACCACCTGCTCACGCGTCAAGCGGCGCTCGTAGTCAAGAGCCGCCGCAATAGGTTCTAGCTGAAACGAGATATCTTCAAACCCCACCGACTCTGCGGCCTGTAGCAACGACGCTTGTGCTTGCGCATCGCGCACAGGGTCATCGTCTACAAAATGCACGGGACGCCCCATCACCACCCGGCTTGGAGGCTTGCCCAGCGTTTGCGTGGCGCGTTGTTGGAGCATGGCCAAGAAAGTGGCAATGATGTCTTGAAAATTGACCTGACGGTGATTGACCGCCGTGGTCTCTTGCAATAGGGCACTGCCCAGCAGGCTTTTGAGGGAGCGCATCAAGCGCCCCTCGGTGCCTTCGAGGTAATGGGTGATCGCATCCCGACCAAAGTGTGTGCTGTCGGCCTCAGCGTTGTAAAAGACCGCTGTCGGAATAGCCGTGGCTTGGCCTTCGAGCTGCAAAAGTTGAGCGACACCCTTTGGAGGCGCCCAAGCCATGGCGGAGTTGGAGGTGCCAAAGTCTAGACCTAGTGTGCCAGGTTGAGAAAGCGTCATACGAGTAGAGCGTGTCCATGGTCAACAGCTGACCTTGAATTTTTCCAATAAGTTTTTGTTTAATCTGCAGATATGTCTTGCAAGGAGATCACCACGGTCTTCAGCGTCTTGGAAGAGACTGAGCTCAGCTTCTCGGCCATGCGTCGATTGTGGACTGTGAGGAACCTCAAACGCAGCTGCACAGCTTTGGAAAGTCATGGAAGCCACCCTCACAGTTTGGAGGTTGTTGATTCGCTCAACTGGTGACGTAAAAAAAGCGGGGGCGCGATCTCGTGATTTCACGGCCCTTGGTCGGCTCCAAATTCACCCACCCTATGCCGCCAAGTCCCGCCAAGTATGCTGCGAACCGTGCGAACCTTGTGTGTTGTCAAATTCCCGCTTGGTCAAAGCGTCTGGTCCTTGTTTGCCAAAGAGACGCCTGTTGCATCCTAGCCAACGTGCACCGCCTTGGCTGCTCGGCGTAGGAGACGATAGAGCCGTTATTTACAAAGATGGCCGCACTCGTGTGCCAGACCCCTCAGACCTGAGCCAAAAGCAGCTTGGAGGGACCAGAGCTTTGCTGTTGCTAAATGAACCAAATAAGCCAAATGAGCCAAATGAGCCAAATGAGCCAAATGAGCCAGTTGCGACTTCTAAGGAACTCGCTTTTAGCAACAACGTGACGCCTTGGATTTCGAGGCGTCACATGTTACGGCAAGGGCAGGCTATCCAACATGTCGTAGGTTTTCTTGAGCCAACTTTTCACGCGTTGGCGCTCAAGAAGCCCCAAGGCGTCGTCGCCGCTGGGGTGGTTGAGGGCGGCCCAAAAGCTCGCGTTTTGGCGGTCAATTTTGCGCATGCTGGCTTCTTGCAACTGACCCAGCGACACCACGCGTGCGCCAAATTGCAATGCACGGGCCATGGCTTGGGATTGCTCCAGCTGTGAAAAATCACTGCCGCGCCCCAGGTTTTTGACGACCACATAGTTTGGGCCTGAACCATAGGTGTCGACGAGTTTGCCCAGCATGTCCACCGAGTCTTTGCCATCGTCTGCGATGTGCCAGAAGTTGACGGTCACGCCCATGTCGGCCATGACGGCAAACAGCTCGGAATCTTTGACCCACCGCGCCAAGGGGGCGGCGGTTTGCGCGGCCAAGTCCACGATCACACTTTGTGTTTTTCCACCAAAAGACGTCTCAAGTGCAGAGGCAATCAAATCCAGCTCTTCGTAGCTGTCGATCACGACCGGAGACGCAAAGTCTTCGTAAAAACGAATGAAAGAGGTGTGTGAGCGGTCGGTGTCAAAGCCTGTGAACAGAGCATTTTTGTCGATGAAGTATTGCGCCAATACCCGTGAAACGACGGACTTACCCACGCCGCCTTTTTCGCCGCCGATGAAATTGAGTGAACTCATGGTTGTTCTTTGTTCATTGAGGTGATTCACAAGCGAGATTGCTTGCCAATGAGTTTAAGCCAGCAAGAAACGTGCGCAGGTCCTGTGGGGTGGCACGGCTGTGAATTCATGCACGCGATCGCGAATCTGCGGACCAGAGTATCACCACTTGTGTGCAAACTAGATTGTTGTGCGCTGAATTGGTGCGCTTGCATGCAATTCAGGCATCTGGTGAAGAGATGCTGTGGGTTTCTTTCATCTGATTCGCGGGAACAAATTGAAATTTCCCTTTTAGAAACATAGATTTGAAAAAAACAAGTGCTGTTGCATGCAAGTTGGCACATTGCATGCAAACGCGAAGCTATCTTTTCACATTGGAGCTCCACATGAAATTTGTCCCTCAGCAACTGCCGCACTGGTTGGTTGCCTTGCCCATTGCTTTGGCGTTGCACGCAGGCGTGCAGGCTGAGACGGTCGCGCGCTATGGCATATCCATGGCTGATATTCCTTTGACCACCGGTCAACCTGATCGCGGCGCGGGAGCGTACCAATTCACGGGACACACCATTTATGACCCCTTGGTCGCATGGGAGGCCAACATCGGCACTCGTCCTGGCAAGCTGATGCCTGGCCTAGCCAGTGCTTGGAAGGCCGATGCCAAAGATCCCAAAAAATGGCTCTTCACCTTGCGCAAAGGTGTGAAGTTTCACGACGGATCTGACTTCAAGGCCGATGCGGTGGTGTGGAACTTGGATAAGGTCTTGTCTGACAAGTCCCCCCAGTTCGATGCCAAACAAAGTGCGCAAGTGCGCCCACGCATTCCTTCCATCGCGTCTTACCGCGTGGTTGACGAGTACACCGTGGAGATCACCACCAAAGACGTGGATGCGTTATTTCCCTACCAGTTGCCTTGGTTCCTGATCTCTAGCCCCGCACAGTGGGAAAAGATGGGCCGTGACTGGAACAAAGTGGCAGGTCAGCCCTCGGGCACCGGCCCCTTCAAGCTCGACAAGCTGGTGGCGCGTGAGCGTGCTGACTTGGTCAAGAACGCTGCCTATTGGGACAAGACCCGCATCGCCAAGACCGACCGCATTGTGTTGGTGCCGATTCCAGACGCCATGACCCGAGCCAATGCTTTGCTTAACGGACAGGTCGACATCATCGAAACGCCACCGCCCGATGTGTTGCCCCAGCTCAAGAGCTCGGGCTTTAAGATCGTGCAAAACGTCACGCCGCATGTGTGGCCCTACCACTTCTCCACCCTGGCGGGTTCACCCTGGACCGATGTGCGCGTGCGCAAAGCGGCCAACTTGGCGATTGACCGCGACGCCATCGTCAAGCTGCTCAATGGCTTGGCCACACCCGCCAAAGGACAGCTCGATAGCACCAGCCCTTGGTTTGGCAAGCCTGCTTTCAAAATCACCTACGACGTGAAAACGGCCAAGGCCTTGATGGCGCAAGCTGGGTACAGCCCCGCCAAACCGCTCAAGGCCAAAGTGATCATTGCCCAGGGTGGCACGGGTCAAATGTTGTCGTTGCCGATGAACGAGTTCATTCAGCAAAGTTTGGCCGAAATTGGCATTCAGCTCGAGTTTGAGGTGGTGGAGCTGGAGAACCTCTATCTGCACTGGCGCAGCGGGGCCAAGGCCGAGATGAACGCTGGCAAGGGCATCACCGCCATCAACCTGGGGTATGTGACGGCCGATCCGTTTTATGCCATCACGCGTTTTGTGGACAGTCGCTACATTGCGCCCAACGGCGTGAACTGGGGCGGCTACAACAACCCCAAGGTGGACGGCGCCATCGACACGATTCGCAAGAACTTTGACACCAAGATTCAAGACAAGCTGTTGGCTGAGATTCACGAAACCATGGTGGACGAGGCTTTGATGTTGTGGGTGGTGCATGACACCAACCCGCACGCTATGTCGCCCAAAGTGAAAGAGTTTGTGCAAGCGCAACACTGGTTCCAAGACCTCACCACCATCCGCATGCCCTAAATGTTGACGTACTTCCTCAAGCGTTTGTTGTACGCATTGCCCATTGCACTCAGCGTCACCGTGGTGTCGTTCATGTTGGTGTACTTGGCGCCGGGCGATCCGCTCAACGCCATTGCCCCTGCTGACGCACCGGCTGACGTGATCCAAGCTCTCAAAAGTGCCTACGGTTTGGACCGTCCAGTGCCCGTGCAATACGGTCTGTGGCTGTGGCGCGCGGTGCAGGGTGATTTGGGAACCTCCATCGCCTCGGGTCGTGCAGTGGCTACCGAGGTGCTGGGCGCAGTCAGCAACACCTTGGTCTTGGCCGGTGTGGCAGCAGGCCTGGGGGTGGTGGTCGGTTGTGTGCTGGGAGCACTGGCTGGGTACAAACACGGTGGCTGGGTGGACCGCGTGGCCACTTTGTTGTCGGTGGTGGGGGTGAGCATTCCCCACTACTGGCTGGGACTGGTGCTCACGATTGTGTTTTCCATCTGGCTTGGCTGGTTCCCCGCCATGGGCGCGGGGCCCGGTGGATCCTCAGAGTGGCTATGGGACATTGCCCACCTGCGCCACTTGGTGTTGCCAGCCATCACTTTGTCAGTGATCCCGATGGGCATCATCACGCGAACAGTGCGTGCGTTGGTGGCCGACATGTTGGGGCAAGAGTTTGTGGTGGCCTTGCGCGCGCGTGGTTTGAGTGGCGTGGCAGTGTTCAAACATGTGGCTAAAAACACCGCACCCACGGTGTTGGCCGTGGCAGGTTTACAAGTGGGTTACCTGATGGGCGGCTCGATTTTGGTGGAGACGGTGTTTGCTTGGCCAGGCACTGGTTTTTTGTTGAACACCGCCATTTTTCAGCGTGATATGCCTTTGTTGCAAGGAACGATTTTGGTGTTGTGTATGTTCTTTGTGGTCCTTAATTTGTGCGTGGACATTCTGCAACCCTTGATTGACCCACGCATGGGTCGAGGCTGAGGTGCGTGACATGACACAGACTGTTTCTTTGCCCCCTAGCCGCAGCTACTGGCATGTGGTGGGGCGTCAATTGCGCCAAGACCCACTCGCTTTGGCCAGTGCTTGCGTGCTGCTGTGTATTGTCTTGGCCGCTGTGCTGGCACCTTGGGTTGCGCCGGCGGATCCTTTCAAGGCCAGCATGATGCGCCGCCTATTGCCCGTAGGCAGTCCAGGCTATTTGCTGGGCACTGACGAGTTGGGGCGTGATATGTTGACGCGCTTGATGTACGGCGGGCGCTTGTCCTTGCTGATGGGGGTGGTGCCGGTGTTGGCCGCGTTTGGTATTGGTGCCTCCATTGGTTTGTTTGCCGGGTATGTAGGAGGACGCGTCAATATGGTGATCATGCGTGCCCTGGATGTGTTTTATGCTTTCCCATCGGTCTTGCTGGCCGTGGCCATATCGGGTGCTTTGGGGCCGGGCATGAGCAACAGCTTGATTGCCTTGACCCTGGTGTTTGTGCCCCAGGTGGTGCGGGTCGCTGAGAGCGTGACCACCCAGGTGCGACAGCTCGACTACATCGAGGCGGCTCGCATGAGTGGGGCCAGCGCTTTTTCGATCATCCGCGTGCATGTGCTGGGCAATGTGCTCGGGCCCGTGTTCGTGTATGCCACGGGCTTGCTCAGTGTGAGCATGATTTTGGCCTCGGGTCTGTCTTTTCTGGGCTTGGGCGTCAAGCCGCCTGAGCCAGAGTGGGGTCTGATGCTTAACACCTTGCGCTCGGCCATCTACAACAACCCCTGGGTAGCGGCGCTGCCGGGTTTGCTCATCTTCATCACCTCCATCGCATTCAACTTGTTAGCCGATGGTGTGCGTTCAGCCATGGACATTCGCAAATGATCGATTCAGCTTCTCTTGACTTGATGCCCCAAGACCGGGGTGGTCCAGCCCAGCCGCTGCTGGTGGTGCGCGATTTGAAAAAACACTTCCCGGTGCGCGCTGACCTTTTTTCGCGTGAGCGCAAATTTGTGCATGCGGTCGACGGTGTGAGCTTTTCGGTGGCCAAGGGCAAAACCCTGGGCATCGTGGGCGAGTCGGGCTGTGGCAAGTCCACCACGGCGCGCTTGATTGCCCGCCTGATGGCCCCTGACAGCGGCAGCATGGTGTTTGACGGTGACGGTGTGGCTGAGTACGGCGGCATAGCCTTGAAGGAATTTCGTCGTAACTTGCAAATGGTGTTTCAAGACTCGTTTGCCTCGCTCAACCCGCGCTTGACGATTGGCGAGACCATTGCCTACGGCCCACAGGTCCATGGCATGACAGCTGCGCAGGCCACGCAGGAAGCGCGCGCCTTGCTGGCACGGGTGGGATTGGAGCCCGACCAATTTGCCTCGCGTTATCCGCACGAGTTGTCGGGCGGTCAGCGCCAACGCGTCAACATTGCGCGCGCCTTGGCCTTTCATCCGCGTTTGGTGATCTTGGACGAGTCGGTGGCCGCACTAGACAAGTCGGTGCAAGCGCAGGTGTTGAATTTGTTGCAAGAACTCAAGGCCGAGCGCCAGTTGACCTATTTGTTCATCTCGCATGACCTGCATGTCGTGCACTACATCAGCGACGATGTGATGGTGATGTACCTCGGCCAGGTGGTTGAAAAAGGTCCGGTCGAGCGTATTTACGGCCAAGCGGCGCACCCCTATACCCGTGCCTTGCTGTCGGCCGTGCCGTCGATGGACCCGCACCAGCGTACGCAACGCTCGCCCCTCACGGGAGATCCCCCCAACCCGATTAACCCACCCAGCGGCTGCCGATTTCGCGACCGTTGCCCCCATGCGCAAGCGGTGTGCGAGGCACAAACTCCTGCATTGATGGCCGTCAACCAGATCGACGTCCACACCGTGGCATGCCACATGAACGACCCATATTCAGGCCACACCGAGGCCCATGTGCTTGAGCAAGACATCTTGCATGCGCCTGTGTATTGCGCTGAGCAGGAGGTCGCTGTATGAACGCTCCATTGGTCAGGGTCAACAACCTCAATGTTCACTTCACCGGCCACCGCAAAGCCCATGCCCTGAGCGATGTGAGTTTTGAATTAGCGCAGGGCGAGGTGCTGGGCTTGCTGGGTGAATCGGGCTCGGGTAAAAGTGTGACCCTGCGTACCATGCTGCGCCTGCACCCGGAGCGCACCACCCAGGTCACGGGTCAAGTGACAGTGGCGGGGCACGACGTGCTGGGTCTGCAAGGCCGAGCACTCGATGCTTATCGAGGGGGTGTGGCGTCGATGGTGTTTCAAGAACCGGGCTTGGCCTTTGATCCGGTCTACACGATTGGCCAGCAAATGGTGGAGGCCATTCAGGCCCACGATGGCGTAGACCGAACAACGGCCCATCACCAAGCCTTACAGATGTTGGAGCGGGTGCAAATCCCTCAAGCGCGCAGGCGCATGGATGCTTACCCGCACGAGCTCTCGGGCGGCATGCGCCAACGCGCCATGATTGCCCTGGCCCTGGTGTGCCGCCCCCAGTTGTTGTTGGCCGACGAGCCCACGACAGCCTTGGATGCGACGGTACAAATTCAAATTTTGCTGCTCTTGCGTGAGTTGCAGCAAGACAGCGGCATGTCGGTGATTTTTGTCACCCACGACATTGGCGCGGCCATCGAAGTGGCCGACCGCATCGCGGTCATGTACGCCGGGCGCGTGGTCGAGCAAGGCGATGTGGCGCAGGTCGTCAATCACCCCGGCCACCCTTACACCGCTGGCCTATTGGCGTCCACCGTGAGTGCAGCCAACCGTGGACAGGCCTTGGTGGCGGTAGCTGGTTCGCCGCCCGATTTGACGGCGTTGCCCCCGGGGTGCAGTTTTGCACCGCGTTGCACGCAGGCGCAAGCCCGGTGTGTGAGCGAACGCCCTGTGTTGCAAGCCCATGGTGGCAGTGCCTTGGCGTGTTGGTATCCCATCACGCCAGTGAGCTTGGGATGAGTTTGGCTCAAGACCACGTCCCCCGCAGCCGTGGCGGTTTGAGCGACGAGGTCTGTCGCAAGATCGCCGACGACATTGTGTTGGGCAGTTTTGCGCCGGGCGTTCGACTGGACGAGGCCATGCTGGCCGCGCGGTTCAAGGTGTCACGCACCCCGGTGCGCGAGGCCTTGAAACAACTTGCCTCCACGGGCTTGGTGGTGTATCGCCCCAACCGGGGCTCGGTGGTGGCCGAGGTCACACCCAATCAACTCGACCAAATGTTTGAAGCCATTGGCGAGGTGGAAGCTGCTTGTGCCCGCCATGCTGCAGCGCGTATGACGGAGTCCGAACGCCATGCCTTGTGTCAGGTGCATGCCCAGGCACGGGTGGCCATGCAGGCGGGTGACGCTGACCAGTACGATGAATTGAACCGTGCCTTGCACAGCATCATCATTCGAGGCTGTCACAACCCCACGTTGATTGATTTGGCCACTGGTTTGCGCCACCGCATTTCTACCTTCCGGCGCACCCAGTTTTTGAATCTAGAACGTATGGCCGAGTCGTTTGAAGAGCACTCGGTGATTGTGGAAGCTCTGCTGTCGCGTGACGCGGTGACGTGTTACCGTGAAATGCGTAGCCATTTGTTATTTGCCCGCAGTGCGGCTGAGCGTGTGCTCTCGGCCCACAACTCAGCTGTCAGTGTGTCACCTCCCTGGAGTCCTGTATGAACCCCATTCTTGGTCGTCGTGGCGCGGTGGTCGCCTCTCACTCCTTGGCCTCACAAGCTGGCCTGGACATCTTGCGCGAAGGCGGCAACGCCATCGAAGCCACCATTGCAGTGGCGGCGACCCTGGCGGTGGTTTATCCGCATATGACGGGAATTGGCGGCGACGGTTTTTGGTTGTTGCACGCTCCAGGACAAGCAATGCAGTCGATCGATGCCTGCGGTGCGGCCGGCGAGGCGGTGACCCGAGCCTTGTACGGAGACGCCACCAGCATTGCCTGGCGCGGCCCACTGGCAGCCAATACCGTGGCAGGTACCTTGTCGGGCTGGGGCACGGCTTATGCGTACAGCCAAACCCATTGGGGCGGGCGCTTGCCTTTTGCGCGCTTGTTAGAAAGCGCGATTCACTATGCACGAGAAGGCTTCCCGGTCACCCACAGCCAAGAAATCAACACCCGCAACAAGTTGGGTGAATTGGC
>CAIVLE010000091.1 GCA_903906635.1 uncultured Burkholderiales bacterium | reverse complement strand
GTGCGCGGTCTTGCTGGCCCAAGGCACCAAAGGCCCAAGCGAGCGAGTCGCCGCCATCGCCTTCGATGTCATACGCGTCCAATGCTCCAAAGCGTGGCCCTTCGGGCAGCAACCCGCGCCCTGCAATGCGGTGGCTGAGCGTGGCGTCACGCCCTTGCAAAAAAGCAATCGTGGGCGCAATCGTGCGCTGGTAGCGCGTGAAGTGGTCGAGAAAGAAATTCACGCACGCGCTGCGTGCCTCCTCGGGCAAGGCCATTGCGCGTTCGCGCACGCGCAGGAGGCCTTCGGGCGTGAACAAGGCCAAGACCAGTTTCAGGGCCAAGTCGTCTTGCACCGCATCCACCCCTTGCCCACGCAAAAAACCCGTCAAGTAAGCCGTTGACGGGTAGGGGGTGTTGAGTTGCGTCATCGGCGGGATGAAGCTCAACACCCGCATGGTGCGAGTGGCGGCGGGTGTGCTCATCGCGTTCAGGCGGGCAGGTAGCCTTCTACAGACAAATAACGCTCACCCGTGTCGTAGTTGAAACCCAGCACGGTGGCTCCCGCAGGCAGCTCAGGCAGTTTTTGGGCAATGGCTGCCAGCGTGGCGCCCGACGAAATGCCCACCAACAAACCTTCTTCGCGAGCGCTGCGGCGACCGAATTCACGGGCAACTTCTGCGTCCACTTGGATCACGCCATCGAGCACAGCGGTGTCGAGGTTCTTGGGGATAAAACCCGCGCCAATGCCTTGGATCGGGTGTGGGGCAGGTTGCCCCCCCGAGATGACGGGCGAGGCTGCGGGCTCGACGGCAAACACTTTCAGGGCGGGCCATTTGGCCTTGAGTACACGGGCCACGCCTGTGAGGTGGCCCCCGGTGCCCACACCTGTGATGAGGGCGTCGAGGTGCGAGAAATCGGCCAAGATTTCTTGCGCCGTGGTGCGCACGTGCACGTCGATGTTGGCGGGGTTTTCAAACTGCTGTGGAATCCAAGCGCCTGGAGTGGCTGCGGCGAGCTCTTGGGCGCGGGCAATGGCGCCTTTCATGCCTTTTTCGCGCGGTGTCAAATCAAAACTCGCGCCATAGGCCAGCATCAGGCGACGCCGTTCGATGGACATGCTGTCGGGCATCACCAACACCAATTTGTAGCCTTTCACGGCAGCCACCATGGCCAGGCCGACACCGGTGTTGCCCGAGGTGGGTTCGATGATGGTGCCTCCTGGCTTCAAGGCGCCGGATTTTTCTGCGTCTTCGACCATGGCCAAAGCGATGCGGTCTTTGATGGAGCCACCGGGGTTGGTGCGCTCGGACTTGATCCACACCTGGTGCGTGGTGCCAAACAAACGCTGGATGCGGATGTGGGGCGTGTGGCCGATGGTGTCGAGAACGGTGTTGGCTTTCATGCGGGTCTCCTGGTCGTGTGTGAAGGGTGAATGATGAATGTGGAGCAGATTGTGTCAGTGCGAGGCTGGATGGCTTAGGCGCCTGGTCATGAGTTGGTGAGCAAGTGCTTCGCCCACTTTGATGCCGTCGACTGCGGCCGACAAAATGCCGCCCGCGTAGCCGGCGCCTTCCCCAGCAGGGTAGAGCCCCGCCATGTTGGGGCTTTGAAGGGAATGGTCGTCACGCGCCATGCGCAGGGGAGAGGAGGTGCGGGTTTCAACCCCTGTCATGACCGCGTCGCGCATGTCAAAGCCCTTGATCTTTTGACCAAACACCGGCAAGGCCTCGCGCATGGCAGCAATGGCGTAGGACGGCAAGGCACTGTCCAAACTGACCATCTTCACGCCGGGTTTGTAGGACGGCTCCACCGTGCCTAAAGCGCTGGAGGCGCGCCCTGCCACAAAGTCGCCCACCAACTGGGCGGGTGCTTCGTAGGTGCTGCCGCCCAAGGTGTAGGCGTGTGATTCCAGCTGGCGCTGCAACACCATGCCGCCCAGTGGGTGAAACCCGCCTGTTGCGTCTCGGGTGTCGTGGCGCACGCTGTGTGGAATGTTGTGGCCTAAGTCTTCGTCCAAGGCCGCTTCAAACGCTGCCGGGTCTGTGGGGTAGTCGCGCGGGTCAATTCCCACCACAATGCCCGCGTTGGCATTGCGTTCGTTACGCGAGTACTGGCTCATGCCGTTGGTCACCACGCGGTGCAGTTCGCTGGTGGCCGCCACCACGGTGCCGCCCGGGCACATGCAAAAGCTGTACACCGCGCGGCCATTGGCCGCATGGTGCACCAACTTGTAATCAGCGGCACCCAGCAAAGGGTGGCCTGCGTGCTGGCCCCAGCGCGCACGGTCGATCACGCTTTGTGGGTGTTCAATGCGCACACCTACCGAGAACGGCTTGGCTTGCATCGACACGGCATGGCGATGCAGCATGGTGAAGGTGTCGCGTGCGCTGTGGCCCAAGGCGATCACCACATGGTGTGCATGCAGTGTGTGGGTCTGGCCGCTCGCCAGATCAAACACACGCAAGCCGCGAACCTGTCGTGGGCTGGATGCTGTGGCTGAGCGCAGGGTCACCGGCGCATCTTCGTAGAGCAGGTCCACGACCCGCTGTTCAAAGCGCACCTCGCCACCTAAGCGGATGATTTCTTCGCGCAGGCCTTCGACCACTTTGACCAATTTGAAGGTGCCCACATGGGGATGCGCAGCCCACAAAATTTCTTCTGGCGCACCAAAGCGAACCAGCTCTTGCATGACCTTACGGC
>CAIVLE010000090.1 GCA_903906635.1 uncultured Burkholderiales bacterium | reverse complement strand
CAGCCACCCACAACATCAGCAGCATTGCCATTGGCCAAGACACCGGCGCCATCACCATCACCACCACCCAAGCGGCAGGAGCAGGTACTTTGCTTTTGGTGCCCTATGTACAGTCTGGCTCCACCCTGTCTGGGTTGCCCTCCCGCACGGCCAGCAACAGCGTCTCGGGGGCCGTGCTGTGGAAGTGTTTGGCCAAAGGGGCCCCCACATTTGCGGGGGTGAGTGTGGCCGACAACGCCTTAGAGACCAAGTACGTGCCCAGCGATTGCAAATAATCCGCGCACACCTCAAACCACAAGGCGCCTAGGCGCTTTTTTTATGGCCGCGGCTTGTTGGAAAATGTTCCCTCATGTCTTTTTATTCACCGACCGCTGCTGCTGTGTGTGCGCGCAATGCTTTGCTTGTGGCGTGCATCTTGCTGCCGTGGCTCAACCCCTTTGCCATCAGTCCTTCCACTGCGGTCATGCCCTTGCTGTTGAGTTGGATGGCGGCGGCTTGTTTGGGCTTGTTGGTGCTGGACTTGCCGCTGGGCGAGCCACCCCAAACCCAACCCCGCGCGGCGTTGAGGGCTTGGGTCTGGCTGGTGTTGGCCGTGCTGGTCGGGACCAGCGTCTTACTCAGACCCCAAGTCATCGACCCTGCCCTGACCCTGGGCTTGTTGGCCGCTTTGGCCTGCATGGCGTTGATGGCGCGGGTGGGACTGCACGTGGCTTGGCGTGGCAATGGTTTGGTGGTGTGGGTCGCCGCAGCCTGGGTGCTGGCTGCCGGCATCAGCAGCATCTTGGGTGTGGTGCAGTATTTGGGTTGGGCGCATGACTTGTCACCGTGGGTCAACCAGCCTTTGCCTGGGGACGCATTTGCTAATTTGCGTCAACGCAATCAGTTTGCAAGCCTGACCAGCATTGGCTTGGTTGCAGGCTTGGCATGCTTGGCGGATCTGGCGCATCGAGGGCCCATCACGCCCCGTGTACAAGTCATGGCGTGGCTGGTTTTGAATTTGTTGGCTGCAGGGGTCGCGTGCTCGGTTTCGCGCACAGGGGCGCTGCAATGGCTCACCGTTGGGGTGCTGGGCGCAGCATGGGCTTGGAGAGCCTGTGGGCAGGGCGCACGTGCTCAAAAAGTGGTGCTGCTTGCCGCCTGTCTGGCACCGGTCTTGGTGGTTCTGTGGTCGGTGTTGATGCCTGCTTTGGCCACGCAGCTCACGGGCCATGTGGGCGCGAGCATGCTGTTGCGCGTCTCCGGCCAAGCACAAGACTATGGTGTGTGTGGCAGTCGCGGTGTGTTGTGGTCCAACATGGCCTCGTTGATCGCACAGCGGCCATGGTTGGGTTGGGGTTGGGGCGAGACAGATATCGCACACTTCATGATGGCTTACCCGGGCGCACGCTTTTGCGACATGCTCGACAACGCCCATAATTTGCCTCTGCATTTGGCCGTGGAGTTGGGCTTGCCGCTGGCTTTGTTGCTGTTGGCGACAGGTGTGCTTTGGGTCTGGCGTCGTCGACCCTGGCGCGAGCAAGACACCTGGCGCAGCATGGCATGGGGGGTGCTGTGGGTCATTGGCTTACACAGCTTGGTGGAATATCCCCTGTGGTACGGCCCCTTTCAAATGACGGCTGGTTTGGCGCTGGGGTTGCTGTGGTGGCCGGTATCAGACGCGCACCTTTCGTCCTCAGACGTGTCGCACCGCGTGCCCTCTGCGCGTGCTCAACTGGTGGCCATCTCTGCGGCTTGCACTTTGTTTTTGGGGTGTTTGTATGCGGCTTGGGATTTCAATCGGGTGGCACAAATTTACCGAGCCCCTGCACAACGCGATGCGCTTTACCGGGATGACCCCATGCAGCATGCCAGTGCCTCATGGTTGTTTCGCAACCAAGCCGAATTTGCCAAACTCACCACGCAAGACGTCAGCGTCGACAATGCCCAAGAGGTGTTTGATCTGGCTGCGCGCGTGATGCACTACTCGCCAGAGCCGCGTGTGATCCAGCGCTGGAT
This sequence comes from uncultured Burkholderiales bacterium, assembly GCA_903906635.1. GTDB lineage: Bacteria > Pseudomonadota > Gammaproteobacteria > Burkholderiales > Burkholderiaceae_C > Limnohabitans. Next base: position 35,112 of record CAIVLE010000090.1, on the reverse strand, counting down.
TGACAGCGCCAAATTACTGGGCCAAGACGACTTGGCCAACACCTTGAGCGAACGCTTGCACGCGGTGCAGCAAAATGCCCACCCTTGAACGGACCACCCCATGACAACGCCCCCAGCCACGATCTCTGTCATTGTGATTACCCGCAACGAGGGGCATAACTTGGAAGAATGCCTGTCGTCTTTGAAAGAGTGGGTGAATGAAATTGTGGTGGTCGACAGCCAAAGTACCGACAACACCGTGGAGATTGCCAAGCGCTACGGCGCTATCGTGTCGCAACCTGCGGATTGGCCAGGCTTTGGCCCACAGAAAAACCGAGCCCTGGCGTTGGCGACTTGCGAGTGGGTCCTCTCGCTCGATGCCGATGAGCGCGTGCCCCGTGAGCTGGCGGCAGAAATTCAACAAGTCCTGATACGAAACCCGCAAGACACTGCTTACGAAATTCCAAGGCTGTCTTGGTATTGCGGCAAGTTCATGCGCCATGGCGGGTGGTACCCCGACCTTGTGCTGCGGTTGTTCAAACGCGGCGCTGCGGCATTCAGTCAAGACTTGGTGCACGAAAAAATCTTGACCCAAGCTACCGTGCAGTCCTTGAACACGGCCTTGTTGCACTACAGCTTTCGCACCTTCAGCCAAGTGCTCGACAAAGTGGATCGCTATTCCAGCGCGTCGGCCCAACAGCTGTATGCAAGGGGCAAAACTGCCAGCGTCGGCAAAGCCGTTCGGCATGGCTTGTGGGCCTTCATCCGAACCTATGTGTTCAAAGCGTCTTGGCGCGATGGCCCGCAAGGCTTGGCCTTGGCCATCTCCAACGCCGAAGGCACCTACTACCGCTACCTCAAACTGTGGTTGATCCAACAAGAAAGAGGCCCATGCCAACCCCCGCATTGATCACCGTGGTCTTGGCCACCTACAACTGGCCCCAGGCCTTGGAGTTGTGTTTACAGGCTTTGGCGCAACAGCGAGACAAGAACTTTGAAGTGGTCATTGCCGACGATGGGTCGACCTCTGAGACGGCCGAACTCATTGCGCGTCACCAGTCGCACTTGCCCGTGCCCTTGCAGCATGTGTGGCAGCCCGATGCGGGCTTTCGCAAGGCCAAGATACTCAACCAAGCCATCGCTGCTGCGCATGGGGAGTACCTCGTTTTTTTAGACGGCGATTGTTTGGTCCAACCTGACTTCATTGCCCAGCACCGCCGCTTGGCGCAAGTCGGCGTCATGGTCACAGGCAGCCGCATCTTGCTTGCGCCCGGCTTGACCCAGACCTTGTGCGCCGCCGGTGTGTGGGACTACGCAGCCTTTAGCCAACAGGCTTGGCGCTTTCGTCTTCAAGGACAAATGAACAAGTGCTTGCCTTTGATGGTCAAGATGCCTGACTTAGCAACACGCTTGTACAAGAAATTCGTATGGAGCCGTATCAAGGGCTGCAACATGAGCGCGTGGCGAGACGATGTGCAGCACATCCGTGGCTTTGACGAATCGCTAGAGGGCTGGGGTCACGAAGACGCGGACTTTGTCTTTCGCCTTCAACAAGCGGGCGTGTTGCGCAAATCGGGCAGCTGGGCCACTGAGGTGTTGCACTTGTGGCACAAGACGGCCAGCCAAGAAACTGCCGCCAAGAATGCGGCCATTGTGCGGGCTAAGATTTTGCAAAAAAGCATCACCTGATGCACCGCTATCACCCACATGGCCGGGGTGCGGAACACATTCAACGCAAGGACAACCAACATGCCAGCTACTCACCCACCCGCCTTGCGACTCGGCGTTTTAGGTTGCGCCAATATTGCCAAACAATTTGTGCGAGACGTCATGGGCAGTGCACAGGTCACGGTGGCCGCAGCGGCCAGCCGTGACTTGGCAAAAGCCCAAGACTTTTGCCGAAATTGGGGCATTGAGCGCGCCTTTGGCAGCTACGAGGCCTTGCTGGAAGATCCGCAGCTTGACGCTGTTTATATCCCCTTGCCCAACCACATGCACGCGACGTGGGCCATCCGCGCACTAGAGGCCGGCAAGCATGTGTTGTGTGAAAAACCGCTGGCCTTGAGCCATGCCCAAGCACAGGCGATGTTTGGCGCTGCCAGGCAACACCAGCGCTTGTTGCTGGAGGCCTATCCCTATTGGTTCCAACCCCAAACCCGTGACTTGTTGCAGCGCCTGCATGGCAGCACTGGCCCAGGCATTGGCAGCATCCGCAGCGTACACGCGAGCTTTGGATTTACCGTGGGTAACCCAGACACCAATATTCGTATGAAGCCGGAGATGGGGGGTGGCGCTTTGTTGGATGCCGGCAGCTATCCTTTGAGCTTTATTCGCTTGGTCATGGGCTGTGCCCCGCAGCAGGTGCTCGCGCACGCCAGCTGGGCAGACACAGGCGTGGACATCAGCATGATGGGAACTTTGTTTTATGCCGACGGCCGCCGGGCACACATGTCGTGCGCCATGGACGCCGCCAACCACCGTCGCGCCACCGTGGTGGGCACCCACGGCACGATCGAAACCGAGTACCTCAACCACACCAGCACCTCGCACACGCACCCATGGGGCTATTTGCCCAGCCAAATGCGCCTGCGCGCCGGCATCGCCAATCATGTGCCGTTTGAAGACATCACTTCCGCCACGGGCAGTGGCTTTCGATTTGCCGCTGAGGCATTCGCACAGGTCGTGCGCAACAACGATGTGGCAGCCATCGAGCGGGCCGCGAGCGCCAGCATGGACATTGCTGCCACACTGCAAGCGCTGGCCCAAAGTGTGCGTTCGGGTCAGCCAGTTTGGCTCGATGCCGCCACATAACTTCCCGACTTACCGCCATGCTTTTCTAGCAAGCGCACATCGGTGATGGTCATGCCCCTATCGACCGCTTTGCACATATCGTAAATGGTCAGCAAAGCCACTTGCACAGCAGTCAGGGCCTCCATCTCAACGCCAGTTTGCCCCACCGTTTCGACCGTGGCCATGCAGGCGATGCTGTGAGATATCGCGTCGAGTTCAAATGCCACGGCGACGCGTGTCAAAGCCAGCGGGTGGCACAGCGGAATCAGATCACTCGTTTTCTTGGCGGCTTGAATACCGGCAATGCGCGCAATGCCCAACACGTCCCCTTTTTTGGCCGTTCCGTTTTGAACCAGTGCAAACGTGGCGGGCAGCATGTGGATGCGTCCGCCCGCCACACCCACGCGGCGGGTGTGCGCCTTGTCGGCAACATCGACCATATGGGCTTGGCCTTGGCCGTCAAAGTGTGTGAGGGTAGACATGGGCAAATTCACTGGGGGTTAACATGACAGGCGCATCATACGACCCAGCCTTTTACTCTGTGCGACCATGCCTTCACTCGCTTTAATTGTTGCTTTTTTTTGCCGTATGGGTTGGCGGCGCGCGGGCGTCTTCAGTCTGTGCCTGAGTTTGGGCTTGCCCTTCAATCCCGCGCAAGCTCAAACTGCGATGACCCGATTGCCCAATCTGGGCGACGGCGCAGAGCTTGCATTGGGCGTTGAGCGGCGTTTGGGTGAGAGCATTGCGCGTGAAATTTACCGCGACCCCGATTACCTCGATGACCCCGTGCTGGGGGATTACTTGCAGTCCATCTGGCAAGTGCTGTTGGATTCGGCCAGGCAACGTGGCGAACTTACCCCAGAGTTGGAACAACAGTTTGCGTGGCAAGTGGCGCTGATTCGGGACCGAAGCATCAACGCGTTTGCTTTGCCGGGCGGGTACTTGGGCGTTCACTTGGGTTTGATTTCTGCAGTGGCCAGCGCCGATGAATTGGCTTCGGTGTTGGCGCACGAACTCAGCCACGTCACCCAACGACACATTGCCCGCATGATGGCGCAGCAGGGACGGCAAGGTCCGATGGTGGTGGCTGCCATGATCTTGGGCATGCTCGCTGCTAGCCGAACCCCCTCGGCCAGTGGCATGAGTGCTGCCAATGCCGTCATGGTGGGCGGCTCGGCCGCTGCCATGCAAAGTCAGTTGAATTTTTCGCGCGACATGGAGCGTGAAGCCGACCGCATCGGCTATGGGGTCATGACGGACGCGGGGTTTGAGCCACAAGGCTTTGTCAGCATGTTTGAGAAATTGCAACAAGCCGCGCGTTTGAATGACAACGGCTCTTTTCCCTACTTGCGCAGCCACCCAATGACCAACGAGCGCATCGCCGATGCGCAAGCGCGCCAACAGCTGTTGCCACTTCGCCCACCGCTGGCCTTGCGTGCGGTGCATGCCATGATGGCCGCGCGCGCGCAAGTTTTGACGGGCCTTGGCGTGGATGCGTTGCGAGCCATCAGCGCGCAAGGCTCAGACAATAACTTGGCTGCGGCTGCGCAGGCCAAGCAAGCCGGCGCGTTGTATGGCGCGACCCTGGCCGACATGAAACTGCGTGAGTGGTCTTCCGCCAAACAGCACCTGGCACGCTTGCAGGCGCTTGCTCACTTAGAAGCCCCTGCTGTGTACGCTGTGCGCTTGCTCAGTGTGGAGCTGGCCTTGGCCATGGGAGACGCAGCGCAGGCGTTGGGCGTGATCGAGCCCAAAGTCCGTGTCTTGGCCTTGGAGGACCGAGCAGGACATTTGCTGCTGGCCCAGAGTCGTTTGGCGACCCAGCAACCGGCGCAAGCCAAACTCGCCAGCCAAGAGTTGATGCTGTGGCTCAGCCAGCGTCCCCGCGACGCGCTCGCCTGGCAGCTGCTTGCGTCAGCCCACGAACAACTTGGCGATGGCTTGCGTGCCATCCGTGCGCAGGCCGAGGCGCGTGCCATGGAGTTAGATTACCCGGCCGCGGTGGACCGTTTCAAAGCGGCCCAGGAGCTGTCTAGGAGCTTGGCGCGTGAGGGACGCTTGGACCGCGCCGGCCACATGGAGGCCTCGATCATCGATGCCCGCTTGCGTCAGTTAGAGGGTTTGAGGCGGGAACAAGCGCTCGAGCGCTGAGTCGATCACGATGCCAAACGCTGAGTAGACCAAAGAGCCCAGCAAAGCAGCACCAAAGCCTTGCACTTGGAAGCCGTCCAAGAGCCCCGCCACCGCCCAAAACATCAAGGCGTTGATGACAAACAAAAACAAACCCAGCGTGACCAGCGTCACGGGGAGCGTCAGCACCACCAAGATGGGCCGCACGATCAAGTTGAACAGGCCAATGACCAAGGCTGCCACCAAGGCTGCGCCAAAGCCAGTGACTTCAACCCCGCTGTAGAGATGGGTCAGTGCCAACAGCGACAGCGCGTGGAGTAACCAAGAAAAAATAAGCTTCATGTCATCTCAGCATAGCATCCCGGCTATCATCCACACCCCTCGCAACCCCGGTTTATTAGGTAGCAAACTCTAGCGCCATGTCAGGCATCCATATCACCGACATTGAAGCGGCCATCAATTTTTGGCGCGACAAAAAACCCTCGCCCGATGGTGTCACCTTGGCATCGGAAATTCGTGCGTTGGCGCAGGTCTACGCCTTGATGGTTTACTACCACGAGGACGTTGCCGCCGTCCAAGGATTCCCCGCCAAGGCCTACGATGCGTGGTTGACCTGGTACCACAGCACGCCGGACACCCCTTGCATTGCCATCTGCTCCACCAGCCAAGGCGACCCGCTATGCAAAGGTTGTGGACGGACATTTGACGAAGTGCAGTACTGGACCGAAATGTCACCCGCTGACAAGCGCAGCACGTGGCGGCGCATCCGCATGATCGGCACTTCATGGCGCTTTAACAAATACGCCGAACGTGCGGCAGAAAACGCAGGACCAAACACCACCGCTTGAGCCCATGCAGGCGGGGTTTATTTGCAAGCAGGGTCTATTTCCAGCGCTCGCACTCAATGTCGACCGTGGTCTTGCCATTGCTCATCATCACCACGCCCTCTTGAACCGTGGCTTGCAACTGCATGCTGCGCTCGGCCAACTTGGCCAATTCTTGCGATGCGGCACTGGGGATACGCCAGACTTGCAACGTGGTGGGTTTGATGAGCTTGTTTTGCATGCTGCGCCACCACACCTCGCCTGAGCTGGAGAACACGTACAGCATCACTTGGTCAGCTTTGCTGCAGGCTTTGAGCAGCGGTTTTTCTTCGGGTTGGCCTACCTCGATCCACAGCCGCGTGCGACCTGTGTAGTCGCGCAGCATCACATCGGGTTCGTTGGGGTCTGACAGGCCGGCACCAAAGCCCAGCACGCCGTCGCCACTGCACATGTCTTGCAATTGGTGCGCCTGCAAAGACAACGCCACCAAGCGAACCATCATGCGTTCGTCGGTTTCGCTCGGATGGCGCGCTAGGGTGAGCGCATGGTCTGCGTAGTAGCCGTGGTCAATGTCGGCGATCTGAACGTTCGCCTTGAAGATGGTGGATTTGATGGCCATGGTGCGTGCGTCGCTCAGACGCGCCGGGCCAGCTCTGCCGCCTTGCCCACGTAGCTGCCGGGGGTCATGGCCAACAGTCGGTCAATCTCGGGCTGAGGAATTTCAAGCGAGCGAATCAACCCATGCAGGGCTTCGGGGGTCACGGTCTTGCCGCGCGTGACTTCTTTGAGCTTTTCGTACGCACCTTGCACACCATAGCGGCGCATCACGGTTTGAATCGGCTCGGCCAGCACTTCCCACGCGGCGTCCAGGTCTGCATCCAAGGCTTCGCGGTTGAGCTCGAGTTTGTTCAAACCCACATGCAGCGATTGATACGCCAAGGCGGCGTAGCCCAGCGCCACGCCCATGTTGCGCAACACCGTGGAGTCGGTCAAATCACGTTGCCAGCGGCTGATGGGCAACTTCTCGCTCAGGTGTTTGAGCAAGGCGTTGGCCAGCCCCAAGTTGCCTTCTGCGTTTTCAAAATCGATCGGGTTGACTTTGTGTGGCATGGTGGACGAGCCAATTTCGCCTGCTTTCAAACGCTGTTTGAAATAGCCCAAGGACACATAGCCCCATACATCGCGTGACCAGTCGATCAAGATGGTGTTGGCACGCGCGAGCGCATCGAACAACTCGGCCATGTAGTCGTGGGGCTCGATCTGAATGCTGTAGGGCTGAAACGTCAGTCCCAAGCCCACAGGCTCGGGAGTTTCGACCACGCGACGGCTGAAGGCTTCCCAGTCCACGTCGGGCCAGGCGCTCAGGTGGGCGTTGTAGTTGCCCACCGCACCGTTCATCTTGGCCATCATTGGCACGGCGGCTATGCGGGCGCGCACGGTTTGTAAACGCATCACCACATTGGCCACTTCTTTGCCCACCGTGGTGGGGCTGGCGGTTTGGCCGTGGGTGCGGCTGAGCATGGGCACATCGGCGTAGGCGTGCGCCATCTCGCGTAACTTGGTGATCAAGCCATCCAGGCCTGGCAACACCACCTGGTCACGGCCGGCTTTGAGCTGCAAGGCATGGCTGGTGTTGTTGATGTCTTCACTGGTGCAGGCAAAGTGCACAAACTCAGCGGCCGCTTCCAGTTCTGCGTGCCCCTTGAATTGGTCCTTGATCCAGTACTCTACCGCTTTCACATCGTGGTTGGTGGTCTTTTCAATCTCTTTGATCGCCAAGGCGTCTTGGGTTGAAAACTGGCTCACCAAGCTCAGTAAGTGGTTGCGTGCAGAGGCACTCAAAGGTTTGAATTCGTCAAAGCCTGCGTCGCTCAGAGCGATGAACCAGGCAATTTCGACTTGCACGCGGCGGTGCATATAGCCTTGCTCGCTCATCAAAGGACGCAGGGCGGAGAGTTTGGCGGCGTATCGGCCGTCCAGCGGCGACAAGGCCGTGACTTGGGTAATGCTCATTGCCAGATTTTAGGTGCTGGGGGATCGCTCGCGATATCTAAGTGCCGATGGTGCTTTGCGAGCGTGTTGAGCGATGTGGGCGGCAAAGGGTGCTCACAGCCTCGTTAAAATTCTGGCTTCGAAATAACTTTGCCACGTATGAAACTCATCGGCGCCATCACCAGTCCTTACGTGCGTAAAGTGCGCATCGTCATGGCTGAGAAAAAGCTGGACTACCAGTTTTTGCTTGAAGACGTCTGGTCCGCCGACACGCAGATCACACAAGCCAACCCATTAGGCAAAGTGCCTTGTTTGATCATGGAAGGTGGCGAGGCCCTCTTTGACTCGCGCGTCATCGTGGAATACGTGGACACCTTGTCCCCGGTGGGCAAGCTCATTCCCTCGGGTGGGCGAGACCGTGCCGCGGTCAAAACTTGGGAGGCCTTGGCCGATGGTTTGCTGGATGCAGCGATCTTGGCACGCTTGGAAGCCCATTGGCCGGGACGCACCGAGACACAGCGCAGCCAAGCGTGGATTGAGCGTCAGATGAAAAAAATCGACGACAGCCTCACGTCTATGGAACGTGCTTTGGCTGAGCGCACTTATTGCATGGGCATTCACATGAGCTTGGCCGACATCGCTGTGGGGTGTGCGCTGGGTTATTTGGATTTTCGTTTTGCCTACATCGATTGGCGCAGTGACCATCCCAGTCTGGCCGCTTTGTACGAGCGGTTAGCACAGCGCCCAAGTTTTCAAGACACGCTGGCGTCTTGATGCGCCCGTGAGGCTGTCTGGGCCGAGGTCCGCAGCGCAGCGGGCTTTTTTGTCTCAGGCGTTGGCGCGGCGCTTGAGCCAGCGCATCACAGCGCCCACCCCGGGTAATTTTTCGTAGAGCTCTTCGGCTGCATCCCAGTAGTCGCGGTGCACCGCCACGCGCCATGTGCCACAGTCTTCGCGCAGTACCAAATGACTGGCGCCTCGGATGATTTGCGGCGTACCGCCCGCAAAGTTGCGAAACTCAAAGATGAAATCCCAGGTCACACAGCATTGCGCGCCTTGTTGAATGGACTGGGTGATGACAAAGCGTGGTGCATGCAGGGTCTTGAACATGTGCTCAAAAATCCCTTGAATGGCGGGCACACCCGTCACCTCGTTGAAAGGGTCTTTGAAATGGGCATCGTGACAGTAGACATCACCCAGAAGTGACACATCACCTGGTTGCATCTGCTCAAAAAAACTCACCACGCGTGCCAGTGCGGCTTCTTGTGTGTCGGGTGTGTTTTGTGGGGTTGGCATGGGCGCCTCACATGCCTGTGGCGCGGTGCACGATGGCAAAGTACCACCGGTAGGGCAGCAGTCGCAACATCTTGAGCCAACGCGTAAAGCGCTTGGGAAAGTGGATTTCAAACAGCCCCTGAGCCCAGCCTTGCAGCATGGCTTGAGCGGCTTGTTCGGGGCTGATCATGGCCGGCATTTTGAAGGTGTTTTGCGCGGTCAACGGCGTGGCAACAAAGCCAGGGTGGATCACGCTCACACCAAGCCCTTGGCAAGCCAGATCCATGTAGAGTGCCTCGGCCAAGTGCGTCAACGCGGCCTTGGTCGGGCCATAAGCCAGGCTTTGCGGCAAGCCACGGTAGCCTGCAACGCTAGAAATCAAACTGATGTGGCCATGACCTTGCTGCAGCAAGCTGGGCAACACGGCGTCGAGCATGTGCAGCGCTCCGGTGTAGTTGACGGCTTGGTGGCGCAACATTTCTGGCAGCGAATAGTGTGTCGCGCGGACCGCTTTGTAATAGCCGGCGCAAAAGACCACCACGTCAAGGCCTTGCAGCGCTTGGACTTGGAGCGCCACCTCGCGCGTAGCTGGTGCATCGGTGACATCCAAGGTGAATGCATGTGCGTTCGGGTGGGATAAAACAAACTGAGCCAACAAATCACTTTGACGCGCAGACACCACGACGCGGGCTCCTGCGGCATGCAGCGCATGCGCAGTGGCCAAACCGATGCCGCTCGACGCCCCAATCAGCCACACACTGCGGCCTGACCAATCGCGCATGGGTGGGTTCATTGCTTGCATTTCAAGCCCTTCGCTGGAACGACAAGGTCACGTCACCCAGGTGCAAGCCCCACTTGGTCATGCGCGCTTTGTTGAGCATGACCTTGGAGTTCATCAGGTACATCCAGTCGTCCATTTGTACGTGCCAGACCTGACCGTTGACGGGAAGTGCCAAGGTGTAGCCCCAGCGAAAGCTGTTGCCACGGGTTTGACCTTGGGCCATGCCCACCACGTCGCCTGCGCTGCCGCTGTAGGCGCCGTTGCCCAGATGTTTCAAGCGCCAAATGCGTTTCTCTTGGGTGCCATCCGAATACACAAAGTCTTCGTCCAGCACACCGTTGTCACCTTGCCATTGGCAGTTCATCACCACGGTGAAGCGCTTGACCACTTGGCCATTGCGGTCGGTGAACACGCCCCAAGCGTCCACCATGCCGTTGAAATACTCACGCAAGTCCAGCAGCGGGCGCTCGTTGGCGTAATCGTCCACGCTGGGGCCTGCGCAGCCCATCAAGCTGGCGGCACCCACCAGCGTTCCCGTGCCACTGAGCAACAGTTTTCTACGGTTCATCATGTCAGTTCTCCTGCAACACATGGCGCAGCGTCCACAAACGCCACGCAGCCAAAAATTTCAACCCACAAGGCAGCACACCGTAAGCCAGCGTCAAAGCCCACAGACCAGATGCATTGTGCGCCCCTGGGGTGTAGCCCAGCACTTGCAAGGCGGGCAAGCTCAGACCAGCGGCCAGAGCCAGGTTGAGTTTGGTGGCGACTTGCCACCACCCCAGATAGCGGCCTTCGCGTGCGCCGCTGTCACCGGCTTGTTGAATCACCCCCGTCAACAACGCGCCTGGCACCACCAAGTCGGCCCCAAGCGCCACACCCGACAAGGCGCAAATCACGCCAAAACCCAACAAGTCCCCTGCCCCTAAACCCATTGTCCACATGAACACGCCCATGGCCAAGACCATGCCCACCCCCCAGGCGCGCAACAAGCCCACGCGGCGAACCACCCACAGCCACAACGGGAGCGAGACCGCTGCCGCGACAAAGTACGCGCCCAAGTAGCGTGCTTCATAACCGCTGGGCGCTTGCAATTGGTCTTGGATGTAAAACATCACCAAGGTTGCAGGCACTGCGCTGGCGATGCCATTGAGCAAAAAAACTTGCAGCAGCGCACGAAAGGCAGGCCGCTGCAGCGGCCCAGCCCCGCTGTCCGATGCCGCGACGCTTTGCAGCGGGGGATGCGTTGGAAACGGTGCTGAGCGCCACAACCACCAGCCCAGAGTAAGCGCCAGCGTCAACGCGATCACCAGCGCAGGGGCATCCACCCAAGCCGTCAAGACCGAGGCCAGCACCACGCCCAGCAACCCCAAGCCTTCGCGCCAGGCCACGATCAGGCTTTGTTGAGAGGCGTGGCCCCCCAGTCGCGTCCCCCACGACTGCAGCCCCAAGTTCAAGCAGGTCGCCCCCAAGTACGCCAGCACCAAACACGGGGCGGCCATGGCCAGCACGGTCTCGGGCGTCACGTGCAGACCCAGCGAGCCCAGCCACACATCGGGCAACCACAGGCCCGCAAAACCCAGCGCCAACAGGCCGCACAACATGCCCGTGCGCGTGAGCACCCGGGGCATGCCGTGGGCAAACCAGCCATCACATCGGGCCCCCAGCCAGGGGTCAAGCACCGCATCGAGGGCGCGAACGCACAGCAACAAAGCCCCTAAGCTGGCCAATGGCACACCCCATGCGCTGGCGTAGCGGTGTGGCAGCATCACATACAAAGGCAAGCTGACAAAAGCCAATGGCATCGCCATCCAATTCAACCTCAGCCACGCCAGCTTGCGCCACACCGTGGTGCGCCAGTGGTTCGTCACAGCGAGGCGCCAGCCAGTAACTGTTGACGCAACACCGGCTGCGAACTTTGGGGGGAGAGCCAAATGCCGAAAAAGCGGCGCGCAAACTCTGTGTCGCGAATCTCGCCCAGGGCTTGGCCTTGGTGCCAAAACTGTGCGCCCGACTCGGGCAGGTAGGCCCCCGTGAGCGTCTCGCCCTTGCGTATATTGGGCATCAGCAACTGCAAGCTTTGTCGCCAAGCGGCGGAGCGTTCGGCGCTCAGCGGGCCTTGGTTTTGTATTTCGGTGATCGAGCGTTGGGCGATGTCGTGGCCTTGAAAGTCCCGCAAATAACGCAACTCCAGCACCAGGCGTTGCGAGGCCCAATCGGCGGGTGAAAACGCAGCGCTGTTGGCCCACAGTCTGGCGTGGTACACCTCAAATCCCCAGTAGGTCAAGCGGTGTTCACCGACCAAACGAGGGTTGCCCAGCAAGGGGCGCAGTTGCTGCAAAGTTTGCGCCAGCAACTCTTTGGAGGAGGCGCTGTCTTGCGCACGAGCGAACCCAGCAGCACAGGCACAAGACAGCAAAGCCATGAGCCAGCGCCTGCGCTGCATCACAGCCTCTCAAGCGTGTACTGCACCACGTCGGTGTTGGCTTGCTCAAAGGCCGCTTCGCAATAAGCCAAGTAAAAATCCCAAATGCGTACAAAGCGTTCGTCAAAGCCCAAGGCCAACACGCGGGACTGCTCGGCTAAGAACGCGTGGCGCCAGCGACGCAGCGTCTCGGCATAGTCAAGACCAAAGGCCATCTCGTCCACGACGCGCAGGCCCGCTGCCGCAGCGTGGGCGCGGAACTCGCGTGGGCAGGGCAAGCAGCCGCCCGGAAAGATGTACTGCTGAATGAAGTCCGTGCTTTTGACATAGCGGTCAAACAAGGCGTCGTCGATCACGATGGTTTGGATACACGCCTTGCCACCGGGTTTGAGCAGTCGCTGCACGGTCTCAAAGTAAGTAGGCCAATACTCTTGGCCCACGGCTTCGAGCATTTCGATGGAACAAATGGCGTCATAGGGGCCGTCGTCGATGTCGCGGTAATCTTGCAGGCGCAAGTCGCTGCTGCCAGACAAGCCCAAGCGCTGCATGCGTGCTTGGGCGTAAGCCAGTTGCTCGTGGCTCAAAGTGACGCCGTGCATGCGGGCGCCAAATTCGAGGCCGCCCATTTCTGCCAAAGCGCCCCAGCCGCAACCGATCTCCATCACCCGGTCACCGGGTTTGGCTTGCACCATGCACAAGGCGCGATGCACTTTGGCGTTTTGGGCGTGCGACAAGTCTTGGCTTGGGTCATCGCCGAACCAGGCCGATGAGTAATTCATGGTGGGGTCCAGCCACAGCTGGTAAAACGCATTGCCCAAGTCGTAATGGGCATGGATGTTTTTGGCGCTGTTGCGCTTGGTGTTGCGGTGGAGCAAATGCCGCACGCGGTAGACCAAACGGCCCAACCAATGGCCATAAATCAAATCATCCATCTCACGCCGATTGGCCACCAAGAGTCGCAGCAGTGCGGGCAAATCGGGCGTGGTCCAGTCGCCTGCGATGAAGCCTTCGGCAAATCCAATGTCCCCAGATTTGATGGCCTCACTCAAAGGCTTGAAGTTGTGCAGGTGCAGCTGTGCCGATAGCCCCCCTGCATCGTGAGCGCCAAAGTGGGTGCTGTTGCCATCGGGCCACACCACACGCAAGTGGCCGTGGCGCAGTTGGTCCAGCATGGCCACGACACGGCGGGCGCTGGCAGGCATATCGAGCGTCTTGGGCGAAACGGGCTCAGAGCTAGGAGATGAGGAGGTGGTGTTCATGGTGCTTGGGGGCATCGGTCAACGGGTCACAAAATCGGTTGGAGGGTTGGGCTTGGTGAAAAACCGCACACGCTTGCGCCACAGCTGCAGCGCTTGCCAGTGGATGCGCAGCATCACCATCAAGGTCATCCAAGGAAAGCGCCACAAGGCTTGTCGCTGTGCCGCCAAGCTGGCCGGCACCAACACGCCGCTGACACTGGTTTGAATCAGCGGGCCCTGGGCATCGTCGTGCTCGATTCGGGCGACGGTGCGATCAGTGGTGCGCATGAAGCGAAAACGATAGCAGCCTTCGATGGCGCAAAACGGCGACACATGAAACACCTTGGTGGCGACTTGCTCAACCCCCCAGCGTGGGCGGTCTAGCAAGTAGCAGTGACGCTCACCGAAGGTGTTGTTCACTTCAACCACGATCGCGCGCAATTGCTCATCGGCTGTGTGGCAATACCAAAAACTCACGGGCTTGAAGGTATAGCCCAGCACCCGCGGGTAGCAGTGCAGCCAGACCTCGCCTTTGGCGTCGTGGATGCCTGCTTGCTGCAGTACCTCATCCAACCATGCCAACGCGCCACCTTGCGCCGTGTTGCGCCCGTCGCCGTGGTCTACATCGTGAAAGCTCATCAGCCCCGCTCGGTTGATGGCCAGCGCGCTTGGGCTGCCAGCGGCCAAACTGCGCATGGGCAACAGCAAAAAATACGTGGCGTAGTCAAACGCATGGCGCGTGGGGCGCAAGCGCGTATGGCGCACTTGGCCCAAACCCAGCAAGGGTTGAGCCATGTGCGCGCGTGCTGTGGTGCTCATCGCGCCAACACCCCCAACGCGGCGTCCCGCCCGGCTTTGAAGCCATCTTCGTGAAAGCCGTATCCCATCCATGCGCCGGCATACCAAGTGTGCTGTTGGCCTTGCAGCGCAGGCACCTGAGCCTGCGCTTCTATCGCGGCCAAGTCAAACACCGGATGTGCGTAGTGGTAGCTGCCAATCACCCGCTCGGGGCTGATCTCGTGGATTGGATTGAGCGACACAAACACTTGCTCGGTAAAGGGCAAAGGCTGCAATTGGTTGAGCCAGTAATGCAGGCAGACGGGTGCGTTGTCGCTGCCTTGCTTTTCTGCACGTTGGTAATTCCAAGCGGCCCAAGCGAGCTTTTTGCTGGGCATCACCGAGGTATCGGTATGCAGCACCGCCAGGTTCGGGTGGTAGCGCACCGCCCCAAGGGTACGCATTTCTTGTGCACTGGGCTGGGACAGCATGGCCAAAGATTGGTCGGCGTGGGTGGCGAGTACCACGGCGTCAAAACGCTCGCTGGTCGATGCGGTGTGGACCGTCACGCCTTGTGTGTCGCGTTCAATGCGGGTCACGGCGCAGTTCAGGCGCTTGTCTTGGATGTGCGCGATGATTTTGTCAACATAGTGGCGTGCCCCACCGCGCACGGTGTGCCACTGGGGTCTGTTGTTGACCTGTGCCAGTCCATGGTTGTGGCAAAACCGCACCATCGTGGCCAGCGGAAACATGAGCATCTGATCGGTCGGGCAACTCCAGATGCAGCCCAGCATGGGCAGCAGATAGTCATCGCAAAAAGCTTCGCCGAAGCGGTTGGCCAGCAAAAACTCGCACAAAGGCTGGGCCAGCTCTTCGTCTTGGTTGCGCAAGGCCAATTGGGTGACCAAGGCGTTAAAGCGCATCACCTCGCGCAGCATGCCAATGAAGCGTGGGTTGAACAGGTTGCGTCGCTGGGCAAACACGGTGTTGAGGGTCGAGCCGTTCCACTCCAAGGGCCGTTGGCCATGGGGTTGCGGCGCTTGCACCGAGAACGACATGTCCGATTTGGCGCTGGGTACCTGCAATTCGTCCAGTAAGGCAATCAAGCCTGGGTAGGTGCGCTCGTTGAACACCAAAAAACCGGTGTCCACGCCATGCGTTTGCATTCCTTGGGGCGTGGGCAAAGTCACGTCCACCGTGTGGGTGTGACCACCGAAATAGTCTGCGGCTTCAAACAAGGTGATGTGTGCGTGACCGCGCAAGTGGTGCGCCGCAGACAAGCCCGAGATGCCCGAGCCGATGATGGCAACGCGTGGCTTCATGAGCCGTTGACTTTGGCAGCCAGTTGCTTTTCTACCTCGGCCACGAAAGACTTGTCTTGTGGGCCGGTCATCGAACTAAAGCTCTTGATGTGTTGTCCATCACGGCTGATCACGTACTTGTAAAAGTTCCAGCGAGGCGCGCTGCCAGTTTGCTCGGTCAGTTGTTTGAACAAGGGCAAGGCGTCAGATCCTTGCACCTTTGACTTGGCAAACATCGGAAATTTCACCCCGAAGGTGTTCTCACAAAAGTCGGCGATCTTGGCGTTGCTGTCTGGCTCTTGGGAAAAGTCGTTGGAGGGAAAACCCAACAGCACCAAGCCACGGTCTTTGTACTTGGCAAACAACGCCTCAAGCCCCTTGTACTGCGACGTGAAGCCGCAGTAGCTCGCGGTGTTGACCACCACCACCACCTGTCCGGCATATTGGCACAGGGCTTGGGGCTTTTCGTCTTGCAAACGCAGCACGGTGTGTTGCAACACGCGCGGGCAAGATGGCGCTGCAGTGGCAGTGGCGGGTTCTGCGCCCTGTGCGAGCAGGGGAGACAGACAGACCATTGCAGCCCAAATTCCGGTGGCTAAACTGCGAAATAAACCTGATGGAAATGACATAAGTACTTGTTAGGTAATGCGAGTTCGTGCATGATGGCGTAAATTGCTTGTTTTGTCTAGGACAAACTTGCTTCACTACCTTCCGACCAAGAAATTGTTGCCGCCATGAATTTTCGCGCTGAATCTGCCGCCAAAGCCGTGCAGCTGTCGATTGCTGCGGTTGAGCGTGACACGGGCATTGGCAAAGACACGCTGCGCATCTGGGAGCGCCGCTACGGGTTTCCAAACCCAGGCCGGGATGCGTTTGGGGAACGTACCTACCCCACCGCACAGGTTGAAAAATTGCGCCTCATCAAACGCTTGATGGACCAAGGCCAGCGCCCCGGGCGCGTGGTGCCCCTGGCCAGCGAAGACTTGCTGAGGTTGAGTCAAAACCTGCCCACCACCCAAGCACAGCTCACCCCAACCGAGTCCCACAGCCCTCATGCCCACGTGGCGCGCTACTTGCAGTTGATCCGTGACCACGACACAGAGGGCTTGCGCGCGCAACTTCATCTGGCCTGGAGCGATTTGGGGCTTGAGGCCTTTGTCATGCAAGTGGTGGCCCCCGTGACCGCTGCCGTGGGGGATGCTTGGGTGCGTGGCGAGATGGAGGTCTACGAAGAACACTTCTACACCGAGTGCGTATCTGCCTTGCTGCGCCACGCCATGGACAGCCTGCCTCAGGCTCAGGCGACGAACACGCCACGGGTCATGTTGACTACTTTTGCGCAAGAACCCCACGGCTTGGGCCTGCTGATGGCGCAGAGTCTGTTGGCCTTGCAGGGCGCGCATTGTCTGTGGTTGGGCACGCAAATGCCGATCCAAGACATTGCCAAAGCAGCGATTGCTCATTCAGCGCAGGTGGTGGCCTTGAGTTTCAGCGCCATCATGAACCCCAAGCAGGTGGTGGAGGGCTTGAACGAGTTGTGCGCGTTGTTGCCCCTCACCACCGAGGTGTGGGCCGGCGGGCAAAACAGCGCCCTCAAGCGCCGTAAGCTGTCGCGGGTGGTCTGCGTGCAAGGTTTGGGCGATGTGGCCCCGCAGGTGCAACGTTGGCGTGCAGAGCACGCCACCTAAAATTGCGGCCATGACCGCTACACCACTGACTGCCCCCGCGTTTTTGAACAAACTCACCTCGCGTTCCGAGGCCTTGCAGCGCGTGGCCGCTTTGCGGCCCCATGGGCCCGTGGTGTTCACCAATGGCGTATTCGATGTGTTGCACCGAGGACACGCTAGCTACTTGGCTCAAGCGCGTGCTTTGGGGGGGAGCTTGGTGGTCGCGCTCAACAGCGACGCGTCGGCACGTCGCTTGGGCAAAGGCCCAGACCGACCGCTCAATGCCCAAGCCGACCGGGCCGCGCTCATTGCGGCCCTTGAATCGGTGAGTTTGGTGACTTGGTTTGACGAAGACACCCCGTTGGAGCTCATCCGCGAGTTGCGCCCTGACATCTTGGTCAAAGGGGGTGATTACGACATGTCCAAACTTGCCGAGACCCAGGTGGTCGAGGGCTATGGTGGCCGCGCACAGGCAATTGCATTTGTCGATGGTTACTCGACCACGGCCCTGGTCACCAAGATCCGCGCCCAGTAACGCGTGGGTGTGGTGGTCTTGCAGCCTTGATTCATTGCATCAGGGCGTGCGCAGTCCGCGCGCCAAAGACGCCAGCCCATAACGCCACGATCGCTGAGCGCTCCTGCCGCAAATCGTGCTCGCTGACTTGGGTCGGCTGCTCGTCCAATCGAGCCGTGTGCTGCACTTTGCGCAGCGCCCGGTAGGCATTGGCGGCGCTCTCGCCAACCCCGCTTTGCAGCAGCCCGTCTTGTTCTGCGTTGCGCAACAAGGCAATGTTGCCCAAGTTGGCGCTCAAACCGGGATGTGTTTTTGAAAACGCCAGCACCAAGTACTGCACCGCAAACTCCACATCGACCATGCCCCCGGTGCTGTGCTTGACGTCAAACAAACCCGCTTTGACGGGACGCGCATTTCGCAACGTGGCACGCATAGACAAAATTTCTTGTGCCAAGGCGGCGCGGTCGCGGGGCGCATGGATGACGCTGCAGCGAACGGCCTCAAAGCGAGCGCGCAATTCAGGCGAGCCCAGACAACAACGTGCCCGGGTCATGGCTTGGTGCTCCCAGGTCCATGCGGTGTTGCTGCCGCGTTGCGCTTGGTAGCTGGCAAACGCCTCAAAGGTGGTCACCAGCAGCCCTGAATTGCCATTGGGACGCAAGGCGGTGTCGATCTCATACAAGTCGCCCTCGGCGGTTTTGACCGTGAGCCAATTGATCAATTTGCGCACAAAGGCGGCATAAATTTCACCGGCCTGTTCGTGCGGATCTTCGTAGACAAACACGATGTCGAGGTCGCTGCCATAGCCGAGTTCTTTGCCTCCCAGCTTGCCATAGCCCACGATGGCAAACAGCGGCTCGTCGCGGTGGCGCTGTTTCAAGCGCTGCCAGACCCAGCGGCTGGTGACGGTGAGCATGGTGTCTGCCAGCGCGCTCAGGTCATCGGCCACTTGCTCGATCGTCAAGCTGCCCTCGACGTCACGTGCCAAGGTGCGAAAAACCTCCGCGTGGTGTGCACGGCGCAGCAGGTTGAGTAAGGCTTCGTCATCGTCTTGGTCCACATGCTGCAAAGCCGTGCGGCGATGTTCCAGCTCGGCCTCAAAAGCCACCGGGTCAAACCGTTCATGCAACAAGGACTCAGAGGCCAACTCGTCGATCACCCCTGGGTGCTGCAACAAATAACGAGCGGGCCAACGCGCAGCACCCAATAAACGCAGCAATTGTTCATGCACACGCGGACGCTCCAGCAACAAAGCCAGATAACTCTCTCGCCGCATCAGCGGCTCCATCCAGTCGCACCAGCGCACGGCGGCGTCTTCGCTCACCAGTCCCTGGCTCAGCCAGGTTTGGGTGCGCTGCAGCAGTCTGAGCAAACGCTGGCGCGCGTCCTCACGCAAGGCGCGCACCCGGGGTTGATCGGGCCACGGGGCAACGCGCTCGCGCAGCCGCTCGCTCAGGTGGGGCAACAGACTTTCGAGATCGGGGCAATCTTGCGAGGTGTGCGCGCCACATCCCTTGCAGTCTTTGGGTGGTGTGTCTTGGCGCGCACGGCCTTGGCCCAACAAGCGGTCAAACTCTTGGGCCACACATTCGCGGTGGCCATCGAGCTGGATCAAAAAGTCGCACACATCCCCAAAGCCCAACGTGAGTGCCACCCACTCGAGGTCGGCATCTTGCGCGGGCAGCAGGTGCGTTTGTTGGTCGTCTAAGTACTGAATGCGGTGCTCGACTTGGCGCAAAAACACATAAGCCTTAGCCAGTGCATCGGCGGTGTGCGCGGGCATGAGCTTGGCTTGCACCAGGCGTTGCAAAGCTTGCAAGGTTGGGCGAGTGCGCAGCTCCGGAAACTGCCCGCCGCGCACCACTTGCAAAAGTTGCACGGTGAATTCAACCTCGCGGATGCCGCCACGCGACAGCTTGACGTCGTGCGCACGCTCAGGCCGCCCAGCACTGCGTTTGGCCGAATGGTGGCGAATTTGTTGGTGCAGTCCGCGCAGGGCTTCAAACACGTTGTAGTCAAGGTAGCGGCGAAACACAAAGGGCAATACGGTGTTGCGCAAGTCTTGCGCTGTCTGCTGCGCGCTGGCCGGCGCGACCACCCGGCTTTTGAGCCAAGCAAAGCGCTCCCATTCACGGCCTTGCACGAGGAAATACTCCTCCAGCGCGCTCAAAGACACCACGCTGGGGCCCGAGTTGCCGTTGGGGCGCAACGCCAAATCCATGCGAAACACAAAGCCGTGCTCGGTGACCTCGCCAATGAGGCTGTAGATCAGCTTGACCGCTTTGGCAAAGTAGTCATGGTTGCTGATGCGCCCACGTCCGTCAGGCAAGCCGGTCGTCTCGCCATCCTCGTCGTAGACGTAAATCAGGTCGATGTCGCTCGAGACATTGAGTTCACGTGCACCCAGTTTGCCCATGCCGATCACCCACATCACGGCACGTTGACCGCTCTTGCACAAGGGCGCACCATAAAGCGCATCCAGTTGCGCACAGGCGTCATTGCAGGCCACGTCCAGGGCCAGCTCAGCCAACTCGGTCATGCCGCGTGTGATCACCGACAAGTCGGCATGTTGGGTGCAGTCGAGTTCTGCTAGGCGCTCCAACACCAATTGGCGCAGGATGCGCAAGGCCGCACCCCACCCGTGTTGCTGGCGCAACGCCGACAACGCCACTTGCAAGGTGGCTAGCTCAGGAGCGCCATGGGGTAACAGGCCCATTTCAGCCGGGTAGCGCCGGCGAATGCGTTGAACAAAGCGTGAGTAAGCACTCAGGTCGTTCATCGAGAGGGGGATAATTCCGGTCACGTTGCTATCACCATGAAACAGTTGTCCGATCCGTCTGAACCCATCTCCCACTTAGGCACACCACCCTCGCGGTGGACGCGTCTGTTCACGGGTGTTTTGTGGGCCTTGGGCATGGTGTGTCTGTTGCTGGTTGTGGCTTGGGCCACCCTGCACGCTTTGATTGTGCCGCGAATCAACGATCACCGTGAATGGTTGCAACAACAAGCCACCCGTGCGATTGGCACACCGGTCGAGATCGGACAGATCCGCACCACAGGGGGTTGGCTGGTCACGGGGTTTGAAGTGTTGGAGGTGCGCTTGTTGGACGCCCAAGGCCACGAGGCCTTGCGTCTGCCACGTGTGCTGGCTGCTTTGTCCTTGCGCTCGGTGCTTCAAGGGGGCTTTGAACGATTGGCAATCGAGCAGCCCGAATTGGACATACGTCGTGACACCAAGGGGCAGCTGTGGGTGGCGGGTTTGAGCACCCACGGCGCAGGGGACGGCACGGCTGCAGATTGGTTTTTTTCTCAACATGAATTTGTCGTCACCCAGGGCCTGCTGCACTGGCGTGACGAGGCGCGCCATGGGGCCGATGCGCCCGCGCTGACCCTGAGCCAAGTCGATGTTGTGATCAAGAACCAATGGAATGGCCATGACCTGCGTCTTGATGCCACCCCGCCCGCTACTTTGGGTCAACGCATCTCAATGCAGGGCAAATTCAGTCAAGCGCCTTGGGGCCGAGCCGGTGACACGCAGTCATGGTCGGGCCAAGTGCAGGCTGATTTGCCGCTGGTTGATGTCTCGACCTTGCGCCAATGGGTTTCCATGGATCAAGGCGTGTCAATCCAAGAAGGCCGTGGCGACATGCGCTTGTCACTGGAGCTGGTGCACGGCCAAGCCGTGGGGCTTCAAGCCGATGTGTCGCTGCAGTCGGTCAAGGTGCGTTTGGGGGCAGAACTCGAGCCCCTGGAGCTGCGCCACATCGCGGGCAAATTAGGCGCCAAGTGGCAACCCAAAGGGGTCAAGCCGTCAGTGGAAATTAGCACGGAGAACCTGGTTTTTGACACCGTGCAGGGAGAGCATTGGCCTGGCGGTGTGTTGCGTGTGACTTGGCAAGGCGAAGATCTCCAGGCAGGCACCCTGAGTGCGGATCAATTGGATTTGCAGGCGTTGGCTCAGGTGAGCCAACGCCTACCCATGCCCGCGCAGTGGCGCGCCTTGCTCGCGCGGCTCAAGCCCCAAGGACGGGTCAACCCATTGCAAGTCAGCTGGCAAACATCGGGCGGGCTCACCTCCAGCCCACAGCTGAGTTACACGGCGCGCGGCGCAGTGCAAGGCCTGCAGCTCTTGCGTGACACGACGCCAGACAGCCCATTGGCTTGGGTGCCCGGGGTGCAAGGGGCCAGCGTGGACTTTGAGCTCAACCCGCAGGGTGGCAAAGCTCAGGTGCGCATCGAACAAGGCAGCTTGACCTTGCCGATGGGCTTGGATGACCCACGCATTGTGCTGGACCAAGCTTCGGCTCAGTTGCTGTGGCAACACCGCGGCGAGCAGCTCGCTGTGCAGGTCAGCCAAGCCCAGTTGGCCAACGCCGATGTGATGGGGCAGCTGGAGGGCAGTTGGAAGACTGGCGAAGGCACCCAGCGCTGGCCGGGTGTTCTCGATCTCTCCGCCAGCATCAGCCGCGCTCAATTGGCCCAAGTGCACCGCTACCTGCCCAACAACTTGCCGCTTGAAGTGCGGACCTATTTACGCGATGCCGTGCAGCAGGGCTTGGCCAGCAAGGCCAAGCTGCGCATCCGAGGCAATTTGAACGACTTGCCGTTTGACAACCCCAAGTTGGGCGAGTTGCGCATTTCGACCCAAATCGACCAGGGGCGCTACGCTTATGTGCCCGTTCCCAAGGGCAGCCGAGTGAGCCCTAGCAGCAACTGGCCTGCTTTGACGGCCGTGCGTGGAGAGCTGGTGTTGGAGCGACGCGCCTTGCATTTCAAGGGCAACGCCCGCGTGGAAGGCGCCGAACGCGTGGACTGGCAAAAGGTCGAGGCCCACATCGTCGATCTACTCAAGCCAGAGGTCAAGGTGGTCGCAGAAGGCGGGGGCCCGCTCAACGAGGTGTTGGGCGTGATCTCACGCTCGGCACTGCATGAGCTCACCGGTGATGTGCTCGAGGCCAGCCAAGGGGCTGGCTTGGCCAACTACAAACTTAACTTGCAGTTGCCACTCAACGCCCTGCGCAAGTCCAAAGTACAAGGCAGCGTGAACTTCTTGGGCAACGACCTTCAGGTCATGCCAGGCACTCCGGTGCTCATGGGCGTCAAAGGCAGTTTGCAGTTCAGCGAGCAAGGCTTCACTTTGAAGGACCTCAAAGCCCGAACCTTAGGGGGAGACGCTCAGATCGATGGGGGGCTCAATCTTGCCTCGGCCTCAGGCGACTCACCTTTGCAACTCAGGGCCAAGGGGCGCTTCAGCGCGGAAGGCCTGCGTCAAGCCCGTGAGTTGGCTGGGGTCACGCGCGTGGCGCAACACGCCAGCGGGAGCGCGGCGTATGAACTTACCCTGGGGCTGCGCCGAGGCCAGCCCGAGCTGCTCATCACCAGTGACCTCAAGGGCGTGGCGCTGAATTTGCCAGAGCCTTTGAACAAAGCGGCAGCGACGGGACTGCCTTTGCGCGTGTCCACCCAGCTCACCCGAGAGTCATTGCTGCCCAAGAGCCGGGTTTTTCAAGACACGATCCAATTTAGCTTGGGCCGCGTGTTGGCGCTCAGCTATGTGCGCGACCTCAGTGGCGAGCAGCCCCAGGTGCTGCGCGGGGGCATTGCCGTGGGCGAAGCGCTGAGCGAGAACCTGCCCATGCGCGACAAAGGCGTGAGCCTGAATTTGCAGTTGTCCAGCTTGGATCTGGACGCCTGGAGCGAGGCCATGAGTGACCTCACGGGTGTGTCCATGCGCGACGCATTGCGCGCGCCCACCGCGCTCAAACCCATGGGTGCCCAGGCAGAGCTGGGGGGTGCGTCTGACTACATGCCCACCTTTTTGGCGCTGCGCGCAGACCAGCTCACGCTCACCGAGCGGATGCTGCACAACGTGTTGGTGGGCGGCACCCGTCAAGGGGATCTGTGGCGTTTGAATTTGCGTGCCGACGAACTCAACGGTTCTGCCGAAGTGCGCCCGGCCAATGGCAGTACCCCGGCTCAACTGTTGGCGCGTTTGAGCTACTTGAATATTCCACCGAGTTTGGTGCCCGATGTCGAGCGCATGCTCAGCGAGCAACCTAGCAGCATTCCGGCCCTGGACATCGTGGTGGAAGACCTCACCTTGCGCAACAAGAAGCTGGGGCGGTTGGAAATTCAAGCGGTCAACCGCACGGGCACCAACGCCACACGTGAATGGCGCTTGAACAAACTCAACCTGAGCATGCCAGAGGCCAGTTTCACCGCGAGTGGCAACTGGGCCGCGGATAGTCCTACTTTGCGGCGCACGCAACTGAACTTTGTGCTGGATGTCAACGACAGCGGGCTATTGTTGACGCGCTTGGGCACGCCCGAGGCGGTTCGTCATGGCAAGGGACGCTTGGAGGGGCAAGTGTCTTGGCGCGGTTCACCCATCACCCTCGACTACTCCAGCATGTCGGGCAAGCTGAATTTGGACATTGAAAAAGGCCAATTCCTCAAGACCGAGCCGGGGGCAGCGCGTTTGCTGGGCGTCTTGAACTTACAAGCCTTGCCCAGGCGACTGACCTTGGACTTCAGCGACATCTTCAGCGAAGGCTTTGCTTTTGATTTTGTCCGTGGCGATGTGCGAATCGACCAAGGCGTGGCCTTTACCAACAACTTGCAGATGAAGGGCGTGGTCGCGGGCGCATTGATTGAAGGGCGCGCTGACATGGCGCGAGAAACACAAGATCTCAAGGTGGTGGTCGTGCCCGAAATCAATGCCGGCACATACGCGCTGTACATGGCCACCATCAACCCCTTGGTGGGTCTGACCTCCTATCTGGCTCAATTGGTCTTGGCCAAGCCCTTGGTGCGGGCCAACACCAGCGAGTTCCACATCGATGGCACCTGGCTCAACCCCCGAGTGACCAAGGTCGACTGATGTTGTTTCCAGCCGGTACGTTGTGGCGCCGTTGGTCCTTGTGGCTGTTGCTGGTGATGTTGGTGCTGTCCATGTTGAGCACGCTGGTGTGGTTGGCGGGCCGCTACGAGGTCAGCCAAGTGCAAAGTCGCATCGAGCGAGATGCCTCGGATGCGGTCAATGACATCCGTGCTGCGCTAACGCGCAATGTGCAGACCTTGCAGACTTTGCAATTTGTCGACCACACCCAGCGGCCTTGGCCACAAGAGGCGGCCAGTTTGTTGCGCGAGCACCGCGAATGGCTGCGCTTGGAATGGCGCGATCTGGAGTTGGGCGTCATCGCCGCTGTGGACACACCGTTTCGCGCTCCCGTGTTTGCCAAGCAAGGGCGCTCAGCCCGTCAGCCCGAGGTGGTGCAGGCTTGCGCCGTGGCGAGGCGCCAAAGTGGGCCCGGCTACGGGGTGAGCACTTATGTGCCGCAAAACGATGGCTTGGGGTTGGAGATCATGGACCTGTGCTTGCCTGTGCTGGTGGACGGGCGCGTGACGGGCTACACCGTGGCCAGCTATGCCTTGAGCGAAATTCTTGCTGGCATGGTCGGGCCGCAACTCACCCGCAGCCAGGAGGTGTCTTTCACGGAGTCGGATGGCACACGGCTGGCCAAATTTGGCACGCCACGTCGTGGCAGTCGTGTCTTTACCGCACAGCAATTGCTCGATTTGCCAGGACATGCCATGGTCTTGCGCATGGACAGCTGGCGCGCGGCACCCGATGTCTTTCCAAATGTGCTGACGGCCTTGGTCACGGCGATGGCAATTGCCTTGGTCACCGTGCTGGTGATGTTGGCTCGTGACATGCGCAGACGCCAGCAGGTGGAGTCTGATTTGGCCGATGCCCTGGCGTTTCGCAAGGCCATGGAGGACTCCCTGGTCACCGGGCTGCGCGCGCGCGACAACCAAGGACGCATCACCTATGTCAACCCTGCTTTTTGCGAAATGGTGGGCTTCACCGCCAAAGAGCTGTTGGGGCACGGCATTCCAGCACCTTACTGGCCACCCGAGATGATTGACGAGTACGGCCAGCGCCAAGCCCTGCGCTTGGCGGGCAATGCGCCTCCGCGCGAAGGGGTGGAGTCGGTCTTCATGCACAAGGGCGGAGAGCGCATTGCGGTGTTGATTTTTGAAGCGCCTTTGATCAACGCCAATGGCCAGCAAACGGGGTGGATGAGTGCGGTGCTTGACATCACCGAGCAGCGTCGTGTGGAGGAGCTCTCGCGCGCTAGCCAAGAGCGCTTGCAAGCCACCGCTCGTTTAGCGACCGTGGGCGAGATGGCGTCGCTGCTGAGCCACGAACTCAACCAACCCTTGGCGGCTATTTCTAGCTACGCCACCGGCAGCATGAATTTGCTCCAAGACGTGGCCTTGCAAGACGCGGGTTTGGCAGAGATGCTGGGCAGCGCCATGGCGCGCATTGGCCAACAAGCCGAACGTGCGGGCAAGGTGATCAAGAGCGTGCATGACTTTGTACGTCGTCGTGACCAAACGCGCGAAGCCGTCTTGCCGCGTACCTTGCTCGACAACGTGATGCCTTTGATCATTTTGCAAGCCCGCAAACTCGGGGTTCGCGTGGTCGTGCGCTGCCCTGAGCACTTGGCCGCCGTGTGGTGCGACCGCACGATGGTTGAACAGGTCTTGCTCAATTTGGCCCGCAATGCAATGCAAGCTATGGCCGATGACACCACCGACAAGGTGCTCACCTTGGATGTGCGCACGGCAGCCTCCAACGCGGTGAGCCGCTGGATGGCGTTTTCAGTCGCCGATGTGGGCCCAGGCATTGCGCCCACGGTGGCTGAAAAACTCTTCACCCCTTTCTTCACCACCAAAGCCGAAGGCATGGGCTTGGGCCTGAGTTTGTGCCGCACGGTGGTAGAACAACACGGTGGCTTATTGAGCCACTGCGACAACCCGCCCCGTGGCACGGTCTTTAGTTTCACCTTGCCCCAGGCTTGATTTCAATGGAGTCTCACCATGCAACCTTCCGAAGATGCCCTGGTCTTCATCGTCGATGACGATGCCGGCGTGCGCGAAGCCTTGGCTTGGCTGCTGAGATCGCGCCGTTTGCCCAGTGAGTCCTTTGACAGTGCTGACGCATTTGCTGCTTTTTTGAACGCCTCGTCTCGCTCCGCTTGGTGCCCCAGTCAGCCGGGGTGTTTGTTGTTGGACGTGCGCATGCCGGGCATGAGTGGGCTGGCCTTGTTTGAGCAGCTGATCGAACGCCAATTGCTCAATGTGCTGCCGGTGATTTTTTTGACCGGCCACGCCGATGTCCCTACGGCGGTGGATGCGGTCAAGCGTGGTGCATTTGATTTTTGTGAAAAACCGTTTTCAGACAACGCTTTGGTGGACCGAATCGAACAGGCCTTGCAACGCTCGGCGACCACCTTGCAAGTGCAACGTGCCAAGCAAACCTTGCAACAGAGTTTGGCCGATTTGACCGAACGCGAGCGCGATGTGATGCGTTTGGTGGTGGAAGGTTTGCCCAATAAATTGATTGCCGACCAGCTCGACATCAGCGTGCGCACGGTGGAAGTTCACCGGGCTCGCGTGTTTGAGAAGATGGCGGTCAAGTCCGCGGTCGAGTTGGCCAATTTGTTGCGCGGCGAGTGAGGGCTCAGCGCGTGTTGGGCTCGTCTTGGGGCTGTTGGGGGGCTGGTGGTTGGGCCGCCTCGTGCTCGGCTTCGCTGCGACCCGAAAACATGGTCCACCATACGATCAACACCAAGATACATCCGGCGCCCAGGGCTTCGAGCAAAATCAACAGCATGAAACAACTCCTGTGGCGTGTGGCATCGGCACTCATTGTAGGAAGCCTGGTGGCGTGTGGCTCTGGTCCGCGTGTGCGCGCCTTGCCCGAGGACGTCGCACGCCCTGGCGTCATCGCACCTGCTGCTGTGGTGCGTACGCCTGAGGTGCCGCGGGCCTCTGGCGCTTTGGCCGGACTGCCCGATACCCCCAGCCCCCAGCAGTCTTACCGCAGCCGTTGGGTGGCGGTGTCTTGGGATGACTTGCCGGGCTGGCAAGATGACAACTTGCAAGAGGCCTGGAATGCCTGGTTGCAAAATTGCGAGCGTCCTGGCCCCCTTTTGGGTCCCCTGTGCCCCAGCGTGCGCCAATTGCTGTTGGCCAGCGACGACGAGCGCCGTGTGTGGATGATGGCCCACTTGCAGCCCTATCGTGTCGAGTCGCTCGACGGCGTCATGGAGGGGCTTCTTACCAGTTATTACGAACCCGTGTTCGAGGCTTCCTCGCAGCGCCGCCCTGGCTTTGAGGTGCCGCTGTATGCGCCACCCGATGGCTTGGCCGATCTGCGACGCAGCGGGCGCATGTGGTTTACTCGCCAAGAGATCGACACCCAACCCCAAGTCCAAGAGGCATTGCGTGGCCGTGAAGTGGCGTGGTTGGCCGACCCGATTGAAGCCTTGGTGTTGCACATTCAGGGCTCGGGCCGTGTTCGCATCACCGAGGCCGATGGCCACGTGCGGGTGATGCGCCTGGCTTTTGCGGGCTCCAACGAACAGCCCTACCAAAGCGTGGGCCGTTGGTTGCTCGATCGGGGTTTGGTGCGCGACGCGTCTTGGCCCGGCATCAAGGCTTGGATCCGCAGCACCCAACCCAGCAACCCAAGGCTGGTGCAAGATATGCTGTGGAGCAACCCGCGCTATGTGTTTTTCAGCCCAGAACAGCGCAGTGGCGTCGACGCTGAAGCTGGCCCGCGTGGCGCTCAGGGGGTGCCGCTCACGCCTGGTCGCTCGCTTGCGGTAGACAAAGACTCGGTGCCCTACGCAACGCCGCTGTGGATGTTTTCCAATGGCAGCGGTGCGAATTTGCAGCGACTGGTGTTTGCGCAAGACACGGGCAGCGCCATTGTGGGTGCGGTTCGTGCAGATTACTTTGCAGGCACGGGCCCACAGGCCGGCGAGCTGGCGGGACGTATGAAACAAAATTTGCGCCTGTGGGTGCTTTGGCCGAGGTAAATATGGGCATCAAACAATTCAATGGTGAGTGGGTGGCGCAAGAAGACCGCGTCATGTTTCGCTTCAACACCCACGAAAACGAAGAATTCAGCCTGTGGCTCACCCGTCGCATGGTGCAAGGCGTGCTGCAAGGCACGCAACATTTGGCTGTGAAAAATTTGGAAAAACACCATCCGCCTCAAGTGGCGCAAGCAGTGCAAGCCTTTCAACAGCAAGCGGTGGCGCAGCAGGTGAAGTTCGAAGACAGCTATCAATCCGCTGCGCAAAAACCGCTGGGGGAGTTACCCATCTTGGTCATTGGATTGGTGATGAACCAAATCGAAGACCAGACCGCCATTGAATTTCAAATGATCAACGGACAAAGTGTGAACTTGAAACTGCCCTTGCCAGTGCTGCAACTGATGGTGACTTTGCTCAACAAATTGCAAGACACCGCTGGTTGGGGCGTTGGCTTGAGCGAAGCGGGCCCAGACCTGCAAGAACTGGCCACGCCCTTGCCACGCCACGTGCATTGAACCCATCCCGTGAGCCGGGCCACGCGGCGCGGCTGCGCTGGCAGGCTGGCAGGTCTACACTCGGTCTTGACCTTGTGAACTTAGGAGCACGCGATGAACGCCCCCCTGCCCGAGCACATTCGCCGTGCACTTGCCGATGTCACCTTGGATGACAAGTACAGCCTTGAGTCGGGTCGTGCCTTCATGAGTGGTGTGCAAGCCTTGGTGAAGCTGCCCATGCTGCAGCGCCAGCGCGACGCCTTGCAAGGTAAAAACACGGCGGGTTTCATCAGCGGGTACCGAGGCTCTCCCTTGGGCGGCTATGACCAAGCTTTGTGGAAAGCCAAATCCTATTTGAAGGCTCAGCACATCGTGTTTCAGCCAGGTGTCAACGAAGAGTTGGCTGCCACGGCGTTATGGGGCACCCAGCAACTGGGCTTTGCCCCGGCGGGTAGCAACAAGTTTGACGGTGTGTTTGGCATTTGGTACGGCAAAGGTCCCGGGGTGGACCGTTGCTCCGACGTGTTCAAGCATGCCAACATGGCCGGCACCACCCCCTGGGGCGGTGTGTTGGCCGTGGCGGGCGACGACCACGTGTCCAAAAGCTCGACCGCTGCACACCAAAGCGATCATATTTTCAAAGCCTGTGGCACCCCAGTGTTTTTTCCGTCCAGCGTTCAAGAGATCTTGGATTTGGGCCTGCACGCGATTGCCATGAGCCGCTTCGCGGGGGTGTGGTCTGGCATGAAGACGATTCAAGAAATTGTCGAGTCCAGCGCCTCCGCCGTGATCGATCCCGAGCGGGTCAACATCGTGTTGCCGGAGTTTGACATGCCACGCGGGGGGGTGCACATTCGCTGGCCCGACGACGCGCTGAGCCAAGAAGCCCGATTGTTTGACTACAAGTGGTACGCCGCGCTGGCCTATGTGCGGGCTAACCGCTTGAACTACAACGCGATTCAGGGCCCCAACGACCGCTTGGGTTTGATCGCCAGTGGCAAGGCCTACAACGACACCCGTCAGGCCTTGCTCGACTTGGGCCTGGACGACGCCACCTGCCAGCGCGTGGGCATTCGCTTGCACAAGGTCAGCGTGGTCTGGCCTTTGGACGCGCAACTCACGCGCGAGTTCGCCACCGGCTTGCAAGAAATTTTGGTGGTAGAGGAAAAACGCCAAGTCATCGAATACCAACTCAAAGAAGAGCTCTACAACTGGCGCGCCGATGTGCGCCCCCATGTGTTGGGCAAGTTCAACGAGGTGGCTGGCGATTTTTCAGGCGGCGAATGGTCGCAGCCCAACCCCAGCGCCAACACCTTGTTGCGCGCCAATGCCGATCTCAACCCCGCACTGATTGCCAAGGCCATTGCCCAGCGCTTGAAAAAACTCGGCCTTGACGCTGACACCCAAGCACGAGTGGATGCTCAGTTGGCCATCATCAGCGCCAAAGAACGCGCCATGCAAGTGGTGGAGCTCAAGGTCGATCGCCAGCCCTGGTTTTGCTCGGGTTGTCCGCACAACACCTCCACCCGTGTGCCAGAGGGTTCACGCGCTATGGCCGGCATTGGTTGCCACTTCATGGTGCTGTGGATGGACCGCAGCACCAGCGGCTTTACCCAAATGGGCGGGGAAGGCACGCCCTGGGTGGGGCAGCAGCCCTTTGTCAACGACGACCACATCTTTGCCAACATGGGCGATGGCACCTACTTTCACAGCGGCATCTTGGCGATTCGTCAAAGCATCGCGGCAGGCGTGAACATCACTTACAAAATTTTGTACAACGACGCGGTGGCCATGACGGGTGGACAGCCAGTGGGTGAAAGACCGGAAGGCCACAGCGTGCTGCAGATTGCGCACAGCATGAAGGCCGAAGGTGCACAACGCATTGTGGTGGTGACCGACGAGCCGCAAAAATACGAAGGCATTGATTTGGCGCAGGGTGTGGCGGTGTTCCACCGCGACGAACTCGACCGCGTGCAGCGCGAGATGCGCGAGATCAAAGGTTGCACCGTCATCATCTACGACCAAACGTGTGCCACCGAAAAACGCCGCCGTCGCAAACGTGGCACGTTGGTTGACCCAGCCGTGCGGGTGGTGATCAACGACTTGGTGTGCGAGGGCTGTGGTGACTGCGGTGTGCAAAGCAACTGCCTGAGCGTTGAGCCCTTGGAGACCGAGTGGGGCCGCAAGCGCACCGTCAACCAAAGCACCTGCAACAAAGACACCAGCTGTTTGAAAGGTTTTTGCCCCAGCTTTGTGACCGTGCAAGGCGGTCAGCTGAAAAAAAAGGCCAAGGGTGTGGCTGCATTGGCCTACCCCACGCCTGACTTGCCCGAGCCCACCTTGCCGTCTTTGGACCAGGGCTGGGGTCTGGTGGTCGCTGGCGTGGGCGGTACTGGCGTGATCACCATCGGCCAGTTGCTGGGCATGGCAGCGCACCTTGAAGGCAAAGGCATCGTCACCCAAGACGCCGCGGGTTTGGCGCAAAAAGGCGGCGCTACTTGGAGTCATGTGCTGATGGCCCAT
The DNA here is from genome assembly GCA_903906635.1 of uncultured Burkholderiales bacterium. GTDB lineage: Bacteria > Pseudomonadota > Gammaproteobacteria > Burkholderiales > Burkholderiaceae_C > Limnohabitans. Next base: position 3,510 of record CAIVLE010000090.1, on the reverse strand, counting down.
GACCAAGACGCGATTCGCACCACACGGGTCAGTTTGGCCTCAGCCGATTTGATTTTGGGCTGCGACCCCATCGTCACTGCAGGCAAAGAAACCTTGCAACGCATGCGCGCCGGGCGCACCCATGTGGCGCTCAATGCCCACAGCGCGCCCACCGCTGCATTCGTCAAAAACACCGACTGGCAAAACCCAGCCGATCAGTGCGTCGCAGAAATTGCCCAAGCCGTTGGGGCAGATGGCTTGGGGCTTTTTGACGCCAACCGCGTGGCCGTGCAAACCTTGGGGGACAGCATCTTCGTCAACCCCATGATCTTGGGCTACGCCTGGCAAAAAGGATGGGTGCCGCTGGGCTACGAGGCCTTGATGCGGGCCATGGAACTCAACGACGTGGCGGTCGCCCTCAACCAGGCGGCCTTTGCTTGGGGACGTCAATGTGCGCACGACTGGGCGGCGGTGCAAGCGGCGTTGGCGCCGGCCCAAGTGGTGCAGTTCCACAAGCCCCAAGGGGTGGACGAAGTCATTGAGCGCCGCGCCGCGTTTTTGACGAACTACCAAAACGCCGCCTATGCCGCGAGCTACCTCAGTACGCTAGAGCGTGTGCGTGCGGCCGAGGCCGCGCTGCACAAAACCTCGCTCACCGAGGCTGTGGCGCGCAACCTCTTCAAGCTGATGGCGTACAAAGACGAGTACGAGGTGGCGCGGCTGCACACAGACAAAACGTTCTTGCAACGCATTGAGAAAACCTTCGAGGGTGAGTACACACTGAACTACCACCTGGCGCCGCCCTTGATCGCCAAAGCCAACGCCAAGGGCGAGTTGCAAAAGCAAAAGTTTGGCCCGGCCATGTTGTCGGCCTTCAAAGTGCTCAAGCACCTCAAGGTCTTGCGGGGCACGCCCTTAGACATCTTTGGTTACAGCGAGGAGCGTCGCACCGAGCGGGCCTTGATTGGCGAGTACCGCGCCACGCTGGACACTGTGCTGCAGGGGCTCACGCCTGAGAACCACCCGCTGGCGCTGGAGCTGGCTCGGGTTCCTGAGCAGATCAAGGGCTTTGGCCATGTGAAAGCTCGCAACTTGTCGGCGGTGCGCAGCAAGTGGGACAGCTTGCTGGTGCAGTGGCGCGCTTGAGGCGATTGCCTGGGTGTGAGCCGCCAGGGCTTGGGGCCCCTGCCGCATACAATCCCCGGCTGGCCTGCTGGGGTGCGTTTTGCGCTTTGGTGGGAGACTTTCTATTTGGAGCTCCACTGTGTTCATTTCTTCTGCTTTTGCCCAAACCGCACCTGCCGCTGCAGCAGGCGGCGACATCATGTCTTCGCTCACCGGCATGTTGCCCTTGGTGTTGATGTTCGTGGTCTTGTATTTCGTGATGATTCGCCCCCAAATGAAACGTCAAAAAGAGCACAAGGCCATGATCGATGCTTTGGCCAAAGGCGACGAAGTGGCGACCGCTGGCGGCTTGTTGGGCAAAGTCAGCAAGATCGGCGACACGACATTGAGTCTCGAGATTGCCTCGGGCGTTGAAGTGCAGTTGCAGCGCAGTGCTGTGGTGCAAGTCTTGCCCAAAGGCACGGTCAAGTAACCTCACTTCAAAGCGATCATGAACCGTTACCCGTTCTGGAAATACGCGATCATTAGCATCGCTTTGTTGGTGGGCTGTGTCTACACACTGCCCAACTTTTTTGGTGAAGCACCGGCCGTGCAGGTCTCGTCCGGCAAGGCCAGTGTCAAGGTCGATCAGGCGGTGCAAGAGCGCGTGCAAGAGGCGCTCAAGACCGCAGGCATCACACCCGATGTGGTGACGCTGGACAACGGTTCGCTCAAGGTGCGCTTTGACAACACCGACACCCAGCTCAAGGCCAAAGACGCGATCCAGCACGCCTTGGTGCCCGACGCCAATGACCCTACTTATGTGGTGGCGCTTAACTTGTTGTCGCGTTCACCTGCATGGTTGACTGCTTTGAATGCAGCGCCCATGTACTTGGGGCTCGATTTGCGCGGTGGTGTGCATTTCATGCTGCAGGTGGACATGCCCGCTGCGTTGACCAAAAAAACCGAGTCACTGGCCGGCGACATCCGCACCACCTTGCGTGAAAAAAATGTGCGCCACAGCGGCATCAGCCGCAATGGCTCAGCCATTGAAGTGCGTTTTCGTGAGATGGCCACCTTGGAGTCCGCCCAGCGCGTGATCCAAGACCAGTTTGCCGATTTGCAAACTACCAGCGCCCCTGACGGTGCTGACTTCAAACTCAGCGCCACCATCAACCCGGTGGCCGCACGCCGCGTGCAAGAGCAGGCGATCAAACAAAACATCACCACCTTGCACAACCGCATCAACGAGCTCGGTGTGGCCGAGCCTGTGATTCAGCAGCAAGGCAGCGACCGCATCGTGGTGCAACTGCCGGGCGTGCAAGACACGGCCAAGGCCAAAGACATTTTGGGACGCACGGCCACGCTTGAAATTCGCCTGGTTGACGATAGCGCCGAAGCCCGTGCGGCTGAGCTGAGCAACGCGCCCGTGCCCTTTGGTACCGAGCGTTTCTTGGAGCGAAATGGCCAAGCGGTGATTGTGAAAAAGCAGGTCATCTTGACCGGTGAAAACCTGACCGACGCGCAGCCTGGCTTTGACAGCCAGAGCCAAGAAGCGGCGGTGCACCTCACGCTCGACGCCAAGGGCGCGCGCATCTTTAAAGATGTGACCCGCGAGAGCGTGGGCAAGCGCATGGCCATCTTGTTGTTTGAAAAAGGCAAGGGCGAGGTGGTGACGGCTCCCGTGATCCGCAGCGAAATTGGCGGCGGTCGGGTGCAAATTTCAGGCCGCATGAGCACGGTCGAAGCCAACGACACGGCGTTGCTGCTGCGCGCGGGTTCGCTGGCTGCGCCCATGGAGATCATCGAAGAGCGCACCATTGGCCCGAGTTTGGGAGCTGAAAACATCGCCAAAGGCTTTGATTCGGTCACCTGGGGTTTTGTGGCAGTGACCGCGTTCATGTGCGCGTATTACATGCTGTTTGGCGTGATCTCCAGTGTGTCGCTGGCGGTCAACCTGTTGCTGTTGGTGGCCGTGTTGTCCATGTTGCAAGCCACCCTGACACTGCCGGGCATGGCTGCCATGGCCTTGGTGCTGGGCATGGCGATTGATGCCAACGTGCTGATCAACGAACGCGTACGCGAAGAACTGCGCAACGGTGCTGCCCCCCAGTCGGCCATTCACGCGGGCTATGACCGCGCTTGGGCCACCATTTTGGATTCCAACGTCACCACCTTGATTGCAGGCTTGGCCTTGTTGGCATTTGGTTCTGGACCGGTGCGTGGGTTCGCGGTGGTGCATTGTTTGGGTATTTTGACCAGCATGTTCTCAGCGGTGTTTTTCTCACGCGGCTTGGTTAACCTTTGGTACGGCCGCCAAAAGAAATTGCAAACCGTGTCCATCGGCACGGTGTGGCGCGCATAAAAAGGAATTCAGGTGGAATTTTTCAAGATTCGCAAAGACATCCCGTTCATGAAGAACGCGAT
>CAIVLE010000089.1 GCA_903906635.1 uncultured Burkholderiales bacterium | reverse complement strand
TGCACCACCCGCTACCGCCACCTCGGCTTGGCCCGAGGCAATCAAGCCCACACCCAAGGCCACGGCATCCAAGCCTGCGCAGCATTGGGTGTCGACCGTGTAGGCAGCGCAACGCTCAGGCAGGCCCGCGTGCAGGGCTAAGAGCCGCGCAGGGTTGCCGCCTGCACCAAGTGCGTTGCCCAGTACCACGGCATCGACACACGCAGCATCTAAGCCTGCGCGTTGTAGCAAGGCCTGCAAGACAGGCGCAGCGATCTCGTGCGCTTGCAGGGCTTTGAACGCACCTTCGCGTGGCACGACGGCGCTGCGCGCCCAGGCAGCAATCAATGCAGGGTATGAAGGCATGGGTTGATTTCCGTGTGCTGTTGGAGCAGGGCCGCTAAGGCTGGGTGGTCGGTCTTGCCGCTGGCGGTCAAGGGCCAATCGGTGCAGACCATAAAACGTTTGGGCACCTTGTAGCCTTCAAGTTGCGCTCGGCACAGCGCTGCAAGCTCTGCTGAGCTTGGCCTTACGCGGGATTCGCTGTGTTTGATCTCCAAAACCGCCACCACTTGTTGCCCGCGAATGGCATCTTGCACGCCTTGCACCGACACGTTGACCACCTCGGGGTGCGTTATCAATACCGCCTCCACCTCTTCAGGAAACAGGTTTTTGCCTTGCGTCACCAACATGCGGTTTTCTCGGCCCACCAAGCACAACAAACCAGTCGCATCGACATAGCCCATGTCACGCACTGACAACCAATCACCATCGCGCACGGCGGCGGTCTGGTCGGGCGCTAGGCCGACGTAATCCATGAATAACATGGGACTGCGCACAAAAATTTGGCCAGTGCCTAACGGTCGTTGTGGCTCGCGTATGTCTATCTCGACGTTGGCAAATGGCCTGCCCACTGCTTGCGGGGGTGCATGCGCATCAGCATCCATCCAAGCCATGAAGCTGGTCTCCGAAGCGCCGTAAAACTCGACGATTCGCGCCTGTGGGAACAAGGCTTGTAAGTCTGAGGTGCGCTCACGCATCCAACGGGCACCGCTGATCAAGATGAGTCGCACGCCATCTATGGGGTCGATGTGGCGGCGCGTTGTCAGCTCCAGCAACACAAGCAGTTGGCTGGGCACAGCGACCAGGCAAGGGGTGCGACCCGAACGCAAGGTGTCGATCATGCGCGATGCCGAAAAGCGGTCTTGCACCACCACGCCAGCACCACTCCACAGCCCCAGCATCATGCCGAACAAAAACAAGGAATGCGAGAAGCGCCCAGGGGCCAGCACACAGTTGGCCGCATCCGCACCAAAGGTGTCGCGGCAAATGCGTAGACTCTCCGTCCACGATTGGTGGTGACGCCGAAACCCCTTGGGCACGCCCGTGCTGCCAGAAGTGAAGCCTATGTAAAACGGGCTGTTCAGGTGCGGCGTTTCCACATCCGCAGGTGCTCCAGAAAAAGCGCTTTGCACGCTTTGACGTACTGCATCTGGCCAATCGGGGTCGCTCACAGCGGCGCAACGGCCACTGGTGATGATGGCCAAGAACGACACCATCTGGTCGATGGTGCCCAAGGCGTCGTCAACAAAAACAGTGGCGGGGGCATGGCGCGCTTGCAGCGCTGCGGCCTGTTGTTGCACCAGTGTGTACAACTGCGCAAAGGTAAGCGACGTGTGACCATCATCCATCGCCAATTGCTGAGGACGGGTCTGCGCCCAGCGCGCCAAAGGCGCATGAACCAGGGTGTCAGCCACCCAAGCGCCAATCGGGCAAGCCACGCGCCACGGTGTGGACTACAGTGGCGGCCAACGCGCACTTGATCACATCGCCAGGCACAAATACCAAGGTGCCCAGTGCGGCTTGTTCCCACGACAGGTTGGCGATGTAGACCAAGCCCACCACGCCGCAGACATGCACCACCAGCAAGCCGCCCAACGCAGACGCCACGAAGGCGCTGATGGCAGCGCTACGCGGCGTGCCAGAGGGCAGCCATGCCATGGCCAACCCTGTGACGAAGGCGCCAACAGGCCAGCCCAACAGATAGCCTGTAGCAGGCGCAAAGAACACGCCCACGCCACCTCGTCCACCCGACAACAAAGGCAGGCCCAGCGCCACCGCGGCCAAGAACAACAGCAAGGCTTGCA
>CAIVLE010000088.1 GCA_903906635.1 uncultured Burkholderiales bacterium | reverse complement strand
GTAACTTCGTGGGGGTTCGAGTCCCTTCCTGGGCACCAACGAGGGATAGTCTGAATGTAGGAGCCGTTACAAACAAACGGCTCACATCACAACGGATTACTCCCAATGTGCGTAAGTGACATTTTTGACACGCACAAATTACACACAAACCCACACCTCCAAAACCACAACAACTGAACATTGTTACGTGACAACTACGCACGTAATTCAAAACTCAGAGCATGTAAGAGTTCCAATTACTTGTGTAGCCCAACGTAAATTCTGAAGGTCTCCTTCAAAGAATTTACTCTTAATTCCAGCCCACATGATACGGGCTTATGACGTCAAAACATGTCTGGAGTTGTGACATATTCACATCATCTTGCAAGGCAGCTGCCCCATGCCTTTGAGCTCATCCAAAAATCTGAAAATTGCCCCACAGACGTCTTGGACAATATGGTTTTATCCAAACCCAAGTTCATCTCTTGCAGGTCGGTGAACAAGAAAGTCTCTCACCTCGACGCACAAGCATCAACGAGTCTTAAGATCAAACTCGTCATCAATAAAGTTAAATCCACGTACTCAAGATGGCTTGTGTGTCTTTGGCCTTAAATAGGCAAGGCAACAAGGTCATGGCCTTCTGTAGCGACCACACGAGCACGCGTGAACTCGCCCACCTTGAGCACTTTGCTGATTTTTTCAGACGGCAACAACTTCACCACACCATCTATTTCGGGAGCATCAGCGTAACTGCGCCCTACCCCCCCCTTGCGACCGTTGCCAGGCGCTTGGTCAACCAAGACCTGAAGAGTGGAACCAATGCGTTGTTTGAGTTTTTGAATGGATACCTCTTCCGCCACCGCCATGAAACGGGCTTGCCGCTCTTCGCGGACCGATTGAGGCAACATGCCAGGCAACTCATTGGCCGTTGCACCATCAACCGGGCTATAGGCAAAACAACCTGCGCGATCGATCTGTGCTTCTTGCACAAATGCCAACAAATGCTCAAACTCTGATTCGGTTTCGCCAGGAAAACCGGCGATGAAAGTGCTTCGAATCACAATCTGTGGACACAACTCCCGCCAGCGAGCAATACGTTCGAGATTCTTTTCTCCGCTCGCAGGTCTTTTCATGCGCTTGAGCACGTCGGGATGACTGTGCTGAAAGGGCACATCCAAATAAGGCAAGACATGACCAGTGGCCATCAAAGGAATGATGTCATCCACACTGGGATATGGATAAACATAATGAAGTCGGATCCAAGCACCGTAACCTTGTGCCAACTGGGCCAAAGCTTGCGCGAGCTCCAATGTGCGAGTTTTGATCGGTTGTCCGTCCCAAAAACCGGTTCGGTATTTCACATCTACGCCATACGCTGAGGTGTCTTGGCTGATGACCAATAACTCCTTAACACCGCCCTCAAACAAAGCGCGCGCCTCTTTGAGGATGTCTCCAATGGGGCGGCTGACCAAATCGCCTCGCATGGACGGAATGATGCAAAACGTACAGCGGTGATTGCAACCTTCACTGATTTTCAAATAGGCGTAGTGCTTTGGCGTGAGCTTGACACCCGCTTCACCAAAAGCATGTGGCACCAAGTCTAAAAAAGGGTCGTGGGGCTTGGGTAGGTGCGCATGGACAGCATCCATCACCTCTTGTGTCGCATGGGGTCCGGTGACGGCCAAAACCCTGGGATGGATTTGTTGGACTAAATTGGCGCCCCCCTCACCGCTTCTTGCGCCCAAACAACCTGTGACGATGACTTTTCCGTTCTCGGCCAAAGCCTCGCCAATCGTGTCAAGACTCTCCTTGACGGCATCATCAATGAATCCACAGGTGTTGACAATCACCAAATCCGCACCGGCAAAGGTTTTGGAAGTTTGATATCCCTCTGCGCTGAGTTGGGTCAGAATTAATTCAGAGTCGGTCAAGGCCTTGGGACAGCCCAGGCTAACAAACCCCACTTTGGGTGTCATCACATCACTCATCAGCGTTTCAGCCTCATCACATCCATCATCTGGTCAGTTTGCTTTTTAAATTGCTCTTGCATTTGAACTTGCATTTCTGTCAACGCTTGCGTCGATTGGTCCACGTATCTTCCCACCATTCCCTGCATCAGGTTCAACGGGGCTTGGTCTTGGGTGGTTCTGGTCAACTGGCTTTGGAAATCCATGAACGTTTGTACATTTTTTTCCAAATATGAACCCATGAAACCCTGCATGGCATGCCCATAGAAACGAATGATGTTGGCCAACATTCGCTCGGTCAAAATAGGCGCCCCATCATTCTCTTCTTCCAAAATGATTTGCAACAAGATGCTGCGGGTCAGGTCGTCCCCTGTTTTTGCATCCACCACCACAAAAAGCAGGTGATCCATGACCAAGCGTTTGATATCGCTCAGGGAGATGTAACTAGACAAGTGGGTGTCGTAGAGGCGACGGTTGGGGTATTTTTTGATGATGCGTCGATCGACTTCGTCAGGGGACATGTGTTTCTTGCTGCTCATCAGTCAGCTCCCGCTGTAAACAAAAGCCCGTCACTGCTTGGACAGTGCCGGGCTGGACGGGGAACAATTGGTAGGCGCGATTGGACTCGAACCAACGACCCCCACCATGTCAAGGTGGTGCTCTAACCAGCTGAGCTACGCGCCTAATTGTCCGAAGCGCAAATTGTAACAGACTCAACGTCGTCGTGCGGACTTGACGCCAGAAACTTCGCGCAAAGCAGTCAAAACTTTTTGCAAACGACCAGAATCGCTCACCTCGACCGTGAAAGTCATCAAAGCCAACTCTTTGATGGATTGTGTCTGCACACCGATCACGTTCATTTTTTCCTTCGAAAAAACTTCGGAAATATCGCGCAGCAATCCTTGGCGGTCAAAGGCCTCAATGTAGACATCCACTGGGTAGACCTGTTCTTGCGATTTCTTGGACTTTCCCCAATCCACATCAATCACGCGTTCAGCATTACGAAGTGCCATTTGGTGAAAGTTGCTGCAATCAGCCCGATGAATGCTGACCCCCTTGCCACGCGTCACAAACCCTCTGATGGCGTCAGGAGGAGCAGGTTTGCAGCACTTGGCCAATTGCGTCAGTAAAGAATCAATGCCGACAACCAATACGCCGCCTTTGGAAGCTTGTTCGGCATGTCGTGCTTTTTTCAAGAGCACATGGTCATCCACAGAAACCGGGGGCTGCGGCGGCTTGAGCAGTGTTTCAATATTGCGTAAAGAGAACTCGTCCTTGCCAACCACCTCAAACAAAGCCTCTGCAGACTTAAAACCCAACTGAAAAGCCAGGTCGTCTAATTTGATGGCTGTTTTACCTTCCCGCTGAAGTAGCTTTTCAACTGCTTCACGGCCTTTGGCAGCAGTTTCTTGCATCGCTTGCGCATTGAACCATGCGCGCACCTTAGCCCTTGCCCTGGGGCTGGCAAGAAATCCCAGCTCTGTGTTCAACCAATCACGTGAGGGGCCGCCCTCTTTGACTGCGGTGACCTCCACTGTCTGACCGTTTTTCAAAACAGTATGCAGCGGCACCATGACGCCGTCCACCCGAGCACCACGGCAGCGGTGTCCCAAATTGGTGTGCAGGGCATACGCAAAGTCAATCGGCGTCGCACCTTGTGGCAAGTCAACGACCGAAGCCTCTGGAGTCAAGACATAAATACGATCGCTCAAAGCGTCTGTCTTGGTCGTCACGTTTGCCTGAGTAGACTGCTGCGAAGCAGAGACCAAATCTCGCTCCCATGCCAACAACTGACGAAGCACGGCTATTTTGGCGTCGTAAGCCCCAGAGGCTGATACACCGGCATAACCTTTCGTGCCCGCCTCTTTGTAAGCCCAATGTGCTGCGACCCCTTGCTCTGCGTGCTCGTGCATCGCACGGGTTCTAATTTGGACTTCGATTGGTCGAGATTTTTCATCTCGAACAACCGTGTGCAAGGACTGGTATCCATTTGACTTAGGTCGCGCAATGTAGTCATCAAACTCTTCAACGATGGGGTTGAAGTGCGTATGAACCCAACTCAAAACAGCATAGCAATCGGGCACTGAGTCAACAATGACTCGCAAAGCGCGCACATCAAATACCCGATCAAAACCCAAAGATTTACCTCGCATTTTTTTGACAATGCTGTAGATGTGCTTTGGTCTACCTTGAACATTTGCCTCAATGCCCTGCTCTTTCAAAGCGCGCTCGAGTTGGTTCTGCAACTCAACCATGTACTTTTCACGCTCGATACGCTTTTCATCCAACCACCCAGCGACTTCGCGGTAAGTCTCAGGCTCAAGAAACCTCAGCGATAAATCTTCAATTTCCCATTTGATTTGCCAAATACCAAGCCGATTGGCAAGTGGCGCGAATACATGCAAAGACTCATGAGCTAAGCCCACAGGCAAAGATTTTTTGCTGGCCGCGTGATAGCGAAGTGTTTGTAAGCGGGATGCCAATCGCAACAAGACAACGCGCAAGTCACGTGAAAATGCCAGAAGCATTTTTCGTACGTTTTCAGTTTGCATTTGCGCAAAAGGTCGATCGGATGCAACAGTACGCGCTTGCCTTTGAACACGAATCAAATTCACCGTCTCCATCGCCAGCTCTGCATAACTGGTGCCAAAAGCTTTGGCAATGACTTCTTGCGGCTTGTTGAGAAACTCTGTGGCGTAGACCAAATAGCAGGCAGCCTGCATTGCTTGGGAGCCACCGATGTGACTGAGAATGGATGCAACAGCATCTGCATGCTCCAATACATCCTCCCCTGTATCCAACGATGCACCGATGAACAATGGCACGACAAATGCACGCGCTCGCGCCAAAGCATCGGGTTGATCAGGTAAGTCCTGCAATGTCGAGTCCAACATCATTGGGCGTGATGAGGTGTCTGAGGCGTGTTTCATAAGCGGCGGGCAATGGATTCGGAGAAATGACGACAGAAAACTCCATAATGTCGGTTAATTCCCATCGTAATTCATATGGAGATCTCTCATGTCGCAACGCACTCTCGCAGGTAAAACAGCATTGGTCACAGGTTCTACCAGCGGCATCGGGCTGGGGATTGCCAAAAGCTTGGCAAGTCAAGGCGCCAACATCATCTTGAATGGATTTGGTGACTACCAACCAGCCAAGACCGAGCTAGAAGCCTATGGAGTTCAAGTCCACTTCCACGGGGCGGACATGAGCAAAGTCGCTGAGATCGAAGCCATGATGCAATTTGCAACAGATACATGCGCTGGTGTAGATATATTGATCAACAACGCGGGGATTCAGTACGTAGCATCCCTAGAAGACTTTCCTATTGACCGCTGGGATGCCATCATCGCCATCAATCTCAGCAGCGCCTTTCATACCTCGCGCTTGGCCTTGCCACACATGAAACAAAAAAACTGGGGACGCATCATCAACATTGCATCGGTGCATGGCTTGGTTGGTTCGGCTCAAAAGTCTGCTTATGTTGCTGCCAAGCATGGCATTGTGGGTCTGACAAAAGTCATTGCACTGGAGAACGCTACTTCAGGCGTGACCTGCAACGCCATTTGTCCTGGGTGGGTGCTAACACCTTTGGTGCAAAAGCAAGTTGATGCAAAAGCACAAGAACTGCAACTCTCCAACGAGGAGGCGACCAAACTGCTGCTGGGCGAAAAGGAACCCTCCATGGCCTTCACGACACCTCATGAACTGGGTGAATTGGCGGTCTTTCTATGCTCAGATGCCGGCAACAATGTGCGTGGTGTGGCGTGGAATATGGACGGCGGGTGGACAGCACAGTAACCTTAATCCCAAAAATAATAATATATTGGTATTATTTAAAGGATTTTTACTGCTTATAATTTATTCAAATTGAGTTAACTCTATTTGAGTAAGGCATATGGCAGTCAATGATCAGTTTGCAAAGCGTCTACATCAGGCACTCAAAGACGCAGGTGTTGAAAGATCTGCCACTGTTGTGGCTACACAGTTCAACCTGCGATATTGGGGTGATGGGATCTCATCGCATGCTGCTAGAAATTGGCTGATGGGAGTCTCTATTCCCAAACAAGACAAATTGTTCGTTCTGTGCAATTGGTTGAAGATCTCTCCGGAAGGTTTACTTTTTGGCACGCCCCCCGTCAAAGCGGGCTTATTCACCGACCAAGAAGAAAATTTTTCATTGGTCGATAAGCAACTCATGGTCAATTACGTTTCTCTGACTGTGGACCACCGTCGAATAGTTCGAGAAATCGTGGATGCATTTTTAGCTTTGTCTAAATCACCAACTCATGCTGAGTAAATCAAAGCGACGGCCCGTGCCTCCATGCTTTGGCCATGACCGACGTGACCCATTTTTTCAGCTGTCTTGGCCTTTACATTGACTTGACCTGCTTCTATTTCCAAAGCCTTTGAAATACTTGTGCACATGAGCGGAATATAGGCTGACAACTTGGGCGCTTGAGCAATCACGGTGCAATCGATGTTGCCAATGCGCCAACCTAGGTCTGATAAAAGATGTCCCGTACGTTGAAGTAGCACCCACGAATCTGCCCCCTTGAACTCGTCACTTGTGTCGGGGAAATGTCTTCCAATATCCCCCAAAGCTGCTGCGCCAAGCAAAGAGTCGGTGATTGCATGCAACAACACATCCGCGTCCGAGTGTCCCAACAAACCATGGGTATGCTCTATTCGCACACCGCCCAATAGCAGTGGACGGTCCTTGACCAAGGCATGCACATCCCATCCCTCGCCAATACGAAACTGAGGTCTAGTCATCTTCTTAACTTTCTGCTCGCAGCTTAAGAACTGCCTGAGCCAAAACAAAATCTTCAGGGTAGGTGACCTTGAAATTATGCGAACTGCCTGCAACCAATAACGGTGCAAAGCCCATGGCTTCCATGGCACTGGCCTCGTCGGTCACCGATTCATGACCATTGCTCAAGGCCTCCGTCAGCGCGCCCAAACGAAACATTTGGGGGGTTTGGGCAAGCCACTTACTTTCTCGATTGATGGTGGCGCTCGCACGTCCTGCGGTTTCTTGCTTTAAGGTGTCAGGGACGGGGAAAGCCAGTAAGCCGCCCACGCCATCAGCTTGGCATGCATCGATCAAAAGATTAATTTGCGTTGGGGTTACCAAACAACGTGCTGCGTCATGCACCATCACCCAATCACGGCTGCAAGCGCCGTGCTCAACCAGCGCAGACAAGCCCGCTAGCACACTGTCGGCTCGACTAGCACCCCCGACATGGGCCACGGAAAATAGCGGTTGGGGGTGAGCAGACATAAGGTCTTGGATCTGCTGATCGTCAGGGGCTACGACCAGCACCCCATGGGTCAATCTCGGAATTGCTGCGAATGCCCTCAGCGTATGAACCACCAAGGGGACATCGCCAATCAATTGGTACTGCTTGGGTACAGAGGCTCCAGCACGATTGCCTTTGCCTGCGCAGGGAATCAATGCAAAGATGCGGTCATCGGACAAAGGGTTGAGAGTCATAAGCCAAGTGGTGCGGATCATGGTCCGGGGCTCCATTCTAGAATTGCATCAATGCATCTGCCCTCATTGAGTCCCGGCAAACGGTTTGCCATACCCCGCCCTGTTGGGTCTGCGGACGCTTTGCTGCTGACGCAGCTCAGTGTCAGGGAAAAAAACCGCCATCAACGGGTCGCCATCGTCACTGCAAACGCGAGCGATGCGCATCGACTACAGGAGGAAATGGCGTTTTTTTCGCCAGATCTTCGCTGCGTTTTATTCCCAGATTGGGAAACTCTGCCTTACGACAGTTTTTCGCCACACCAAGACCTGATCAGCGAACGCCTGGCCACTCTGTGGGGAATATCGCAAGGCGAGGCCGATGTGGTGCTGATTCCGGCGACCACCGCTCTTTACAGGTTGGCCCCGCCTTCCTTTTTAGCCGGCTACACCTTTCATTTCAAGGTACATCAATCCCTGGATGAAGCCAAACTCAAAGCTCAGCTGACACTTGCCGGTTACAGCCACGTGTCTCAAGTGGTCAGTCCAGGCGAATACGCAGTTCGAGGAGGCTTGATTGACCTCTTTCCCATGGGCTCCTTGGTGCCTTACCGGGTCGATCTTTTTGACAACGAGATCGACTCGATCAGAACGTTTGACCCTGACAGCCAGCGCAGCTTGTACCCTGTGCCAGAAGTGCGCCTGCTGCCAGGTCGTGAGTTTCCAATGGACGAGGCCGCTCGTTCGCAATTCAGAGGTCGTTGGCGTGAACTGCTAGAAGGTGACCCCACCAAAAGCCGGATCTACAAAGACATCGGCAATGGTGTGGCGACTGCTGGGATTGAGTACTACCTGCCATTGTTCTTTGAAGAAACGTCCACTGTCTTTGACTATCTTGGCTCTCATGCCACGGTGGTGCTGCATGGTGACTTGGAGCCGACGATCCAACAATTCTGGCAAGACACCCAAGACAGATTCCGCTTGGTGCGTGGCGACCCTGAGCGGCCAGCGTTGCCACCTCACAGTTTGTTCTTATCCGCAGAGCAGTTTTACGCGGCCGCCAACGCTTACGCGCAGTTTTCTCTGCGACCTCAAGTCACCGACATTCAAGACAATGCTTTTGCTCAAACGCTGCCCGATCTCACGGTCGTGCGGGGAGCGGCGGAACCTTTGCAGCGCTTGAAAGAACACGCCAAAAACAGCACGCACCGCCTGCTGGTATTGGCCGAGAGCGATGGCAGACGAGAAAGCTTGTTAGACTTTTTGCGGGCCTCTCAGTTCAGCCCACCATCGTTTGACTCGTTGGTTGAATTTCAAGCCAGCGAGGAGAAGATTGGCATCGCCACTGCACCACTGAATGTGGGTTTCAGCTGGACCGAAGCTGGCATCGATCTGATCACTGAGACCGAGCTGTTTTCCGCGGGGACCACCACGCGTCGCCGCAAAAAACAAGAGCAAGTGAGCGATGTCGAGTCACTCATCAAAGACTTATCAGAGCTCAACCTTGGCGACCCTGTAGTACACAACGCACATGGCATTGGACGCTACCGAGGCCTGGTCAACATGGACTTGGGAGAAAAGAATGCCGATGGGACGCCAGCCCTCCAAGAGTTCTTGCACCTTGAATACGCCGACCAAGCGGTTCTCTATGTGCCTGTGAGCCAGTTGCACTTGATCGGCCGTTACACGGGGGTCAGCGCTGACGAAGCACCCCTGCACAAACTCGGCTCAGCACAGTGGGACAAAGCCAAGCGCCGAGCCGCCGAGCAGGTGCGCGATGCGGCCGCGGAGTTGCTCAACATTTACGCGCGTCGTGCTGCGCGCCAAGGCCACCCTTTCCGCTACTCACCCCAAGACTACGAAACGTTCGCTAACGACTTTGGCTTTGACGAAACTGCGGACCAACGTGCGGCCATCCACGCCGTCATACAAGACATGATCAGCCCACGCCCCATGGACCGCTTGGTTTGCGGAGATGTGGGCTTTGGCAAAACAGAAGTGGCGTTACGTGCTGCCTTTGTGGCAGTCACCGGCGGAAAACAAGTCGCCCTGCTGGCGCCAACCACCTTGCTGGCCGAACAACATTATCAAACGCTGACCGATCGCTTTAGCAAATGGCCAGTCAAGATCGCTGAGATGAGCCGATTTCGCTCCGCCAAAGAAATCACTGCGGCAGCTAAAGGCTTGGCTGAGGGCCAAGTCGACATTGTGGTCGGCACCCACAAGCTGTTGAGTGAGTCTGTCAAGTTCAAAAATTTAGGTCTGCTGATCATCGATGAAGAACACCGATTTGGTGTGCGGCACAAAGAAGCCATGAAAGCCATGCGCGCCGAAGTAGATGTACTCACTCTGACCGCCACGCCCATACCCCGCACCTTGGGCATGGCACTCGAAGGCTTGCGCGACTTGAGCGTCATCGCCACCGCGCCTCAGCGCCGACTGGCCATCAAAACCTTTGTTCGCAACGAGGGCAATGGCGTGATACGAGAAGCAGTCTTGCGTGAACTCAAGCGTGGCGGCCAATGCTACTTTTTACACAACGAAGTCGACACCATCGAAAACCGCCGTGCACGCCTTGAAGAACTGCTCCCTGAAGCACGCATTGCCGTCGCACACGGACAAATGCCCGAGCGGGAACTTGAACGCGTCATGCGTGACTTTGTCGCACAGCGTTTCAATTTGCTGCTCTGCTCCACCATCATTGAAACAGGAATTGACGTTCCAAGCGCCAACACCATCATCATGAGTCGCGCAGACAAGTTTGGTTTGGCTCAACTGCACCAATTGCGCGGTCGTGTCGGGCGAAGCCACCACCAAGCCTACGCCTACCTCATGGTGCCCGACACACAAGGGCTGACCAAACAAGCCTCGCAGCGCCTGGAAGCCATCCAACAAATGGAAGAGCTGGGTTCCGGTTTTTACCTCGCCATGCACGACTTGGAGATTCGTGGCGCGGGTGAAGTGTTAGGGGAAAACCAAAGCGGCAACATGCTCGAAGTCGGCTTCCAGCTCTACAACGAGATGCTCAACGAAGCTGTTCGCGCCCTCAAGAACGGCGAGGAGCCCGACCTCCTAAGTCCTTTGAGCGCGACCACAGACATCAACCTGCACGCCCCCGCGCTGCTGCCAGACGACTACTGTGGGGATGTACACCTGCGTTTGTCTTTTTACAAAAAATTGGCCACCTCCAAAACCTCAGATCAGATTGATGCCTTACTGGAGGAAATTGTTGATCGATTCGGCAAGCTGCCCACCCAGGCGCAAACACTGATCGATGTACACCGCTTGCGCGTCTTGGCCAGCAGCTATGGCGTCACAAAAGTCGATGCAGCCCCTGGCGTCATCCACATCAGCTTCAAAGCCAACCCACCCTTTGATGCCATGCGCATCATCGAGTTGGTGCAAAAAAACAAACACATCAAACTAGCGGGCAATGACCGCTTGCGCATTGAACGAGAGTTGCCTGAACCCAAGGCAAGAGCCCAAATGATTCGCGATGTGCTGCGTACTCTGGGCACCCCATCCAAACAGACGCCACCTGCCCCGCAATCCGCCATTCACTGACATGCACATGCCCTACGAATTCTCTCCTGACTTGATGGTCCAAGGTTTCACCCCACCGCTGCGGTTAGATGCTTTCAAGCTCATCGCCTTTGACATGGACTCCACTTTGATCAACATTGAATGTATCGATGAAGTGGCAGATGCCGCGGGTCGAAAAGCTGAGGTTTCCGCCATCACCGAAGCCGCCATGCGTGGCGAAATCACAGACTTCAAAGACAGCTTGCGTCGCCGGGTTCAATTGCTCAAGGGAGTACCTGAGACTGCGTTGAACGAAGTGTTTGAACACCGCTTGCGCTTGAACCCTGGCGCAAAAAATTTGATCGATACCTGCAAGGCCCATGGCATGAGCGTATTGCTAGTCAGTGGCGGCTTTACCTTTTTTGCAGATAGAGTGTGCGGTCTTCTCAACATCGACTTCGCTCGCAGTAATGTGCTTGAGATCGAAGACGGTCACCTCACTGGCAAGTTGGTTGATCAAACCTGGGGGGACATTTGCGACGGGGCAGAGAAGCGAAAGATGTTGCTCCAAACCTGCACCGAGCTTGGCATCCCTCCTCAGCAAGCCATCGCCATGGGTGATGGTGCCAACGACTTGTTGATGATGGGCGCAGCAGGTTTATCAGTAGCCTACCAAGCCAAGCCCAAAGTTCGCGAGCAGGCCATGGTGGCGATCAATGCTGGCGGCTTAGATCGCTTGCTTGAAGTGCTCCACACCTGAACCGACGCCTCGATGGGCGCATGCCATCGGACTGAAAAACTTTCATCGCAAAGCCTGATAAATCGTTTGCGCAAGATCTGCAGAAATCCCGTCAACTGACATCAAGTCCTGCACACTGGCGTCGGCCACGCCGCGAGCGCCACCAAATCGTTGCAACAACTTCGCCCGTTTCTTAGGACCAATTCCCGCGATCTCTTCAAGTTTGCTGCCGCCTACGCGGACTTTGGCGCGCGCGGCACGCATGCCTGTAATGGCAAATCGATGAGCTTCATCGCGCACCTGGGCCACCAACATCAAGGCGGCAGAGTCCCGACCTAAATACACCTTTTCACGGCCATCGGCAAACACCAATTCTTCCAAGCCTACCTTGCGACCCTCCCCCTTTTCAACACCCACAATGCGAGACAAGTCCAACCCCAATGACTCAAAGACCTCGCGTGCCATTGATACCTGACCTTTGCCGCCGTCGATCAGCACTAAATCTGGTAACTTACCTTCACCTGCACGCACGGCCTCGGCCAATTTGCTGTAGCGTCGAGTCAGCACTTGACGCATTGCGGCGTAATCGTCGCCTGGCGTGATGCCATCGATGTTGTAGCGGCGGTACTCACTGCCTTGCATCTTGTGGTGATGAAACACCACGCAAGAGGCTTGAGTCGACTCACCCGCCGTGTGCGAAATATCAAAACACTCCATGCGAAAACTCTCTAAGTCTTCGGGAGCTAAATCCAGTGCGTCCACCAAGGCACGCGTTCGCGCTTGTTGGGACCCCTCTTCCGCCAACAAACGCGCGAGTTGAATGTCGGCGTTTTGCTGGGCCATTTCCAACCACACACGACGCTGCTCGCGCGGGTTGTGCACCGCAGATATCTTCACGCCTGTTTGTTCAATCAGCGCATGAATCAACTCGGGGTCCACTTGGTGACTGGTGATCAGCGCAGGTGGTACGGGCACATCTAGGTAGTGCTGACTCAAAAACGCTTCCAAAACCTCAACGGGCTCAGCATCTTCGACGTGACCAGGGAAGTAAGGTCGATCCCCCAAATGTCTGCCCCCGCGCACCATCGCCAAATTCACGCAGGCCTTGCCTCCTTGAACCTTAACGGCCAAGATGTCCACGTCTTGGTCTCCGACCGTGTCCATGGCCTGGCTGTGCAGCACTTTGGAGAGGGCACTCATTTGGTTGCGCAACTCAGCCGCCTGCTCAAATTCCAGCTTCTGAGCGTGCGCCATCATCCGCTGCTCGATCGAAGTCATCACCTCTTGCGTCTCACCGCGCAACAAACGCATGGCACTGTCCACATCGCGTTGGTAGTCGTCAACAGTAATATGTCCCACGCAGGGGCCTGAACAACGCTTGATTTGAAACAGCAAACAAGGTCGCGTTCGGTTGCTAAACACCGTGTCTTCACAGGTGCGAAGGCGAAACACTTTTTGCAGCAACTGAATTGCCTCACGCACGGCCCACACGCTGGGATATGGACCAAAGTAGTCATGTCGTTTGTCCACAGCCCCTCGGTAATAGACCACCCGTGGCACTTGGGCTGCGCTTGGAGCCGAGCTAGGCTGTGTCTCATTGGTAAGCGCCTTGATTGGCACAGCCCGGGTGAGCTTCAAATAGGGATAACTTTTGTCATCCCGAAACAAAATGTTGTACTTGGGTTTGAGGGACTTGATGAGGTTGTTTTCAAGCAGCAAAGCCTCCGCCTCAGAGCGAACCACGGTCGTCTCAAGGCGAACGATCTTGCTCACCATGTGCCCGATGCGCGAGCCACCATGGTCTTTTTGGAAATAGCTGGCAACCCGTTTTTTCAAACTGTTGGCCTTACCCACATACAACAGCTGATCCTGTGCATCGAAATAACGGTACACACCTGGCAAGGCAGGCAAAGCGGCCACTTGTTGCAACAATTCAGGGGAGTGAAGGGAAACGGGTTCTTCTTGCATCCCCGTATTGTGGACAATCCCACACGTGGAACATACCAACTGGACTTGGGATATTTTTTGCCGCGTCATCGATAACCATGGCGACTTGGGCGTTTGCTGGCGTTTGTGCGCCGAACTTGCTGCGCGCGGGCAGCGCGTACGCCTGTGGGTCGATGATGGTTCAGCCCTGATTTGGATGGCGCCTTCAGGCAGCACAGGTGTGGAAGTTCGCACTTGGCAATCGGCATCACATATCACCGAGGTGGGGCATGTGGTCATCGAAGCCTTTGGTTGTTTCTTGCCCGAGGCGGTCGAGCGCGCCATTGCGCAACAACCCCACACTGTGTGGATCAACCTTGAATACCTCAGCGCAGAAAACTACGTCACACGCTCGCATGGCTTGCCCTCTCCTGTGATGCAGGGCCCGGCCAGAGGTTGTACAAAATGGTTTTTTTACCCTGGGTTCACACCCGGCACGGGTGGATTGCTACGTGAATCCAACTTGGCAGCGCGGCTGCTTCAATTCGATGCTGCCGCCTGGCGATCAGCACTGATTGGCCAAAATGTAAGCCATGACCAGGAGCGCTGGATCTCTTTGTTTTGTTACGAACCCCAAGGCTTGGCAGAGTTGATGCTCACGCTCAGTCGCGGCAACCAAACCACGCGCTTGTGCGTCACAGCGGGCCGAGCTCAATCGGCGACAACTCAGGCTTGCCAGGCACTGGGATGGCCCTTATTTGGCGCCGATCGTCTGCACATCACCCAATTGACCTACTTGAGCCAAACCGAGTTCGACCATTTGCTGTGGGCGTGTGATCTGAACTTTGTGCGGGGTGAAGACTCTTTGATTCGCGCCCTGTGGGCAGGCAAACCCTTGGTCTGGCACATCTACCCACAGGATGATTTGGCACACCACGACAAACTGCAAGCTTTCATGAACACCACCCACATGCCCCAAAGCCTGCGTCGCGTGCATGAGGTCTGGAATGGCATCTCCCCAACTTCCATGTTGGATTGGCCTGACACAGAACCCACGGATTGGCCAGCATGGGGCCAAACCTGCCGCAATGAATTGACGGCTCAAGCAGATTTGTGCACCCAGTTGGTCAACTGGGTGATGCAACGGCGTGTGCGCTGAGAAAACGGCTAAAATACCGGGTTTGGTTAGCCCTGCTCAGCTTGAGTTGCTTTGGGGCCCTATTTCACTCAACTACCCCTACACCTTATGAAAACCGCTCAAGAAATCCGCGCTGGCAACGTCATCATGCACGGCAAAGACCCCATGGTTGTCCTTCGTACCGAGTACCAACGTGGCGGGCGCGGCTCCTCCACCGTGCGCATGAAACTCAAAAGCTTGATCGCCAACTTCGGCACCGAAGTGGTGTTTCGCGCCGACGACAAGATGGATCAAGTCATCTTGGACAAAAAAGAATGCACCTATTCGTACTTTGCAGACCCAATGTATGTTTGCATGGACACTGAGTTCAACCAATACGAAGTTGAAGCCAGCAACATGGGTGACGCACTGAACTACCTCGAAGACGGTATGTCTTTGGAAGTGGTGTTCTATGACGAAAAGGCCATCTCAGTTGAACTGCCAACCAACGTGGTCCGCGAGATCACCTGGACCGAGCCTGCTGTTAAAGGTGACACATCCGGCAAAGTACTCAAACCAGCCAAGATCGCTACAGGCTTTGAAATTGGCGTGCCAATCTTCGTGGCTCAAGGCGATAAAGTGGAGATTGACACGCGCACTGGCGAATACCGCAAGCGTGTCTAAATCCCCAACACCTTGAAAAATAAAGGCTCCCCTGGGAGCCTTTCTCACATCTGAACGACAGTAACATCTCAATATGGATGGAATGCTTGACCCTCACGACAGACGCTTGGCTGAAGCTTGGGAAGTTCTCAAAGCCCAGCATGAAGGAACCGATCCCTTGGTTCCCGAATCCAACCGACTGGCCTTTGCAGATCCTGAATTTTTGCTGCGCCGCGAAACGCGCGGTATTCGCTTCCAACTTGAAATGCTCAAGCCAGACCTGGCGCAGCAGGCGCTCGGCATAGAACATACCGTGGTGGTGTTTGGCAGTGCCCGTTTTCGCAGTGCGGAGGCTGCAGCACAACAACTGACTTTGGCTCAAGCTGAGGGTTCACCGGATGCGTTGTCGCGTGCGCACACTTTGGTGCGTAACGCGCACTTTTACGAGCAAGCGCGTGAGCTTGGAAAAGTCATCACGCAGTACACCTTGGCGCAACCTCAATCACAAAAAATGTTCATTTGCACGGGAGGCGGCCCCGGCATCATGGAAGCTGCCAACCGCGGAGCCCATGAGGCGGGGGGGCTCAGCGTGGGTCTCAACATCGCCCTTCCCCATGAACAATCACCCAACCCCTACATCACGCCAGGATTGAGTTTCAAATTTCACTACTTTGCGCTGCGAAAAATGCATTTCATGATGCGAGCCAAAGCCCTGGTGGCATTTCCGGGTGGATTTGGCACCATGGATGAGTTGTTTGAAACGCTGACTTTGATTCAGTGTAAGAAAGCCAAACCTGTGCCGGTCGTTCTATTTGGTACCGATTACTGGAAGCGCTTGTTCAACCCCCAAGTTTTGGTCGAAGAAGGTGCGATCTCTGTTGAGGATTTGGAACTTTTTCAATACGTCGACAGCGTGAATGAAGCATGGCAAGTCATCCGTTCTTTTTACCAATTCTGAGTAAATAAGCGCTTCGCGAACCCAGCCCCACCAGGGCGGATACAGACCAAAAAACCCCTCCGATACCGATCACCGCACCTGCGGCACCAAACACGATCGGCATCAACACACTCGATGCATTGATGCCCATCAAGCGCAAACCAATCGCTTCGCCGTGTCGCGACTCGGGAGTGATTTGATGCAAAGTACTCATCACCATGGGCTGCACCGAGCCCAATGAGAATCCCAGCAGCACGGAGCAACACCCCATGCTCAAAGCGGTGTTCATGAACGGATAAAGCGCTAAAAACACCGAGGTGATCAACATCGCGCCGGTCAGCACCTGCCACTCTTTCAAGTGAGCCACCAAAAAAGGCAAGCCAATGCGAATCAAGGCCGCAGCAATGGCAAAGGCGCCCAAAATCGAACCAATCGCAGAAGCACTCAGCCCTCGCTCATGCCCCATGATGGGCACCACAAACGTGTGCACATCCCAACAGGCAGATAAAAACCAATTCACCAACATCAGCCGACGAAACATCGGCGCGTTTAACAAATCCCAGGCGCTATTTTTTTCGTGCCCCTCTGGCTTGACATAGCTAGGCAGTTCGCGTGTTTTACGCACCCAACACCAAGCCAAGACAGGCATCACCGCCATGGCGCCATAGGCCCATTGGAACCCGGCATGGTCAATCAACAAACCAGCCGTGAAAGGGCCAATGAAGTTGGAAATGGCGGGCCCAATCGCCAACCAACTGAAGGCTTGTTTGAGTTGTGTCAGATCTTCAGCCGCACGACCCACGTGGCGCTGTAACGCAATGACTGCAGCTCCCGTCGCCCCACCCGTCATCAAAGCACTGACGCACAGCACAGGAAAGATCGGCCAAAGCGCTGCTATGCCAGCCCCCACAAAAGATGTCAAGACGCTCCACATCACGGGGCGTTTTAACCCATGCCGGTCGGCATAGCGTCCTGCTGGTAGGGCCAAAAAAACCTGAGTCAAAGCAAACAACGCCAACAAGACGCCCACCGCAGCCTCACTTTGCCCGCTTCGCAAGGCCATCAAGGGGGCCGCCATGCGCATGCCGGTCATGCAGGCGTGCAGGCAAACTTGACCTGCAATCAACTTGGCCAGTTCACGCTTCACAGTGCGTCCGCGTCCTCAGACTCGTCCAACTTGGGCAGCAAGGCCTGTGCTTGCCCTTCTGGCAAGGCCTCTACATTCTTGAGCGCGCGGCGCATTTGTCGACTCCGGGTGTCAGCACGGTCTAGCGTGTCAGCGGCTTTTTGAACCTGTTCTCGTACTTTCTCCACCCAATCTCCATAGCGCTCAAACTCGGTTTTGACAGCTCCAAGGACCTTCCAAACCTCAGAGGCTTGTTGCTCCAAGGCCAGTGTCCTAAAGCCCATGTGCAAGCTGTTGAGCATGGCCAACAGCGTGGTGGGGCCAGCCAAAGTGACTCTGTAATCACGTTGCAAGCTGTCCATCAAGCCCGGTCGACGCAGCACCTCGGCATACAAACCCTCTACCGGTAAAAACAAGATTGCAAAATCTGTGGTGTGCGGTGGGGCCAGGTAGCTCTCAGCAATGCTCTTGGCTTCTGTGCGAATACGAGCCTCCAAGGCCTTGGCTGCCAATTCAGCGGCCAGGGCATCGGCGCGATCATGGGCATCCAACAAACGCTCGTAATCGTCGCGGGGAAATTTGGCGTCGATAGGCAACCAAACAGGGTCACCGTCGATTCCGCCTCGGCCCGGAAAACGAATTGCGAAATCTACCCGTTGATTGCTGCGCGGCTTGGTTTCTACTTGCTTGGCATATTGCTCCACGGTGAGCACTTGCTCCAGCAAAGCTTCGAGTTGCACCTCGCCGAACATGCCACGCGTTTTGACATTGGTCAGCACCCGCTGCAAACTGCCCACACCATCGGCCAGTTTTTGCATTTGGCCTAAGCCGTTGTGTACCTGCTCGAGTCGCTCGGCCACCTGCTTGAAGCTCTCTGACAAGCGTTTTTCAAGTGTGGTTTGAAGTTTTTCGTCCACCGTGCGGCGCATTTCATCGAGCTTTTCCGCATTACTGCGCTGCAATTGCTGCAACTGCTGGTTCAAGGTGTCGCTGATGGACGTTTGCATCAAGGTCAATTGCTGGATTTGGCTTTGCTGAAAAGTACCCAAGCTTTGCGACATCTCTTGACGCCCGCCTCTGGAGGCTTCGCCAATGTCATGACGCAGTTCGCGCTCCATGCGTTCGAGCTTGTCTTGCAGGCTCTGAAAACTCAGCACCCACGCCGCTTGTGCTTCGGGGTTGTCCTTCAGTCCGGAACGCCGCAGCAACACCAGCAGCAAAACGGTGTTGAACAGCCCGAACGCCAGCAATACACCAAGATCCAAACTCATGGCAGCGTGTTCAAAGGCGTCAAAGCTTTGCCTTTGGTAAAAAACGAAATCAAGTTGTCGGCAGCCAAATTGGCCATCGCCAAGCGGGTTTGAATCGAGGAACTGGCAATGTGCGGTGTCAGCACCACATTGGGCACAGTCAACAAGTCGGGGTGTACCGTGGGTTCTCCCTCGAACACATCCAACCCCGCAGCCGCGATTTGACCCGCGCGCAAAGCCGCTGCCAGGGCCGCATCGTCCACGATGCCTCCGCGCGCAATGTTCACCAAGGTCGCGGTCGGCTTCATTTGAGCCAGCTCTGGCGCGCCGATGGTGTGATGAGAGGCGGCCGAATAAGGCACGACCAACATCACATGGTCGGCACTTCGAAGCAGCTCTTCTTTGCTGACATAACTGGCCTTGCATTGGGCTTCCAACTCGGGCGACAAGCGTGAGCGGTTGTGATAGATGACTTTCATCCCAAAGCCGTGTGCTCCTCTGCGCGCAATGGCCTGACCAATGCGGCCCATGCCCAAAATACCCATCGTGCTGCCGTGCACTTCGGCGCCCGCAAACATGTCGTAACGCCATTGCTTCCATTCGCCACGGCGCAGATAGTGTTCGCTCTCGGTCATGCGTCGCGCAGTGGCCATCAGCAAGGCAAAGCCGAAGTCTGCCGTTGTCTCTGTCAGCACATCGGGTGTGTTGGACGCCAAAACACCCCGAGCAGTCATGGCGGGCACGTCAAAGTTATTGAACCCTACCGCCATGTTGGCGCACATCTTGAGGCTCTGGCAGGCCGATAAGACCTCGGCATCCACTGGATCTGTTCCAGTGGTGAAAGCACCTGCATGTTGAGCCAGCGCAGCGGTCCAAGTGGCCTTGGTCCAGGGATGATCGGATTGGTTGTGGGTGA
This sequence comes from uncultured Burkholderiales bacterium, assembly GCA_903906635.1. Classification (GTDB taxonomy): domain Bacteria; phylum Pseudomonadota; class Gammaproteobacteria; order Burkholderiales; family Burkholderiaceae_C; genus Limnohabitans. The sequence goes on along the minus strand of CAIVLE010000088.1, from coordinate 68,401 downwards.
CATCAAAATGCGCCTCTAAGCGCTGGATGACGCTGTCAAAAACGGGGCGCGCAACAATGATTTTGGGTTTCATATCAGGTCTTTCTCAGTGAATGAACTAGTGGAAGGTCGTCGCCAAGCAAATTGAGTTTTTGAGCCCACCATGGGGTGATCGCGGGCAACAAAGTCAAAGTCCAAACTACAACCCAAGCTGTCAGGGGTAATAAAAGTGACAAGTCGGGAAGCTGCGCCAGCGTGATGACAGCCAAAACCACCGGAATAACGCCCGTCTCGCGTACAGCACAGACAAAAAGTTTTTCTCGCCACGTGATGTGTGTGGGCCATAAAGACAACCAAACAGCCATTGGGCGTGCCACGAACATCAACAGCAATGACACACACAATCCAAGCCATGCGGTATCAAGCAAAGCATCGATCGCAACAAAGGGTCCCATCATCATGAAGACAGTGGGCTTGGCCACACTTTCAATCTTCACTTCCATGCTGCGCAGCAATCCATGAAAGTGGTGAGAGCCGTGGTTGAAATTGGCCAACAAACCCGCCACGAAGGCTGCTAAAAAACCATTGCCATCGATGGCTTGTGCCAAGGCAAAGGAGCCCAAGGGAACAGCCAACACAATGGCAAAGTCATAGGGTTTGTCGTTTTCACCGTGACGCACGGGGTCAGACTTGTAGCGTTCAAAAACAAACATGCCCAACCAACCGGCCGCCCCGGCGAGCACGCCAAAGATCAATTGCTGGCCCAGGTGGTTCAAATTGTCGCCACTGAACAAGTCAGAACTCAGCTGCGCCATCCCAGTGGGCTCAGCGCCAGAATAAACCAATAAGCAAACCGCCCCAGTGAAAATGGCCCCCACGGCGTCGTTCAAAGCACTTTCAGCAACCGCCAAATGCGTCAGCTGCTGGTGGTGCTTTTTAAACACCAAGAGTTTGAGCGTTGGAATCAAGGCAGCCGGATCGGTAGACCCCACAATGGCCGACAACAACGCAGCGGTTCGACCATCTAAGCCCAGTGCGCTCAGCAACCCAAACATCACAAAAAAAGTCACCAGATAGCCCGGTATGGCCAGCATCAGCGTGGGAAAAGCAATTTTCAAAAAGACCCGGCGTTCAATCTCATCACCCCCAGATTTGAGAATGATCGCGGCCATCGCCGTACACACCACGACAGACAGCGTCAGCTGCGTGGACAGGGGAGCAAGCGCATCGTGCAAAACAATGCCGACCAACAATTGGAGCGTGAAACTTGGCAACACCGTACCTTCTGCGGCTTTGCTACTGGCCCATCCGAACAGCAAAAAAACACTGATACACCAAAGAGACAAAGCCATGGCGGATTCAACACCGGCCAAATGTTGCAAATGATTGAGCACCCCAGGCGCCCCATGATTGAGGCCCCACGCCAACCCAAAGAGCACAGCGACTTTGAAATAGTTCATGCAGGTGTGTTCAGACCGGGGGGTCGATGTCAAAAACTTGCCGTAAGTAAGCCAAATACTTCTGGTCTTCGCACATGTTTTTAGAGGGCGTATCCGACAACTTGGCCACGGGCTGACCATTGCACTGGACCATTTTGATGACAATTTGCAGCGGCTCGTACCCCAGGTCGTTGGTCAAGTTGGTGCCGATACCAAACGCCAACTGGCATCGACCACGGAACTGTTGGTACAAAGCGATGATGCGCTCCACCGTCAAGCCATCACTGAAGATCAAGGTCTTGGTGAGTGGGTCCACGCGGTTCTTGCGGTAGTGCTCAATCATGCGCTCACCCCAAGTAAAGGGGTCCCCGCTGTCATGACGCGCGCCATCAAATAACTTGCAAAAGTACATGTCAAAGTCGCGCAAGAATGGCTCAATACCGTAGACATCGCTCAGCGCAATTCCTAAGTCCCCGCGGTACTCACGCGCCCAAGTTTCAAAGCCAAACACCTGGCTGTCACGCAGACGAGGCCCCAAGGCCTGACAAGCTTGCAAGTACTCGTGCGCCATGGTGCCCAAGGGCGTGAGGTTGAGTTTCATCGCAAACAATGCGTTGCTGGTGCCCGCAAACTGCCCTTGCCCCGCGGTCCCGAGTTTGGCACTGAGCACCCGCAACAGCTCTTCATGCCAAGCTTTAGAAAAGCGCCGGCGTGTGCCGTAGTCGGCAATTTTCAAGTCGCTCAAGCGCTCCGCATACAAGGCTTCAATTTTTTGATCTAGGCGTTTACGCCCTTCTACAAAATCTGGCACTTTTTGCGTGTTTCGGAAATACACCTCATTGACAATGGCCAACACCGGAATTTCAAACAAGATCGTGTGTAGCCAAGGACCTTGGATGCTGATGTCAATCTCACCGTCTGCTAAGGCTGTGACTTGAATGTATTTTTCGTTCAAACGAAAAAGCCCCAAAAAATCCACAAAGTCGCTCTTGATGAAACGCAATGAGCGCAGCCACAAAAGCTCTGCGTCTTGAAAATGCAAACTGCACAGCGAGCGAATTTCATCGCGGATTTCTTGCACGTAGGGGGCAAGTTGCACACCGGGGTTGCGGCACTTGAATTTATAAGAGACCTGCGCACTGGGAAACTGATGCAACACCGCTTGCATCATGGTGAACTTGTACAAGTCGGTGTCGAGCAGGCTCGTGATGATCATGACGCTCAGTCCACCCAATGGGTGAACTCTTCCACCGGTACACGCGGGGTGGCGAAAGTGTTGACTTTGTCGCCTTCATCGGCCCAACCCAAGGACATGCCGCACACCATGCGCTCCCCTTCACCGGCACCGATGTGCGGCAAGATGATGTTGTGAAACGCATTCCATGCCGCCTGTGGACAGGTGTGCAGACCACGCGCTCGCGCAGCCAGCATGATGTTTTGCAAAAACATGCCGTAATCCAGCAATGAGCCTCGCCCCATGATGGGGTCGATGGTGAACATCAGGCCCACGGGTGCATCAAAGAATCGGAAATTGCGCTGCTGCTGCAGGTGCATCTTGTCCTTGTCGCCCCGACCAATACCCAGCAAACCGTACAAACTCCAGCCGTTCTCACGGCGTCGATCAATGTAAGGACTGACCCATTGCGTCGGGTAATAGTCATACTGCTCTTGGTAATTTTTAGCCAGCTCAGGGTTGGCACGCAGGGCATCATGCTCGGCACAGACCTTGTCAACCAAGCTGTCGCGGCTGGCACCTTGCAGCACATAGACTTTCCAAGGCTGTGTGTTGGTACCCGATGGTGCACGGCTGGCCACTTGCAAAATTTCTGTGATCAAGGCGCGTGCCACAGGTTCAGAGGTGAAGGCGCGCGCTGACATGCGAGACGTGATGGCATGGTCGACGGCGCTGGCGTCGCTGGGGGTTTGCATAGCACTCATACAAGTTTCTCCAAAACTGTTTTCAAATCCGAAGGCAATACCTTCACGGGGCGGCGGTCTTTCTTGTCAACATAGACGTGCACAAAATGTCCCCGGGCTGCGCAAAGATCTTCGCCCTGCGCAAACAAACCCACTTCGTAGCGAACACTCGATGCACCGATGCGCGCCACGCGGATTCCGGCCTCCACCACTTGCGGAAATGCCAGCGGTGAAAAGTAGTTGCATTGGGTTTCAATCACCAAACCAATCGTCTCGCCATGGTGAATGTCCAGGGCACCTTGTTCAATCAGGTGTGCATTCACTGCGGTGTCAAACCAGCTGTAATAGACCACATTGTTGACATGCCCGTACACATCGTTGTCCATCCACCGCGTATCAATGCGGCGAAAGACTTTGAAGGTGCTTCGCGACTGGGCTTGAATTCGGTCATGAGATATTTGTGTCATCGCGCCCGATTTTGCCAGCCCTGCCAGTACGCCTGGGCGACACGGTAGGTATTGACTTGCACCTGAACTGTGTCCTCGATCACACGTCCATACCCGCCCGCCATGGCAAAGGCCAAGGGCACACGGCGCTGAAAAGCCCAATCAAAAACACGCCGATCACGTGCCTCCAGGCCGTCGTAGCTCAGCCGCAGTCTGCCCAGCCGGTCCCCCTCGTGGGGATCAGCGCCCGCCAAGTAAATCACCAAGCCAGGATCGAACCGTGCGCTCAAGTCCAACAAAGCCTGATCCAAGGCATCCAAGTACTCGTCGTCCCCGCAGCCATCTGGCAACTCCACATCCAAATCGCTGCGCTCCTTGGCAAATGGAAAATTACGTGCTCCATGCATCGAGAGGGTAAAAACATCCGGGTCATTGGCAAAAATAGCCGCCGTGCCGTTGCCCTGATGCACGTCCAAATCAATGATCGCCACGCGCAATGGCTGCAGATGGCTGCGCGCCCATTCCACCTGCATCAACCGGGCAGCGACCGCGGCATCGTTGAAGACACAAAAGCCACTGCCGTGATCCGCATAGGCGTGGTGTGTCCCGCCTGCCAAGTTGGCGGCCACCCCCTCCCCCCCCAACAAACTTACTCGCGCTGCCATCACGGTTGCCCCGGCCGAGCGGCGCGAACGCTCCAGCATGGAGGGTGTCCAAGGAAAGCCAATCTCGCGCTGGGCCGCTTCACTCAGAGTGCCCTCGGTCACCGACTGGATGTAGCCTGGGGAGTGCACCAAAGCCAACTCGCCGTTGCTGGCAGGCTCGGCCACCTGCAGCGCAATCTCTGGCAGCTCACTCACCAAACGCTCCCGCAACAAGGCGTACTTGGCCATCGGAAAACGATGCCCAGGAGGCAAGGTCAGGACAAATTGGTCCGAGTAGAAGGCGCGCATGAAATGAATGGCCAAGTGGGTAATGTCCAGATTGTGACCAAGCCCTTGGATCCCTCAGATTTAGAAGTTCGCCTCTAAACAAGCCCAACCCACTTGCAAACCACAGGGATAACCCTAAACTCAGACCCATGCTGCACTGCAACATGTTTTCAAACTTAAATTCTGGAGCTTCACCATGCTAAACGCCGAACAAGTCATCGCTACCAACAAAGCCAACCTGAACAACCTGTTCAGCCTGACCAACCAAGCCTTCTCAGGCGTGGAAAAACTGGTTGAACTCAACCTGACAGCTGCTCGTGCCGCACTGTCTGAGTCAGCCGATCATGCCAAGGCCGTTTTGAGCGCAAAAGACGCCCAAGAGCTCCTGGCTCTGCAAGCAGGTCTGTTGCAGCCTTTGGCTGAAAAAACCGCTGCTTACAGCCGCCACATCTATGACATCGCCTCGAGCACAGGTGCTGATTTGGGCAAAGCCATTGAAGCCAAAGCCACCGAAAGCCACCAAGCCGTTTTGGGTTTCGTCGACACAGCATTGAAGAACGCGCCTGCCGGCTCTGAGTCTGCTGTTGCATTCTTCAAGCAAGCTGTGACCGCTGGCAACAACGCTGTGGAATCGGTTCAAAAAGCAGTCAAGCAAGCCGCTGACTTGGCTGAAACGAACCTGCAAGCTGTCACCGACACCGCTGTCAAGGCCACGAAAACCGCTGCGAAAAAGCGTTAATTCGTCAACGATTGTCTCCTCGGGTCCTGTGGTCACCATCGGGTGCAGGGATCCCTTCAAGGGCCCACCGCTTGGTGGGCCCCTTTTTTTTACACGCGCTTATTGAGCGGCTAGAGCGGCACGTAACTTAGGAAGCGCCTGCAGCATGGCAACTCGCCCCGCCTCAATGGAGCGGGTGCGAGCACTGAACTCCGCGCTGCCCACATGTGCCAAGGCAGGGCGCACCACCAAGTCAGCGTCTCGCAGTTCAAAGGCATTGATGCTTTTACCCATGATGGTGAAGGTTTGCATCAAGATTTGAAAGATATCACCTGTTTTGCCAGCCTCGGGAGCACTTGAAATATCGACTGCCAGCACAAACTCAGCCCCCATCTGGCGGGCATAGCGCACGGGCACAGGAGAGACCAGACCACCATCTACGTATTCGCGCGTTCCAATACGAACCGGCTCAAACACCGATGGCACCGAACTAGAGGCACGCACCGCCGTGCCCACATCGCCGCGTTGGAACAACACACCTTGGCCGGAATGCAAATCGGTGGCAACGATCCCCAACGGAATTCTCAGCTCTTCTATGCGCCGCCCGCCCGTCTGGGCGCTGACATAGCGCGCCAAGGCGTCCCCACGCATCATGCCTCGCCCCAACAGTGGCACCGTCCAGTCGGTGATCGAGGCCTCCTCCATGCTTTCAGCAACCACTTGAAGCTGAGCACCAGACTTGCCACTGGCATAAAGTGCCGCCACAACGCTGCCCGCAGACGTTCCCACCACCAAATCAGCCTTGATGCCTGCCTCTTCCAACACTTGCAACACGCCAACGTGAGCAAACCCGCGTGCAGCCCCTCCCCCCAAAGCCAAGCCCAGACGCGGCGAGCGCTTGGGCGTGGGCAGATCCGGCGCGGACGCAACGGGTGGTATCTTGGTGTCCGTCACAGGTGCCACAGGCCCGGGTGAAGTGCAAGCAGTCAGCGCGACCACCCACAACGACAGCAAAGCAAAGCGCAGCTTATGGCGTGGGTGGTCAAAGAGGTTGGAAAAAAAGGTCATCACATTCAGTTTGGCAAGCATTCAAGTGCAATTGTCCGGGATGCTGCGCTTGGCTGATAATTGACGTTAACGTAAACGTCAACCACTCAACGTAAAAGGTTTTATATGGACATCCATGGCAAGGTATTCATCGTGACAGGCGGCGCTTCAGGCTTAGGCGAGGGGACAGCCCGCGCCTTGGCTGCGAGGGGGGGCAAAGTGGTCATTGCCGACATGCAAGCAGACAAAGGCCAGGCCGTGGCCAAAGACATTGGCGGCGCTTTTGTCCTATGCGATGTCAGCAGCCAGGCCGATGGACAAGCCGCAGTTGACCAAGCGCTCAGCATGGGCAAGTTGATGGGCTTGGTCAACTGCGCTGGCATTGCCCCGGCAGAAAAGACCGTGGGCAAAAATGGGGCACACAATTTGAGCGTCTACACAAAAACCATCATGGTCAATTTGGTGGGTAGCTTCAACATGATCCGCTTGGCCGCCGAAGCCATGTGCAAGAACGAAGCTGAAGCCACGGGTGAGCGTGGTGTGCTGATCTCCACCGCCTCGGTCGCCGCTTATGACGGGCAAATTGGCCAAGCCGCTTACAGCGCATCCAAGGGCGGCATTGTCGGCATGACCCTGCCCATTGCTCGCGACTTGTCCCGTAATGGCATTCGCAACATGACTATCGCGCCCGGCATCTTTGGCACCCCTATGCTGTTTGGCATGCCCCAAGAAGTGCAAGACGCCTTGGCGGCTGGTGTTCCCTTCCCTTCCCGCCTGGGAACCCCTCAGGACTACGCCAAGCTGGCGCTTCATATTTTTGAAAACGACATGCTCAACGGCGAAGTCATTCGTTTGGATGGCGCCATTCGCCTCGCCCCGAAATAAGATCCAGCGCGCTGAACAAAGGGTGAAGCCTAAAATCGGGCTTCACCCTTTTTTCACATGGCCATCCCTCAATCCTTCATCCAAGAACTTCTCGCCCGTGTTGACGTGGTGGAGGTGGTGGGCCGCTATGTTCAGCTCAAAAAGGGCGGCGCCAACTTCATGGGCTTGTGCCCTTTCCACGGCGAAAAATCCCCCTCATTCTCGGTCAGTCCAGCCAAACAGTTTTTCCACTGCTTTGGCTGCGGCAAGAACGGCAACGCCATTGGCTTTTTGATGGAGCATGCCGGCATGAACTTTGTCGAGGCCGTCAAAGATCTGGCCCAAGGTGTGGGTCTGCAAGTGCCCGAAGAAGACATCTCGCCCCAAGACCGAGAGCGCGCAGCCCAGCAGCGTGAAAAGCAGGCCACCCTCACCGACGTGCTAGAAAAAGCGGGCGAGGCCTACCGCAAACACCTCAAATCATCGACCAAAGCCGTGGACTATCTCAAAGGGCGGGGCTTGAGTGGTGAAATTGCCAAGCAATTCGGCTTGGGCTACGCACCCGAAGGTTGGCGCAGCTTGGCCAGCGTGTTCCCAGACTACCAAGACCCTTTACTGGCAGAAAGTGGCTTGGTCATCGTCAACCAAGAAGAAGGTCAAGACGAAAAACGCTACGACCGCTTCCGAGACCGCGTGATGTTTCCGATTCGCAACGTCAAAGGTGAGTGCATTGGCTTTGGCGGGCGTGTGCTGGGTGAGGGCACGCCCAAGTACCTCAACTCCCCCGAAACGCCCGTTTTCAGCAAAGGCCGAGAGCTGTACGGTCTATTTGAAGCCCGCAACGCGTTACGCGAGGCAGGCTACGTGCTCGTGACCGAAGGTTACATGGACGTGGTCGCCCTGGCTCAACTGGGCTTTCCCAATGCAGTGGCCACCCTGGGTACAGCCTGCACCAGCGACCATGTTCAAAAACTTTTTCGCTTCACCGATGCCGTGGTGTTCAGCTTTGACGGCGACGGGGCGGGTCGGCGTGCAGCCCGCAAAGCCCTGGATGGCGCCCTGCCCTACGCCAGCGACGTGCGCAGTGTGAAGTTTTTGTTTTTGCCCGCAGAGCATGACCCAGACAGTTACATCCGTGAATTTGGCAAAGAGGGCTTTGCCCACTGCGTGAGCGAGGCCATGCCGCTGAGCCGGTTTTTGATTGAGGTGGCCCGCGATGGCTGCGACTTGCACACAGCCGAGGGCCGCGCGCACATGGCCAGCAACGCCAAGCCTTTGTGGATGGCCATGCCCGAGGGTGCACTCAAACGCCAGCTGCTCGCTGAAATTGCGAGCTTGGCCGATTTGGGAACGCATGAACTGCAAGAACTTTGGCTCCCACCACAAGCGGCTTTGCCAGCAGCGCGCTCAGGCACTTTTCAAAAATCCAAAGATTACCGCCCACGTGAACGCACCCCGCAAAACTGGAAGCGCAGCAACACGCGTCAAATACCCGCAGGACGGGCCGACCATGCGGCTCGGGTGTTGTTGTCTGACATGGCCATCTGGGAGGACCTCTCTAGCGAAGACCACAACTTGCTGTGTGACTTGGCGCCCCCTCACGGCCCCTTATTTGCCTGGCTTGACCATCAACATCACGAACACGGGCCCCAGCCCTGGGGCGCTTTGCGAGAAGGCTTGCGTGGACACGAAAGTGAAGACTTGGCCGTTCGGGTCATGGCCAGCGCGTTTAGCCCCGTGATCGGCGAAAACGGCAACTTACCCAAAGATGCGCCTACGCCGCAAGCCTTGGCCCAAGAAGCCCAATTAGAGCTGCGTGGCATGCTCAACCGCATGCTGATCGAAAGCCTCAAGGCGCAAGAAACCGAAGCCATTGAAGCCGCCAAGAGCGATCCCTTGGCATTACAGCGCTACCGCAGCTTGCAAACGCGTCGTCGTCAGCTCGAATCGGCTCACCTTGCGGCCCAAGAAACTTGAGTTGAAAGTGCCTGCTGGCGCGCCACAGCACTGATCGTTAGGTATAATCCACATCTTTACGGCAAGAGCGACAGCAACACCTCCGGACCGGCCAAACGTGACACACAGCGCACGACCCGCCAATTACCGCAAGGATTGCACTCCAAATGTTCGCCCATCCCCCTTGCCACTGAAGCCCACAACCCTTTTTTTTACCTGCACCGGGTGATTTGGTGCTGAGTATTTGTTTCTTTGATGTCTAGGAGTTTTCATGCCCACTGACCAAAAGTCCAAGAAGCCTGCCCCGAAAGCGGCCAAAACGACAGCTCAAGCCGCAGCCAAAACGACAGCCAAATCTGTCGTCAAAGCTGGTGCAAAGCCTGGCGTGAAAGCCCCTGCCAAGGCAGTTACCCAGGCCTCCAAAAAACCCGTTGCGACATCTGCTGCCAAAGCAGCAAAACAGCCCGCTACGAAAGCCAAACCAGTGCCTGCATCCAAAGCCAAAGCTGACGCCAAACCTGTCGTCGTGAAGTCCATCCCCAAAGTAGCCAAGGCCAAAGTCGAAGAACCCAAGAAGAAAGCCGCAGCTGTTGAAGGCAAGGCTGCGAAAGCGCCTGCCAAGAAAGACACCAAAGCCAAAGCCAGCAAAATGGCGCTGGACGAAGACTTGAGCGACATCGAGTCTGAGCTCGAAGTCGAAGAAGTGGCCACGACTGAAAAAGTCAAACCCCTGCGCATGAAAATCAGCAAGGCCAAAGAACGCGCCTTGATGAAAGAATTCGGTCTTGACGAGACCGTGCTGTCTGAAGAAGACATGCAAAAGCGCCGTCAACGGCTCAAAACCCTGATCAAGCTGGGCAAAACCCGTGGCTACCTGACCCACGGTGAAATCTCCGACCACTTGCCCGACAAGTTGGTGGACGCCGAAACCCTGGAAGTGGTGATCTCCATGTTGAACGACATGGGTGTGGCCGTCTACGAACACACCCCTGACGCAGAAACCCTGCTGCTCAACAACAACACGCCCACAGCAGCCACTGAAGAAGAAGCCGAAGAAGAGGCCGAAGCGGCCCTGTCCACGGTGGACAGTGAGTTCGGCCGCACCACAGACCCCGTTCGCATGTACATGCGTGAGATGGGCACGGTGGAGTTGCTCACGCGTGAAGGCGAGATCGAAATCGCCAAGCGTATCGAAGGCGGTTTGATGGACATGATGCAAGCCATCAGCGGTTCACCCGCGACCATCTCCGCCATTTTAGAAATGGCCAACGACATCCGCGAAAACAAGGTGGTGATCTCCACCGTAGTGGACGGATTCAACAACCTCAACGAAGCCGACGACTATGTGGCCGAGGAAGACTTTGACGAGTTCGACGAAGCCGATGACGACGATGGCAAAGGCGGATCTAAAGCGCTGACCAAAAAGCTTGAAGAACTGAAAAACCAAGCCCTGGAACACTTTGACCGCATGTCTTCGCTGTTTGAAAAACTGCGCAAGACCTACGACAAAGAAGGCTACGGAACACCCGCTTATCAAAAAGCCCAAACGGCATTGACTGAAGAGCTGATGACCATCCGCTTCACCGCCAAAACCATTGAAAAATTGTGTGAAATGGTGCGCGGTCAAGTCGACGAAGTGCGTAAAAAAGAACGCGAACTGCGCCGCATCATCGTGGACAAATGTGGCATGCCACAGGCCACTTTCGTCAAAGACTTCCCTCCCAACTTACTCAACTTGAAGTGGGTTGAAAAACAAGCTGCTGCCGGCAAGCCCTGGTCAGCCACCATGGGGCGCAACATTCCCCCGATACAAGAACTGCAACAAAAACTAATGGACTTGCAGTTCCGCGTGGTTGTGCCCTTGGAGCGTCTCAAAGACATCAACAAGCGCATGAACGAAGGCGAGCGCAACTCGCGCAACGCCAAGAAAGAAATGATCGAGGCCAATTTGCGCCTTGTGATCTCTATCGCCAAGAAATACACCAACCGTGGCTTGCAGTTCTTGGACCTGATCCAAGAAGGCAACATCGGTTTGATGAAAGCCGTCGACAAGTTCGAATACCGCCGTGGTTATAAGTTCTCTACCTATGCCACTTGGTGGATCCGCCAGGCCATCACCCGCTCTATCGCCGACCAGGCACGCACCATTCGCATCCCGGTCCACATGATTGAGACCATCAACAAGATGAACCGCATCAGCCGCCAACACTTGCAAGAGTTTGGCTTTGAGCCCGATGCCAGCGTCTTGGCTGAGAAGATGGAAATTCCAGAAGACAAGATCCGCAAGATCATGAAGATCGCCAAAGAGCCGATCTCGATGGAGACGCCTATCGGCGACGACGACGACAGCCACTTGGGCGACTTCATTGAAGACAGCGTCAACACCGCTCCCATCGAGGCTGCCATGCAAGCGGGCTTGCGCGACGTGGTCAAAGACATTCTGGATGGCCTCACCCCACGCGAGGCCAAAGTGCTGCGCATGCGCTTTGGCATCGAGATGACCAGCGACCACACTCTGGAAGAAGTGGGTAAGCAGTTTGACGTCACGCGTGAGCGCATCCGTCAAATAGAAGCCAAGGCGTTGCGCAAACTGAAGCACCCCAGCCGCAGCGACAAACTGCGCAGCTTCATCGACACCATCTAAGCTGGCCGTACCCAACCAAGCGTTGGGTGCCCCCTCCCCCGCAAGTGGCAACGCTTGGCGGGGGTTTTTTATGGGCTCACTCGTTCAACCCGCCTGCAACGCCAGCACGCCTGTGGCCGTGTTGGAAATGGGTATGTGGTAGTTCTGATGCACCGTCGACACAGTTTGGCCCAAGGCAGCTCGCATGGCCAACCAATTCAAGAGCTCAATGCCTTGGGTCCCAGCTTTTTCCACCAACTCATGGATGCTGAACTGCGTCGCCCATTCTGGGTTGTGCTTCAAACTCTCCAAGAACTCCAAATCAAACGCTTTGTTGATGTGCCCCGCACGCTCACCATCGAGCTGATGGCTCAAGCCACCGGTGCCCAACACCACCACATTCAAATCACTGCCCCAGCTGCGAATGGCGTCCCCCACGGCTTGTCCCAGTTTGTAACAACGCTTGGCCGAGGGCAGCGGAAACTGCACGGTGTTGATGCAAATGGGTACCGTCAGCACCGGGCACACGTTGTCAGGCCAAAACAACTTCAAGGGCAAGGTGAAGGCGTGGTCGACCAACATTTCTTGGCAGGTGACCACATCAAACTCGTTGTCCACCAATTGGTTGATGATGTGCCATGACAAGTCAGGCGCGCCTTTGAAGGGGGGCAAGGTGGGAATACCCCAGCCTTCGTCAGCGTTGTTGTATTGCGCCGCAGCTCCTACCGCAAAGGTGGGCATCTTGTCGAGAAAGAAGTTCAAGCCATGGTCGTTGTAGAACACCACCGCCACATCAGGCTTGGCATGACCCAACCACTCACGGATGGCAGGAAAGCCATCGAAAAACGGCTTCCAGTAGGGGTCTTGTTGCAAGCCTTTGGCAATGGCGCCGCCAATCGAGGGGATGTGTGAGGTGGCGAGACCGCCAACGATGTGTGCCATGTTGTGTGCTCCTGTGGGTTTATGAGTTGGCCGCTGCGCGCAGCTTGGCTTTAAAGGCCTCTTTGGTCATGCCTGTTTGTGCAGCCCCCAAGTCTTGGACATCGAGGCCCAAGATGCCTGCAAACTTGGCCAAGTAATACACATTGCCTCCCGCAGCAATCAAGCCCAGCACATCACGCGAGCGAATCGCATGGGCTTGTTGCGCATTCAAACCGTAGCTGCGCATGTAGGCCTCTTCGTCGGCTTTGAAGGCTTGGCGTTGATCGGCGCTGTTGAAAGAAAAACACATCTTGTTGAGCGAGTAGCCCTTTTGGGCTTGCTCACCGTCAAACAAGGTGGTACCTGGAATAGGCGTATGGACGGGTTGCATGGAGTCTCCTGAAACACAAATCGTGTCTATGGGTTCAAGTATGTGGCGCCGTACTCATAAAATAAATAGCTTAGAACTCATCTATTCCATGAAAAAATTTGATCATTTGGATTTGGACGGGCATTTGCTCAAGCTCTTGAGCACGGTCATCGAACACGGTTCGGTCACCCGAGCAGCCCTCACCCTGGGTGTCACCCAATCGGCCGTCAGCCATCAACTCGATCGTTTGCGGGCCATCGTGGGCGACAACTTGTTTGTCAAGTCTGGGCGCGGCATTGTGCCGACTGCGCGCGCCGAGGCCTTGGCCCAGCAAGCCCAAACCCTGCTCAACCAGATGCAAGGATTTGTGCATGTCGGGGCGTTTGAACCCTCGCGTCTGAACCAGTGCATCACCATTGCAGCCAATGACATGCAACGCGATTTGCTGCTGCCTGGTTTGTTGAACCGCCTACGCGCCCAAGCACCAGGGGTCACCTTGCGGGTGCTTGCCTCTGACATTCCCAGCGCGCAGATGCTGCGTGACCAAGAGTGCCAATTGGTCATCAGCCCGCGCCCGCCTGACGCCACCGACATCAAGCACAAAAGATTGTTCAGCGACAGCTACCGGGTGTTTTACGACCCGCAAGTTCGCCAAGCGCCCCGCTCCCTCAAAGCCTATGTGGCCGCAGAGCACGTGAGCGTGGTTTACCAACCCAAACGGGCATTGGACATTGACGACGTGCTGCGACAACGCGGCATCCAGCGACACTTTGCCGTCACCCTCAGCAGTTTTGCAGGCATTGCCGCCTTTGTACGGGGTACGCCCCGTTTGACGACCCTTCCTGGCTTGTTGCGTGAAGGTTTGCTGCATGGCTTAGCCGATGAAGCATTGCCGTTTGAGACCCCGTCCATGCCCATGTATGCCATCTGGCACTTGCGACATCAAGACGATCCCGTGCACGCTTGGCTACGGGGACAACTGTTTGCCTCGATCTGAGGCCATCAAGCGTGAACCCGCGGGCCTTGCCAGGTTCAAGCAGGTAAAGCCCAGTTGGCCAACATGGCTGGGCGCTGGCTGTAGATGGCATACCAAGCGGCTACGTGGGGGTGGCGCTCGCGCCAGTTCAGCTCTGGAAACCGCAAGTCCACGTACCACAACGCACAACCGATGGTGAGGCTGCCAATGTCGAGCCGATTCGCCAAGGTCTGGGGTGCAACCTCCAGGGCTTGAAGCGATGTGTTGATCTTGTCGATTTGACCTGCACGCCAGTCGGCCCACTTCAATGCCTCAGGACGCGCTACATCTTCGTAGCGGGCCAGCAACGCTGCATCCAACATGCCGTCGCCCAAAGACTGCAAAGTCAAAGACGTCCAGCGCTCAGGCCCTTGCGCAGGAAAAAACTGGCCTTGCCCCAAGTCGTTGAGGTATTCACAAATCACTCGACTGTCGTACAACACTTGTCCGTCGTCGGTGAAGAAGGTGGGGACTTTGCCCAAAGGATTGGCCGCAATGATGTTGCGATCGCGGTTGACCGGATGGGCACTGGATGGCAGCAAGGTGATCTGAGCATCCAATCCCAACTCCATGGCCATCACCATGCATTTGCGCACATAGGGCGAGGTGGGAGAAAACAAAATTTTCATGGTCAACGAACTTTCTTTCCAAAGATTAAAAAAGCCACCGCCAATCAAGTCAGCGGTGGCCCGGTACGACCTCAGTCGCGTTCAGCGTCAGAAAGCGCTCAAAGCGGCGTTCATCGTGGCACTGGGTCGCATGATCTCAGAGACCTTCTTGGGATCCAACATGTAATACCCGCCGATGTCCACAGGCTTGCCTTGAACGGCTTGCAACTCGGCCAAGATCTTGGCCTCGTTGTCGCTCAGTGACTTTGCCAAAGGTGCAAACTTGGCTTGCAATTCTTTGTCCTCGGTCTGTGCTGCCAACTCTTGGGCCCAGTACATGGCCAAGTAGAACTGGCTGCCACGGTTGTCCAACTGACCCGTCTTGGGGGATGGGTTCTTGCTGTTGTCCAACAACTTACCGGTGGCAGCGTCGAGTGCTTTGGCCAAAATTTTGGCTTTGTCGTTGTGAGTTTTGATACCCAACTCTTCCAAGCTGGCGGCCAAGGCCAAGAACTCGCCCAGCGAGTCCCAACGCAAATGGTTTTCTTCCACCAACTGCTTGACGTGCTTGGGCGCAGAGCCCCCCGCGCCTGTTTCGTACATGCCACCACCGGCCATCAATGGCACGATAGACAACATCTTGGCGCTGGTGCCCAGCTCCATGATGGGGAACAAGTCCGTCAGGTAATCACGCAAGATGTTGCCGGTCACCGAGATGGTGTCCATGCCACGCACCACGCGCTCCAATGTGTAGCGCATGGCGCGCACTTGTGACATGTGCTGAATGTCCAAACCTGTGGTGTCGTGGTCCTTGAGGTACAACTCCACTTTTTTGATCAACTCGGCTTCGTGTGGACGGTAGGGGTCGAGCCAGAAGACCGCAGGCGTGGCGGAGTTGCGCGCCCGCGTCACCGCCAATTTGACCCAATCGCGGATTGGTGCGTCTTTGACCTGGCACATGCGCCAGATGTCACCCTCTTCGACGTTTTGCGTCAACAGCACCTCGCCCGTGGCAATGTCCACAATGCGTGCTTCGCCGGCTTCGGGCACTTCGAAGGTTTTGTCGTGTGAGCCATATTCTTCGGCTTGTTGCGCCATCAAGCCCACGTTGGGCACGGTGCCCATGGTGGTGGGGTCAAAGTTGCCGTTGGTTTTACAGAAGTTGATGACTTCTTGGTAAATGCGTGCAAAGGTACTCTCGGGGATCAAGGCCTTGGTGTCCTTGGGCTTGCCGTTGGCGTCCCACATCTTGCCGCCGATGCGGATCATGGCGGGCATGGACGCGTCCACGATCACGTCGTTGGGCGCATGCAGGTTGGAGATGCCTTTGGCTGAATCAACCATTGCCAGTTCAGGGCGGTGCTCATGACAAGCGTGCAGATCGCGGATGACTTCATCGTGCAAAGACGCGGGCAAAGTCTCTAACTTTTCATACAGGTTGACTAAGCCGTTGTTCACATTGACGCCCAGCTCATCAAACAGCTTTGCGTGCTTTTCAAACGCCTCTTTGTAGAAGATGCGCACAGCATGGCCAAAAACGATGGGGTGAGACACCTTCATCATGGTGGCTTTGACGTGCAAGGAGAGCATCATGCCGGTCTTGCGAGCGTCTTCAAATTGCTCTTCGTAGAAATCGCACAAAGCCTTTTTGCTCATGTACATGCTGTCGATGATCTCACCAGCCAGCAACGAGACTTTGGGCTTGAGCACAATGGTTTTGCCGCTGCGGGTCACCAGGTCCATCTTCACATCACGGGCCTTGTCGATGGTCATCGACTTTTCACCATGGTAGAAATCGCCATGCTTCATGTGCGCCACGTGAGTGCGCGAAGCCATGCTCCACTCACCCATGCTGTGCGGGTTCTTGCGGGCGAAGTTTTTTACAGCCAAAGGCGCACGGCGGTCCGAGTTGCCTTCTCGCAGCACGGGGTTCACCGCGCTGCCCAAGCACTTGGAATAACGCGCACGGATGGACTTGTCAGCATCGGTCTTTGGATCTTCGGGGAAGTTGGGCAAGTGGTAGCCCTTGCCTTGCAGCTCTTTGATCACAGAGATCAACTGGGGCACCGAGGCGCTGATGTTGGGCAACTTGATGATGTTGGTATCGGGCAACAAGGTCAAGCGACCCAATTCGGCCAGGTTATCGGGCACTTTTTGCGCCTCGGTCAAATACTCCGGGAACTCGCCCAACACGCGTGCCGCCACAGAAATGTCGCTCTCAGCCACTTCAATGCCAGCGGGTGCAGCAAAGCTGCGAACAATGGGCAAAAAGGAGTAAGTGGCCAACAAAGGGGCTTCGTCGGTGAGGGTGTAAATAATTTTGGATTTGTCAGCAGCCATGGTGTCTTTGTTACGTTGGTTGACGGGTAAAGAAGTGAAATTCACAACACCCAATCTTAAGCGACCGCAGCTGTGACTTTTCTGACATCCCCAGTGCGTTCAAAGTCGTGTGCAAGACACATGAGCTGCAGCGTGGCGTGTATCTTTTGTCAACTTTATTTCTGACGCAACGCAGCATGTGCCCTCAAGACGCCAAGACCACCATTCCCATCGTGCCCGCCTCCCCCTCCCCCTCCCCGGCACCCAAGCATGAGCGCAAGTGGCCCGCCGAGGGCAGCAGCCGTGCCCCCTACTGGATCTACACCGACCCAGACATTTATGCCCAAGAGCAGGTCCGCATTTTCCAAGGGAAAACTTGGAACTATCTTGGCTTAGAAGCCGAGGTACCCGAAGCCGGCAGCTTCAAAACCACCTACATTGGTGAGCAATCGGTGGTGCTGACCCGCGCGGAGGACGGCTCTTTGCATGCTGTGCTTAACCGCTGCGCTCACCGCGGCAACATGGTGTGTCGCGAGGCCTTTGGCAAAGCCAAAAAACTCTACTGCGTCTACCACGCCTGGAACTACAACCTCAAAGGCGACTTGACGCACGCCGCATTTGCCCACGGCCTTCGCGGAGAAGGCGGCCTGCCCAAAGATTTCAAAAACAGTGAGCACGGCTTGCGCAAATTGCGGGTCGAGACAATTTGTGGCTTGGTTTTCGCAAGCTTCAGCGACGACACGCCTGCTCTGCAAGACTGGTTGGGCGACGTAGCACATGGCATTCGCCGCGTGCTCCACAAGCCGCTCAAAGTGTTGGGCTATGACACACAACGCATCCATGCCAACTGGAAGGCTTACCACGAGAACCCACGAGACTCCTACCACGCCAACATCTTGCACACCTTCTACGGCACGTTTGGCTTGTCTCGGCAATCCCAAGAGTCCGGCATGACCTTGGACGCGAGCGGGCGACATGTGTACTTTTATACCAAGGCCGGCACTGAAAAAACCTCCACAGACTTTGATAAAACAGCCTCCGACCTGCGCTCGCACAACGACGGTTTGAAGCTGGAAGACCCCAGCATCTTGAAGTGGCGAGATGAATATGGGGACGGAGTCAGCGTTCAAATTTTGACCGCCTACCCCTCCTTTGTGTTGCACCAAATTGCCAACAGCTTGGCCACCCGACAACTCTTGCCCAAAGGACCTGGTCAATGCGATTTGGTATGGACTTATTTTGGATTTGAAGACGACGACGAGGCCACCACCCAAGTGCGTCTGACTCAAGCCAACCTGGCAGGCTCTGCGGGCATGATTTCGGTTGAAGACGCCGCCGTGTGCGAGATGATGCAAAAGGCCATGGCCGATGGCGAAAGTGGCGAGTCATTCATTGAAATGGGTGGCAAAGACTTGGTCAGTGGCGGCAGCAGCAAACTCTCGGAAAGAGCCATCCGAAACTTTTGGCACAACTACCGCAACGACATGGGGCTGGCATGAAGATGTACGCTGAATCACACCATCGCGCCGTTGAAAACCTGATCTACGAGTGGGCGCGTCTGATTGATGAAGATCAGGTCGAGGCCGTCACCCAGTTGCTGCTAGACGATGGGCGCTACACCGTGCAGTCCAAGTTCAACCGTGACCGGCAGCTGCCTATGGCCATCATTGACGCCCACAGCGCAGCGCAGCTGAGAGACCGCATCTTGTCCATGCGCATTGCCAACATTTACCAACCCCATCATTACCGACACATCATCTCGGGTGTGCAAATCGTGGGGCAAGATGGCGACGTGCTGCAGGTGCGCTCGAACTTTTTGGTGATACGCACCATGGAGTTGGACGGCGACATGAAAGTCTTCTCAACGGGGCAATGCCAAGATGAGGTGGTCATCACGCCCGAGGGCCCCAAATTCAAAAGCCGCAGATTTGTCTACGATTCGCGCATCGTGGAAACCTTGCTTGTCATCCCCCTTTGATGTGTAGAAGAACTCCACCATGGCCAACAGACCGCAACGACGCGATTTTCTGAGTTACACACTGGCATTGGCGCTGCCCATGGCAGCCCAGCCCGCAGCGGCGCAAACGGCTGCTGTATGGCCGAGCAAGAGCATCAAACTCTGGGTCCCCAACCCAGCGGGGGGCTCGGCAGACATGTTTCCGCGCTGGGTCGCAGAGGGCTTGGGAGCCAAGCTCGGACAAGTCGTCGTGGTTGACAACAAGCCCGGCGCTGCAGGCAACATCGCAGCGGAGTACCTCTACAACGCAGAACCCGATGGCTACACCTTGATGGCGGCCCCCCCGCCCTCCTTGTCTATCAACGTGAGCCTGTACCCGAAAATCAATTACGACCCGGCCAAGTTCACGCCCATCACCATCTTGTGCATGGTGCCCAACGCGCTGATGGTTCACCCTTCGGTCCCCGTCAACACCGTGCAAGAGTTGATCCAATACGCCAAGGCCAATCCTGACAAGCTGAGCTACGCCTCCCAAGGCAATGGCTCGACCTCGCATTTGACGGCGGAGATGTTCAGACAAAAAACAGGCGTGCGCATGGTGCACGTGCCCTACAAAGGCGACGCACCTGCGATGGCCGACTTATTGGCCGGTCATGTGCACCTCATGTTTGGCAACGTCTCACAAGCGAGCTCTCACCTGCGCAGCGGCAAGCTCAAGATGTTGGCCGTCACCAGCAGCAAGCGTCAAAGCCAGTTGCCCCAGATTCCTGCTATGCAAGAAATCGTGCCAGGAGTCATTGCGGTGACTTGGTTTGCCGTGGTCGCCCCACCCAAAACACCCACCGCCATTGCACAAAAGTTATCGACCGCCCTGGCCGAAGTTTTGCGCAGCCCCGATGTTGCACGCCGCTTTGCAGAAGCCGGCGCAGAGCCTGTGGGCAATACCCCTGAGGAGATGGCGCAATGGATGCGAGAAGACACCGAGCGCTGGCGTCAAGTCATCAAAAACGGCGGCGTCACCATTGACTGAGTCAGGCCCGAGCCAAGATTAGGCCGTGAAAAATTCTTCGGTGTCGACTTCCGTCATGTTCTGCGCGTTGTAGCGCAAACCTTTGACGGTCTGGGTGTTGATCAAAGCCTCCAGCCGGTGCATGTGTTGTGGTGAGAGCACCACCGCTGAGGCCGCCAGGTTGTCTTGCAAATGACCCATATTTTGTGTGCCGGGAATAGGAATCAAGGTGCTGTCTTTGTGCAACAACCACGCCAGTGCCAGTTGCGCGGGCGTGCATCCCAGCTCACGCGCCAAAGCTAGGTAAGCGTCCAGCAGCTTCACATTGGCGGCATACGTCTCAGGCGCAAAACGGGGCATGGCACGGCGAATGTCGTTGGCGGCCAAGCCGCTTTCTTCGCGCAATTCGCCGCATATAAAACCACGCGCCACGGGACTAAAAGGCACAAAGGTAACGCCCAGTTCACGACACGTTTGCAGCACCGCAATTTCAGGGTTGCGTGTCCACAGCGAATACTCGGTTTGCACCGCCGCGATGGGGTGCACCGCGTGTGCTTTGCGCAGTGTGGTGGCTGACACCTCGCTCAACCCAATGCTGCGCACCTTGCCAGCACGCACCAAGTCGCTCATGGCGCCTACGCTGTCTTCAATGGGTACCTTTTTATCCCAGCGGTGCAGGTAGTACACATCGATCACATCGGTGCCCAAGCGAGTCAAACTGTCTTCACAGTTTTGTCGGATGGCTTCAGGCCGTCCATCAATCACACGCTTGACGCCATCAGGGAACGTGACGCCCGCCATGCCGCCTTTGCTGCACAGCGTGATCTGCTGGCGGTGCGCCTTGAGCACCTTGCCCACCAGCGTTTCGTTGGCGCCAAACCCATACAGGGCAGCCGTGTCAAACAGCGTGCACCCCAAGTCCAGCGCACGGTGCAAAACTGCGCTGGCCACCTCGGGGGTCGGCGGCGCAGCGTAGGCGTGGCTCAGGTTCATGCAGCCCAGGCCAATGGCTGAAACGGAGAAAGGTCCAATCTGGCGTTGTTGCATAGCAGTTGTGTGGGGTGGATTCAAGCGTTCAGTTGCAATTCAAGCTCGTGCAGCACCTTGTAGCAAGGCAACACCTGGGCCACGCTGCTGTTGGGCTCACGGCCTTCTTGGATGGCAGAGAAAAACTCGCGGTCTTGCAACTCAATGCCGTTCATCGACACGGCCACTTGGGACACGTCGATCTGCTCTTCTTTGCCCGTGAACAAATCGTCATAACGTGCCAAGTAAGTGCCCGTGTCACCGATGTAGCGAAAGTAAGTCCCCAAAGGGCCGTCGTTGTTGAACGACAAGCTCAAGGTACAGATGGCACCGTTGGCGGCTTGGAGCTGAATGCTCATGTCCATGGCAATCCCCAGGGTCGGGTGAATCGGGCCTTGCACTGCATTGGCTTTGACAATTGGACTGCCTGCTTGATAGGCGAACAAGTCCACGGTGTGGGCAGCGTGGTGCCACAGCAAGTGGTCGGTCCAGCTGCGGGCTTGGCCCAGCGCATTCATGTTGGTGCGGCGAAAGAAATACGTTTGCACATCCATTTGCTGGATGTTGAATTCACCGGCCTTGATTTTGTGGTGGACCCACTGGTGGCTGGGGTTGAAGCGACGGGTGTGGCCACACATGGCCACCAAGCCTGTTTCTTTGGCCACGCGCACCACCTCGTCCGCATCTTTCCAGCTGTCAGCCATGGGAATTTCCACTTGTACATGCTTGCCAGCTTTCAAGCAAGCCAGGCTTTGTGAAGCGTGCATTTGGGTGGGTGTGCACAAAATCACTGCGTCCACTTCGGGCAAGGCCAAGCTGTCGGCCAAATCGGTGGTGACATGGCCGATGCCATATTTGCTGGCCACTTCTTTGGTTTTGTCCAGCTCACGACCGATCAACGAGACCACTTCCACGCCATCGATGTTTTTGATGCCGTCCAAATGTTTGATGCCAAATGCACCTGCGCCCGCCAAGGCGACTTTGATGGTTTTGCTCATGTATTTACTCCGGGAGGTTATTGGTTTTCAAGAATCGCGTGCCCGACCGCCGTGTTCGACGCGGGCACATGGTAGAAGCGGTGAGCCAGCTTAGGCGCTTTGCCTGTGACCTTGCCATCGTGGATGTCGGACATCGCGCCACGCGCGATCAACCACATCACCAACTCAATGCCTTCGCTGCCCGCTTCGCGCACATAGTCGATGTGTGGAATGGCAGCAGCGGCTACTGGGTCGGCAATTAGTTTGTCCAAGAACATCTTGTCAAACTCTTTGTTGATCAAGCCTGCACGGGGGCCTTGGAGTTGGTGGCTCATGCCACCGGTGCCCCAGATCTGCACGTTCAAATCTTTGTCGTAGCTCTCCACCGCTTTGCGGATGGCTTGACCCAGGTTGAAACAACGCTGGCCACTGGGCACGGGGTACTGGACTACGTTGACGGCAAAAGGAATCACCGGACAGGGCCAAGCACCTTGGAGGGGATCTTGCTCGCCACACATCAACGACAGGGGCACTGTCAACCCGTGGTCCACGTCCATCTTGTTGACAATGGTCAGGTCAAAGTCTTGCTGAATCACCGATTGGGCAATGTGCCCAGCCAAATCGGGGTGCCCTTGCACCACGGGCACGGGCCGTGGGCCCCACCCCTCGTCGGCGGGCTGATACTGATCGGCCGTGCCGATGGCAAAGGTGGGAATCATCTCCAGGCTGAAGGCCGTGGCATGGTCGTTGAAGATCAAAAAGATCACATCGGGCTTGTTGTCCTTGAGCCACTGCTTGGAGTACTCGTAGCCTTGGAAGACAGGCTGCCAATACGGCTCGTGGGTCTTGCCCATGTCAAGGGCCGCACCAATAGCAGGCACGTGGGAGGTGTAAACAGATGCGGTGATTTTTGCCATGTCAGTCTTTCTTATTGCGAGCGCCGCCTTGGGGTTGGTTATGCGCCTGTGCATCGCCATCTTCCCCTATCACGCGGTTGCCATTGGCTGAGCGTCCGCCAGCCACCATCATCTGGCGGTATTCGTCTTCGGTCATGCCAGTCATGGAACCGGCCATTTGCTGGAAGCTCTTGCCATCGGTGGCGCCAATCTTGGCCAAGAAATAAATGTTGCCACCGGTACTGATGCACCAGTTCAAGTCGCGCGCCAACACCGCCTGTTTTTGCTCTTCGGTCATGGCCCACTCGTCCAGGTAGGCCCGTTCGTTGGCTTTGAAACGCGTTCTGTTGTCTGCCTTCATGAGAGACATGCAAAACTGATTGAGCCAGTAGCCCTTGCGCGATTGCTCGGCATCAAAAATCGTCGTACCTGGAACGTCCAGGTAAGGTTTGTCGAGTGCCATTTATGCCACCTCTTCAGGCCAGTACAAGCGCATCGGGTTGTCCACCAGCAGCTGTTTTTGTTGGGCTGGTGTGGGGGCGATGTGCGGAATGAAATCCACCAACAAACCGTCATCGGGCATGTGGTCTTTCAAGTTGGGGTGGGGCCAGTCGGTACCCCAAATCACGCGATCGGGGAAGGTGTCTACGATGCGTTTGGCAAACGGCACCACATCTTGGTAGGCGTTTTGCTCGCCATTCAAGGCTTTTGGACCGGCTGCCGTCAGACGCTCGGGGCATGTCACCTTGCACCACACGTTGGGGTGCTCTCGCATGTACTTCACAAACAACTCAAACTCAGGCCCATCCACGGGCTTGGTCACATCGGGTCGACCCATGTGGTCGACCACCACGGTGGTGGGCAATGCGGTGAAGAAGTCCCACAACTCAGGCAGGTCCACCGCTTCAAAATAAATCACGACATGCCAACCCCATTTGGCAACACGAGCGGCAATTTCGAGCAACTCGTCTTTGGGTGTGAAGTCGACCAACCGTTTGACAAAGTTAAAGCGCACACCACGCACCCCCACATCGTGCATGGCTTGCAACTCGGCGTCGCTCACACTGCGCTTGACCGTGGCCACGCCACGCGCTTTGCCACCCGAGTGGACCAAGGCATCGAGCATGGCGCGATTGTCTGCACCGTGACAAGTGGCTTGCACCACCACGTTGCGCGCAAACCCCAGGTGGTCGCGCAGCGCATACAACTGGTCTTTCGATGCATCGCAAGGGGTGTATTTGCGCTCGGGCGCATACGGGAACTCAGCGCCGGGACCAAACACGTGGCAATGGGCATCCACAGCGCCTGCGGGCAATTTGAAAGTGGGTTGGCTGGGGCCGTTGTACCAGTCGAGCCAGCCGGGGGTCTTTTGAAATTCCATCTCAGTTCTCTTTCTTGTCAATCAGGTTGTATGTTGGCTTCTCTCACCAGCTTGGTGTAGCGCTGACGCTCAGAGTGGATGAGGTTGGCAAACATTTCAGCGCTGCCGGGCACAACTTCGCCGCCCACGGCGTTCATGCGATCGCGCACCTCTTTGGTTTGCAGGGCTTTTTGCACCTCGTCGTGCAACTTGGCCACGATGGGTTTGGGCGTGGCAATGGGGGCCACCAATCCGTACCACACCGAGGCTTCAAAGCCAGCAAAGCCAGACTCTGCAATGGTGGGCACGTCCGGAAAAATCGGACTGCGGTTGGGGCTGAGCACTGCCAGCACCTTGAGCTTGCCGCTCTTGGCATGGGGCAACACCTCCAAGGCGTTAACGGCCACCAAGGGAATTTGTCCGCCAATGGCGTCGGTGATGGCGGGCGATCCCCCCCGATAAGGCACATGCTGCAAGTCTATGCCTGCGGCGCGTGCAAACAACTCAATCGCCATGTGCGGGGTCGAGCCATTGCCCGGCGAGCCAAAGGCAATGCTATTGGGCTTGCCCTTGGCCGCGTCAATCAGTTGCTTCACCGTGGCGTACGCCACGTTCGGGTTGGCTGCAATGACCACGGGCACGCGACCGATCAAAGACACGGGCACCAAGTCGCGCTCGGCATCAAAGGGCATGGGTTGGTACAGCGCCATGTTGGCGGCCAAGGCGTTGGCGGCCATCATCAAGGTGTAGCCATCGGGTTCGGCACCGATCACCGACTTGACGGCAATGTTGGTGCCCGCACCAGGTTTGTTTTCCACCAACACGGGTTGACCCATACTCGAGGACAGGCTCTGCCCGATGGTGCGCGCCACCACATCGACCGCTCCGCCTGCGGCATAGCCCACCACCACTTTGATGGGTTTGCTGGGGTAGGACTGCGCAAAAACCTGACCTGCGGCAAGGCACATCCAAAGCAGTGAGCTCCAACGGGTGACGTATTTCATAGTTGTCCTTGTGTTGTCATGGGGTTTGTGCCAAACCACGCAAACCTGCGCGCTCGGACATGCGTTTGACATCGCCCTCGCGCACCCGCGCTTGGGCAAAGTCGTTCAGATAGGCTCGGCCCGCCTCGCGCCCTTTGGGAATCGCAATGGCCAAATTCTCCACCCCCCAGCGGTCCTTGAGAACTTGCGATCCAGGCACTGTTTCAGACAGTTCAAACAAGATGCCCTTGTTGGTGGCGAAGGCATCCAATTCACCGCGCTGCAGCATTTGCTGCGCCACATCCAACGAGGGGATGGGCAGCAAGCGGGCAAGCTTTATGCGTTCACCCAACACGCCTTGAGATGAACTACCCTGGCTCACGCCCAAACGCACGCCTGCGCGGTCGACATCGGCAAAACGGGTGATCGCGCTGTGGGCTGGCACCAGCACGCCGAGCTCGAGTTGAACCATGACGGGGGTAAAGTCCACGACTTTGGCGCGCGCGGCGGTGGCATTGGTGAACGTCATGTCCACCTCAAAACGTTTGAGCCCCTCAATCACTTCGGCCACGCGCGGATACGTCACCACCTGAACCGGCACACCCAGCGCCTGCCCCAAAGCATGGCCTAATTCGAACGCCACCCCATAGGTCGCCCCGGAGTGTGTGTCTCGAACCCAAGAGGTGGGACTGCCCGAATACACCCCCACTCGCAGCACGCCGGTGGGGGCCAAGGCCTGTTGCACCTCGGGTGCGACTTGCGAAAACGCGGGGGCAACTCTGGAGGACGCCCCCCCCGTTTCCCAGGTGCGCACGCACCCACCCAAAGCCATCAAGACTGCCAGCAACCAGGGCCATGACATAAGGTGAAGTGTGCGCATGGGCCTGGCCAATCAGTCGATGTATTTCAAACCAGCCGCCGCCAGGGGTTCGCGCATTTTGTACATGTCCAAGCCCAACACGCCCGAAGCGAGTTTGGCGCGTTTTTCTCCTTCGTTGGCCTCACGCGCTTGTGCCGTGGCGAGTGTTTTGGCGGCCAGCGCTTGAGGCACACACACCACGCCGTCATCATCAGCCACGATCACGTCACCAGGGTGCACGATCATGCCAGCGCATACCAAGGGGATGTTGACCGAGCCAATGGTGGCCTTGATGGTGCCCTTGCTGCTGATGGCTTTGCTCCAGGCCGGAAAACCCATTTTGGTGAGTTCTTTCACATCGCGCACACCCGCGTCGATCACCAAAGCGCGTGCACCACGGGCCATGAAGGAGGTAGCCAACAGGTCACCAAAGTAACCATCGGTGCATTCGGCCGTGATGGCCGCGACCACGATGTCGCCTGGCTGAATTTGCTCGGCCACCACGTGCATCATCCAGTTGTCACCGGGGTGCAACAAGACCGTCACTGCGGTGCCCGAGACCTGTGCACCCGGGTAAATGGGGCGCATGTAGGGTTTCATCAAACCCACACGGCCCATGGCTTCGTGAACCGTGGCAGAGCCCAAGGAGGCCAAGCTGTCTGTGGTGGCGCGATCAGCGCGTGAGATGTTGCGGTAAACAACGCCGAGTTCGTACATGGTGCTTCTCCAAAAAATATATCAACGGCCTTGGGCCTTGAGTTGGCTGTCTAAGCGCGAAAACACCCGGCGTGCGTTGCCTTCGTAGACTTGGTGGCGTTCTTCGGCATTCAAGTTGACGGTGGACTCGATGTAGCGCTTGGTGTCGTCAAAATAGTGGCCGGTTTCGGGGTCGATGCCACGCACCGCACCGATCATTTCTGAGGCGAACATGATGTTTTTGACGGGAATCACCTTGGTCAACAAGTCTATGCCGGGTTGGTGGTAGACGCAGGTGTCGAAAAAGATGTTGTTGAGCAAGTGCTCGGACAGCAAGGGCTTCTTCAACTCTTGCGCCAGGCCACGGAAACGTCCCCAGTGGTAGGGCACGGCGCCACCGCCATGGGGAATCAAAAACTTCAAGGTAGGAAAGTCTTTGAACAAGTCGCTGGTCAGGCACTGCATGAAGGCGGTGGTGTCCGCGTTCAGGTAATGCGCACCGGTGGTGTGGAAACAGTTGTTGCAACTGGTGGAGACGTGGATCATGGCGGGAATGTCGTACTCGACCATCTTTTCATAAATGGGGTACCACGACTTGTCGCTCAAAGGCGGTGAGGTCCAGTGACCACCCGAAGGATCGGGGTTGAGGTTGATGCCCACGTTGCCATACTGCTCGACACACTTGACCAACTCAGGAATGCAAGTGGCAGGGTCCACACCGGGCGACTGGGGCAACATGGCTGCAGGCACAAAGTTATTTGGAAAGAGTTGCGAGACGCGAAAGCACAGCTCATTGCAAATGGCGGCCCAGGTGGAAGACACCTCAAAGTCACCGATGTGATGCGCCATGAAGCTCGCACGTGGACTGAAGATGGTGATGTCTGAGCCGCGCTCTTTCATCTTGGCGAGTTGGTTGGTCTCAATGGACTCGCGCAGTTCATCGTCGCTGATTTTCAGCTCAGACACCTTGGGCTTGGAGGCAGGGTCTTTGATCCCTGCAATTTGGCGGTTGCGCCACTCCTCGAGCGCCTTGGGCGCGGTGGTGTAGTGACCGTGGACGTCGATGATGAGGGACATGTAAAACCTTCAGAGCAAAAAGTTAGAGAAAGAGGAGTTGGGAGATGATCAGTTCCAGTCCATGCCTTGGCGACGCTTGACGTCTAAGACATCGCCAGACGCCAAAAACGACAAAAACGCCTGCACCGCTTTGACGCGTGTCGCGTCGTGGCCAATCACTTGCGCAATAGCGCCTGAGAACGTGGTGATGTAGGCCACCTCCTGTGGCAAAGTCCCCAGCACCTCAATGCCGGGCAAGGCGATCAATTCGCTGAGCTGCTGAAAACCAAGAGCCACCTCACCGCGAGCCACCAAAGTGCCCACGGGGGTGCCAGGAGGCGGGACCACCATGCGCGGCTGGACCTGCTCGGCGATGCCCCAACGCGCCAGCAATTGGTTCAGATAGGTGCCGCTTGGTCCGGTAGAAAACCCCAGGCTTGAGCTGGCCAGCACAGCGGCTTTGAGCGCCGCCTCTGTGGTGACGTCTGGATGCGCAGCGCCAGCACGCACCGCGATGGCCACGGGTGAGCGCACCCAGTCACAGCGGCTGTTGGCCAGCAAATGCCCGGAGGCCATCAAGCGCTCTATCGCGTCCGAGGCCAACAACACCACATCCAAGGCTTCGCCAGCTTGCACACGCTTGGCCGCGTCCACCCCACCCAGCGACTCGATCTGAACCTGCACGCCAGTTTGGTCTTGGTAGGCCTGGGTCAAATCGGCCAAGATGGCTTTGGTGGCCATGGAAGAAATACCACGCAGCACAAAGGGGGAGGTTTGGGTTTGCATGGGGTTGGATTCTAGAGACCTCCCCCCTGTTTGGGCCGTCATGTCAAAGGTCTTGGGGAGAACTAGCTGATATAACGAATTTAGATAACAGACAATAGGATATTCATTTTTCTAAAAATTCATGGAACTCAAGCAAATCGAATCCTTTGTCCGTGTGGCCGAGCTCGGCAGTTTCACCAAAGCCGCCATTGCGCTGGGGCTGCCGCAGCCCTTGTTGAGCCGCCATGTGCGCCAGCTGGAGGTGCAGTTGCGCCAAAACCTGCTGCTGCGCAATGGGCGTGGCGTCACGGTGACGCAGGCTGGCCAAGTGATGCTCGAGCACGGGCGCGGCATCTTGCACCAAGTCACAGTGGCACAAGAAGAGTTGGCCTCGGTGCGAGGTGCCCTCACAGGGCGTGTATCGATTGGGCTGCCGCCCAGTCTGTCCAAGCTCATCACCGTGCCCTTGACGTTGTCGTTTCGTGACCAATTGCCGCAGTCGCAGTTGTCGCTGACCGAAGGATTTTCTGTGCCCATGTTGGAGAGCTTGCGCGCTGGCCAGTTGGACATGGCCGTGCTCTACAACCCGCCACCGGCACCCGATTTGGAGATGAAGGTGCTCCACGAAGACGCCTTGATTTTGATTGCGGGCAAAAAAGCCAAGCTCGAGGGTGCCGTGCTGCGGCCCAAGGTGGCCTTGTCAGCGCTGTTTGATTTACCGCTGATCTTGCCCAGCCGCCCCAACGCTTTTCGTTTGCTGATCGACACCGAAATGCAACGCCTCAACCGCAAGCCCCACATCGTGCTGGAGATCGATGGCTTGAATGCGATCTTGGAGTTGGTCAAAGAGGGCTTGGGCTATGCCGTGCTGCCCGCTTACACCCTGAGCAACTTTGCCCAGCCCAAAGACTTCAGCACCCACCGCATCGAGCGCCCTCAGTTGTTGAGTCAACTCATGCTGGTGTGGTCGGCTCGGCGTCCCATGACCACCACCCACAAAGCCGCACAGCGGGTCACGCAAGAGGTGGTGAGCCAGGCCTTGTTGGCTCAGACGCGATGACACCTCAACACACAGGCTCAGTGCGCACCACCCGCATCCGCTGGCGAGGCTGCAACATGGCGAGCGGGCCGACGGGTGAGCCAGATCAAGCCAATCAAGGCGATGAACAAACCCGCTGAGGCCAAGAAAATATCGTCGGCGGCGCGCGTGAATGCCTGCTGATCGATCAAGCGGTTGATCTGTGCCATGGCTTGCTCGGTGCTCAAGCCCGCAGACTTCAGGCCCTCAAGCGTGGCCAAGAAAACCCCATGGGTCTGGCTCAAGGGCTCGCTCAGGTGGGCGTGGTGCAAGGCGGCCCGGTTTTCCCACAGCGTGGTGGCAATCGAGGTGCCCATGGCACCGGCCATGATGCGTACAAAGTTGCTCAGGCCTGCAGCTGCCGGAATGCGCTCTGGCGACAAGCCCGACAGTGTCAGAGTGGTCAGGGGAATGAAAAAGAACGCCATGGCCGCACCCTGCATCAACGTGGGCCACAAAATGTGAGCAAAGTCGGTTTGCGTGTTGTATTTCGAACGCAGCACCAGCAAGATAGAGAAAATGATGAAGGCCCCAGTGGCCATCCAGCGTGGGTCCCAAGCGTTGACCTTCTTGCCCACCAGCGGTGTGAAGAGGATGGCCAAAATACCTACAGGTGCCAGCGCCATGCCGGCCGAGGTAGCGGTGTAGCCCATCCACTGCTGCAACCACAAAGGCAGCAGCACCACGTTACCGAAGAACAAACCATAGGCTATCGACAAGGCCATCGCGCCAAACGCAAAGTTGCGCCCTTTGAACAAACGCAGGTCCACCACCGGGTGTTCATCGGTGAGCTCCCAGACCACAAAAATGGCAAAACCAACCAAGGCGACCAGCCCCAGCACCACGATCTCGCTGGAGGCAAACCAGTCCAACTCTTTGCCCTTGTCGAGCATCAACTGCAAGGCCCCGACCCACAGCACCAACAAGGTCAGTCCCACACGGTCGATGGGCAGCTTGCGTGTGGGCGTTTCACGCTTGCGGTAAATGCCCCAGGTCAGCGCCGCCGAGGCCAGCCCCACTGGCACGTTGATGTAAAAAATCCAGGGCCACGACACGTTGTCGGTGATCCAGCCCCCCAGCAACGGACCTACCACGGGTGCCACCAGCGTGGTCACGCCCCACAAGGCCAGGGCCGTGCCGGCCTTGGCAGCCGGGTAACTCGAGAGCAGCAGCGTTTGCGAGAGTGGGATCATGGGACCGGCCACCAAGCCCTGCAGCACGCGAAACACCACCAGCCATTCCAGCGAAGGAGCAAAGCCGCACAGCCAGCTGGCCAGCACAAACAACACAATGCTCATGGTGATCAAGCGCACCGCGCCAAAGCGTTGCGTGAGCCAGCCGGTGAGCGGCACCGAAATGGCGTTGGCCACTCCAAAACTGGTGATGACCCAAGTGCCCTGCCCTGGGCTCACACCCAAATCGCCCGAAATAGCTGGAATGGACACATTGGCAATCGACGAGTCGAGCACATTCATGAACGTCGCCAAGGACAAAGAAAGCGTGCCCAGCAGGAGCATCAAGCCGTTCAGCGGCTCAGGCCTGGCAGGGGCTGGAGACGCTGCGCTGGGCCCCGTGTCTGCGGCAGGCTTGTCGCTCATGGCTTGGCGCCGGGTGCGCCCAAGTTGGCAGCAATGGTGCGTTGCACTTGGGCATCGGCTGCGGCTTGCAAGGTGTCGTAAATTGGGGTCGACGACACCGCACCTTCGCGTCGCGTGTCGGCCAGGTTTTTACCACTCTGATCAGCGGTGTCCACCGTCACGTCCATCGATAAGCCCACCCGCAACGGATGCTCGGACAGCTCTTGGGGGTCCAACACAATGCGAACCGGCACCCGCTGCACCACCTTGATCCAATTGCCCGTGGCGTTTTGTGCTGGCAGCAACGAGAAAGCCGAGCCCGTGCCCGCACCCAAGCCCGCCACCTTGCCATGGAAAATCACCTTATTGCCGTACACATCGGCTTGCATCTCGGCGCTTTGGCCGATGTGCAGCTCACTGAGCTGGCTTTCTTTGAAGTTGGCGTCAACCCACAACTGGTTCAAAGCCACCAAGGTCATCAAAGTCGCACCCGCTTGCACGCGCTGCCCCACCTGAACGCTGCGCTTGGCTATGTGCCCATCGATGGGTGCCAACAAGCTCACGCGCTGCAGGCCCAAATAGGCTTCACGCATCTTGGCGGCAGCACGCGCCACGCTTGGGTGGTTCTCGATGCGGGTGCCTTGGGTTTGCGTTTGAGCGGCATTGAGTTGCTCTTTGGCAGCGTCGAGTGCCGCCTGGGCCACTTTGAGGCCGCTCTTGGCCGCGCTCAGTTGGGCGCTCATGTGCTGAAACTCTTCTTGGCTCACGGCACCGCTGGGCACCAACGGGGCACGGCGGTTCACATCGTCTTGAGTGCGCAGCACATCGGTTTGGACGCGTTGCAGATCTGCCTCGCGCAGCTTGACTTGGGCCTCCAAGGCCCCTGTGTTGGCAAACAAAGCGCGGGCCTCACGCACCGTCTGAGCCAATTGCGCCTGGGCTTGCTCTAAGGCCACTCGAGCATCCGACGCGTCAAGATTGACCAGCACCTGGCCCGTACGCACAAAATCGGTTTCCTCAGCTTGGATGGCCACCACCGTGCCGGTGATTTGTGGCGTGATTTGCAACACTTGGCCCATCACATAGGCGTTGTCGGTGCTGACATGGTGTCGGCCCAACAGCCAATGCCATCCCCCCCAAGCCAGCCCCGACACGGCAATGGCTGCCGCAATGGCTTGCAGGCCTTGGCGACGGGTGTTGGCTTTTTCATTGGCGGACATCTGGCTCATGCAATTTCTTTCAATTTCTTTGTTCTTGTGGCAACTCGCGCCACCCTCCGCCCAAGGCCTTCATCAAGGCCACTTGGTTGTCTAAGGCGCGCGCTTGCACTTCGACGAGTGCGCGTTGTTGCGCCAGCAATTGGCTTTGCGCATTGAGCACCTCGCCCTGGTTGACCAAGCCCGCGGCAAAGCGCGCACGGTGGGTGGCAAACGCCGCTTG
This sequence comes from uncultured Burkholderiales bacterium, assembly GCA_903906635.1. Classification (GTDB taxonomy): domain Bacteria; phylum Pseudomonadota; class Gammaproteobacteria; order Burkholderiales; family Burkholderiaceae_C; genus Limnohabitans. The sequence continues at coordinate 35,568 of CAIVLE010000088.1, read as the reverse complement.
GGCGGACACATAAGCCTGCTGTTGGTCACTCAGCTGCATGCGCAAAGACAAGCTGCTGTTGATGGCGTCGCTGGCCTCTTTCACCGCATCCAGCAAGGTGGCGTTGTAGCTGGCAATGGCCACGTCCAAATCGCCCTCGCGGCCACGCAGTTGGGCACGCAAACGCCCGCCATCAAACAAAGGCAAGCGCAAAGCCGGGCTGATGCCCACTTGGCGGCTGCCGTTGTCAAACAAGTTGTCCAAGCCAATGGCGTTGACCCCCACAAAAGCACCCAAATTCACGTTCGGGTAGAACTGAGTTTTAGCGAACGCGACGTCCTGCGAGGCCGCCTCCACGCGCCAACGCGCGGCCACCACATCTGCACGTCGGCCGAGCAAATCGGCCCCCAAGCTCAAAGGCAAGGCCTGCATTTGCAAGGCACTGAGTTGAGGCGTCAAACCGTCATACGCCTGGGGTCCCTGCCCGCTCAAAGCCGCCAGCTGATGACGCAGCAAAACCATTTGTTCGTCCAGCGCCTGCACCTGGGTGCGGGCCTCCCGCACCCCGACGTCTGATTGGTGCAACTCCAATTGGGTGTCAATGCCCGCCGCCACACGCATTTGGGTCACACCTTGCAGTTGGCTGCGTTGCGTGAGCGTGTCTTGCGCCAACGCGTGCTGCGCCACCACGCGCGCCAGGGCAATGTAGGTGCGACTCACCTGCGAAGCCAAAGTCACCGCAGCGGCGGCCGCGTCGGCACGGGCCGCTTGCACTTGTCCCAGGGCCGACGCCAATTCGGCCGTGTGTTGGCCAAACAGATCCGGTGCCCATGTCAGCCCCAGCTGCACGTTGCCGCTGTTGTACACACCCCCTGCAATCGGCTTGGGGTAGAGGCCGTTTTCGGTGAAGCGCTGTCGCGACAGGTCCACGGCTGCCGAGGTTTGCACCACGCCGTTGGCGCGGCTCGCATCGGCCATGGCCAGCATGCGCTCCAGGCGTGCACGCGCCACAACCAAGCTGGGCTGCCCTTGCAGAGTTTGGGTGACGATTTGGTTCAACACCGGGTCGCCCATCGCGCGCCACCAATCGGTGGCCACCTCTGGGGTGGCAGTGTCTTTGAGCCCCAAAGTTTGGACAGCGGCGGGAATCGACGCTTGTCGCTCAGGGCCAAAGCTGGCACACGCGGTCAAGCACATCAGCACCAGCGTGATGCACAACAGGCGGCCACGCCTCAAAGCATTGACCGCCATTACCAGCTGTCGTCTCCACCGCCAGAGTCGCTGCTGCCGTTGTCATCCCAACCACTGCCAGAGCCAGCGTCAAAACTGCCCAAATCAGGGCGCGCAGGCGCATCAAAAGGCACATAGCCGCCGTTGGCGTTGTTGGGCTCGACTGCCGGCGAATTGGTACTGTGGTGTTCACCTTCCAAGGCTTTGGACAAGGCATAGCCCGCCGCTACGCCGGCCAATCCCCCCACCACTGCACCGGTCATGGTGGAGCCGCCGCTGGGCGCTTGAGGTGCATAAGCTTGGGGCGCGTAGCCGGGCTGGTTGGGCGTGAATTGCGCACCAAAGCCGCGGGCAGGCTGCATGGCGGGCTGCATGGGGGCTTGCATGACGCCACCATTGGGCGGGTTGTTGGCCACGAAGCGGCGGGCCAGCCAAGCCACCACCACCACCAAGGCGATGGCAATCCAGATGTAGCTCATGGAAGAACTGCCACTGGTTGCTGGGGCTTGTGGCGCCGGCGCGGCTTGCACCGAGGTGTGTGCCGGGGCACTGTGCGTGACGGCTGGCGTTGCTGCGGCGCTCACCTTGTCAAAGACCGAATTGAACTGGGCGTCACTGCCAGCAAACTTCAACGTGGGGTCGATGGTTTTGGCTTGCTTGAGTTCAGTCAAGGCCTCCGGGTAGCGGGCCTCGCGCGCCAGCACTTGGCCGAGCTCGTAGTGGGCTTTGGCGCTTTGGGGCTTTTCTTGGATCACTTCGCGCAGCATCGACTCGGCTTGCGCCATGTGGCCCTCACGCACGGCCGCTTCAATGTCTTTGGGGGTTGGCAATGCCATGGCCAAGGCCGAGACTGTCAACAAAAGCCCCATCAAAACGGGTTTTAAGAAACTAGGAACATTCAACTTCATGGATTGACCCTCTCAATATCAACACAGCCTTGGGCTGCAGGAGGGTTAATTGTGGGGCTTGAACGTTAATTTCAAGTGAAGTTGTGCAACAACCTTTCGCATTAAAGGTCGAAGCGCTGTTCCCACGCCTCTACATCGGGCAAGCCCAACACGTCGTTGTACTCGCGCGAAGACAGCATGCGAGGGCGCACCTGGGCGGTGCTGCCGTCGCGCTGGAGGAGCCCCAAGGCTTCGCGCATGGCAAAACCCACGGCGTTGCGAATCATGCCAGGGTAGATCGCCACGCCAATGCCGTGGGTGTGCAAGTGCTCGGACCTCAGGTCGGCCAGTGCGCCCCCGGCGTCGATGTTGACCACACAGGGCACGGGCACGAGATCTGCAACGCGGCCAATGTCGGCCAAGATGCCCGCGTGCCCTTTGAGCTCGACAAACACGGCCCCGGCTCCTGCCTGTGCAAAAGCTTGGGCGCGGCGAATGGCCTCGTCCAAGCCCATCGAGGCTGCGCTGTCGGTGCGCCCAATCACCATGAAGTCAGGGTCATGGCGCGCGGCAACGGCGGCGGCAATTTTGGCCACAGCCTCGTCAAACGGCAGCACCGTGCGCGCGCCAGGCAACTGGGCGCAACGCTTGGGCGAGCATTGGTCTTCGATGTGAATAGCCGCCACACCTGCGGCCTCAAACTCGGCCACCGTGCGCTGCAAAGCCACGATACCGCCATAGCCGGTGTCGGCGTCACAAATCAGCGGCAAATCCATGCAAGCCGCGACGTTGCGGGCGTGGTTGGCCATTTGTGTCAAATCAATCAGCCCCACATCGGGGCGCCCCAGCAAACAGGCCGACACGCCGTTGCCCGTCATATAAGCGGCTTCAAATCCGGCTTGGGCCACCAGTCGCGCGCCATAGCCGTCGTAGATGCCGGGGGCGACCAAAGCGCGCTGTTTGACGCTGCCTAAGCGCTCTTGAAAGGCTTGTCGAATGCGCGCAACGCGGCCTAAGGTGCGAGAGGTGCTGCTCATGCGGGGACTTCCCAATTGGGGTATTTTTTCAAGAATGGAATCAAGCCGCCCTCGCGCAAGATGGCCAAGATGGCGTCGGGTAATGCCCTGAAACTACGCACGATAGGCGCCTGAGAGGCGTCGCTGGAGAGGACTTCAAAGGTGTGGACTTGCAGGTCCAAGCGCACTGAGGAGCCGTTGGGCCAACCGCGGGTGTCGCACTCCAACACCAACAGTCCGTTGTTGATGGCGTTGCGGAAAAACTGACGCCCAAAGGACGGTGCCACGATGGCCGCCACGCCCATGCGACGCAAGATGTGCACCGCCTGCTCGCGTGAGGAGTTGATGCCAAAGTGGGTGCCCGCCACGATGATGTCGCCCGACTTGAAGCGTTGCACAAAACTCGGATCGAGGGCTTCAAAGGCGTGGGCCGCGATGTAGGCCTCGTCTTTGCCTGGCAGGTATTTGCCCGAGCAATTGAGGTCGGTGTTGACATCATCTCCCAGCACCCAGGCGGTGGTTTGAATCAACTGCTCAGACATGGCTGGCCTCCCATTGCCCGCCTTCGACGGTGCGCGGATCGGTGATGCGCCCGGTCAAGGCAGATGCGGCCACGGTGGCCGCCGAGCCCAGCCAGATCTCGGCCTCGTGATTACCCAAGCGGCCTTGGAAGTTACGGTTGGCCGTGGAGATCACCACCTCGCGGTCGCCCGGGATCAAATGGTTGGTGATGCCCACGCAGGTGCCACAGCCTGCGGCCTCTACGGACGCGCCGGCTTCGGTCAAAGTTTCGATCAGGCCTTCACGCAAAGCTGCCAAGTAGATTTGGCGCGATGCTGGGGTGATGATCATGCGCACGCCCGAGGCCAAACGACGGCCTTTCAAAATGGCAGCGGCTTGGCGCATGTCATCCAAGCGTCCGTTGGTGCAGGTGCCAATCAAGGCGAAGTTGATTTTTTGACCAATCACCTCTTGGGCCGCCACCACGTCGTCCACCGCATGCTTGCGCGCTACTTGCGGCGCGAGCTGCGAGGCGTCAATGTCCAAGCGATCGGCATACACCGCGTCGGCATCGGCCAACACAGGCTGAGGTGCACGCGCACCGTGCGCCGCCAACCAAGCGAAGGTTTTGTCATCGGCTTCAAGAAGCGCAGCCTTGGCGCCGAGTTCGGCGGCGTGGTTGGCCAGGGTCATGCGGTCGTCAATTTCCATCGCGCTCACGGCCGAGCCCACGTACTCGATGGCGCGGTAGTTCAAGCCCTCCGCTCCAAAGCGACCCAACATGTACAGCGTGAGGTCTTTGGCCCAGACACCGGGTTGCAAACGCCCGTTGAGGGTGACGCGCACCGACTCGGGCACACGCAGCCACACTTTGCCGGTGGCCATCACAGCGCTCACGTCGGTGCCTTCAATGCCGGTGCCAAACGCGTTGAATGCGCCATAGGTGACCGAGTGGGTGTCGGTGCCCACCACCAAGTCACCACAGGTCAGGTGGCCACCTTCGGGCAACACCTGGTGGCATATGCCCTCACCAATGTCGTAGAGCTGGCTGCCGTGCTCTTTGGCAAAACGGCGCATGGCACTGTGGCCTTGCGCTGCCTCTAACGTTGGCGGTGGAGAGTAATGGTCCAGCACCCATGCGGTCTTGGAGGCAAAGGGCAACTTGGCGTGCATCTTCTCAACCATGCGAATGGCGTTGGGCGCGCGGGCGTCGTGCACCATCGCGTAATCCACGTGCGCCACGACGATGTCGCCCGCGTGCACCTGGGTTTGGCCCGAACGTTGGGCCAGTATTTTTTCAGCCATCGTGGCGCTCATATCAATCTCCGTGAATGCCTGCACTGCGCACAATTGCGCCCCACTTCTCGCTCTCCAAGCGCATGTAGCGCGCTGCGTCTTCGGGGGAGGTGGGTGTAGGAACCAATCCCATTTTGCGCAGCTGCGCGGCCACATGCGGATCGTTCAAGGTGGCGGTGATCACCTCGTTCAAACGCTTGACCACCTCTGGGGGGGTGCGCAAAGGTGCGGTGAAGGCGTACCAGTTAACGGCCTCAAACCCAGCATAGCCCAACTCGGCAATGGTGGGCACATTGGGCAACACGTCCATGCGTTTGGCACTGGTCACGGCCAGCGGGCGCAGCTTGCCGTTTTGGATGAACTGCATGGCATCGGTGGGGCTGGAGAAGATCGAGGGCAGCACCCCGCCTAACAAATCATTCATGGCAGGTGCGCCCCCCCTGTAAGCCACATGCTGGTTGTTGAGGTTGGCCGTGGCCTTGAACAACTCACCGGCCAAGTGCCCTGCACTGCCAATGCCCGAAGAGCCAAAGGACACGCGCGAGCGCTCGGCTTTGCCTTGGCGCACATAGTCGTCAAGCGAGCGAATGTCGCTGTTGGCATTGACCACCAAAACGTTAGGAAACACGATGGCCATGCTCAAAGCCTGCATGTCAGTGACGGGGTTGTAGCTGAGCTTGTTGATGTGCTGGTTCACCGCCAATGAACCAATGGTGCCCAGCATGATGGTGTAACCGTCAGCGGGGGCCTTGACCAATTGCTCCGAGGCGATGTTGCCGCCTGCACCTGGGCGGTTTTCAATCACCACCGACTGCTTGAGCAACTCGCCCATGCGAGGCGCCATGATGCGTGCCACCGTGTCGGAGCTGCCGCCCGGCGCAAAGCCGATCAATAACTTGACGGGGCGCGTCGCAAAAGGCTCGGCCGCTGATGCAACCCAGCCCCCCCAAAAAGAAGCGGCACCCAAAAGTGCCGCCAAAAACTGTCGTGTGTTCATGTGTTCTCGCAAGTGGCTAATCAACCTTCGCACCCGAATCTTTGACGATGCGCGACCAGCGCTGCAAGTCGTCGCGCACGATGATAGCCAGTTGATCGGCCGTGCCTTTGAAAGGCTCACAGCCCAGAGTCGCCAACTTGTCTTGGGTTTCCTTGGTGTCAAGGGCTTTGCCCACCTCATCTTGAATTTGCGCCAGGATGTGTTTGGGCGTGCCCGCGGGTGCAAACATGCCGTACCAGGGCGTGGCACCAAAACCCTTGACGGTCTCTCCAATCGTGGGGGCGTCGGGCAATGCAGCCAAGCGCTTTTCATTGACAACTCCCAACACCTTGAGCTTGCCCGAACGGATGAAGGCAATGGATGAGGGCATGCTTTGCACCGACAAGGGCACTTGACCGCCCACCACATCGGTGGCGGCCATGGCAGCGCCTTTGTAGGGGATGTGCTGCAACTGGATGGCGGTGGCTTTTTGCAGCATCTCGCCAATCAAGTGGTTCAAAGTGCCGTTGCCCGCTGACGCGATGGCCAGGGGCTCGGGCTTGGACTTGGACAAGGCAATCAGTTCGGCCACGTTGTTGGCAGGCAGTGCTGGGTTGGCCACCAACACATAACCGGCCTTGGCCAAAGGGGCCACGGGGTCGAAGTCCTTCACCGGGTCAAAACCGGTGCGCTGATACAGAAACGGGTTGATGACTTGGGCACTGTCAGCATTGACCAGCAAGGTGTAGCCGTCGTTTTTGGCTTTGGCAACCCAGGCCGTGCCTACGTTGCCGCCCGCGCCCGGGCGGTTTTCCACCACAACGGGCTGACCCCATTGCTCGCTGAGCTTTTGCGCCAACACGCGGGCAATGGCGTCGTTGGCGCCGCCCGCGGTTTGTGGCACCACCAAGGTCACTGTCTTACTAGGGTATCTGTCTTGCGCTTGGGCTGCCCAGGGGGCGCACCAAGCCAGGCACAGACAAGTGAGCCACCAGCTGCGACGAAGCATCGAGGTGAACATGGTGGCCCGCCCCTCAGGTGGTCAGTGCTTGCTTGACGCGAGCGGGCGCCAAGGGGTAGCGGCGAATGCGCACGCCCGTGGCATCAAACACGGCATTGGCGATGGCTGCTGGGAAGCACACGATGGCAGGCTCTCCGGCACCCCCAATCGGCTTGTCGGGACGGTTGAGCAACACGATCTCCACCTGACCCGGAATGTCATCTAGGTTGGCAATGCGGTAGCTGTTCCAGTCCACGCTGTTGACGCGCTCGGCGTCAAAGTGCACTTCTTCGTACAACGCACGGCTGATGCCTTGCATGATTTGCCCCTCCATCGCTGCGCGCACGCCAATCGGGTTGACGATCAAGCCGCAATCGTTGGCAATCACCAAGCGCTTGACCCACACACGGCCGGTGTCGCGGTGCACCTCCACTTCGCACGCCACAGCTGCATACGAGCCATAACCGGCATGCAAAGCCATGCCTCGACCAGTCATGACCTTGGCGTTGGACTTGCCACGAGGCTGGGTGCGGGGCGCCCAGCCCAGCTTCTCGGTGGCCGCTTTGACCACATCGGCCTCACGTGGGTCTTGCATGTGCTTTAAGCGAAATGCCACCGGATCCATGCCTGTGGCGTGTGCCACTTCGTCCATGAAACACTCTTGACCAAAACGGGTTTGCATTTCTTGGGGCGCACGCATGTGGGCGGTGCGCATGGGCGAGGCCTGCTCCATGTAGGGCGGGATGGTTTCCCACCAGTGCACATGGTTGTTGAACTTGTAGCTTTCCTCAGGTACGTTGAAGTTGTAGGCCGACCATTTTTTATGCCCGGTTTGCATGCCCACCAGAGTGTGCTCTGGGCTCTCGGCGTTGAACTTGACATCCCAGCCGTTGAAGCCCTTGACTTTGAACAACCAGCCGGTGACGTTGTTGGCGTCGTCCAACCCCGCTTTCAAAGTGACCACCGCAGCTGGCGCCTTGGGGTCCCAGGCCATGCCCTCGGCGCGCGACCATTGCATGCGCACGGGGCGACCAAACTCTTTGGACAAGAGCGCGGCCTCATAAGGCGCCTCATCCGCGTCGCTGCGTCCATAGGAGCCAGCGCCGTGCATCCACTTGACTTGCACATTGGCCTCGGGCAAGCCTAAGAACTTGGCAATGCCTTCACGCAAGTAATGCGGCTTTTGCACATCGGCCCAAATTTGCACTTGGTCGCCTTTGACATCGACCACGCCACAGGAGGGTGAAATACGCGCATGTGATTGAAAAGAGCACTCATACTCAGCCTCAATCACGCGCTTGGATGCAGCCAAAGCGGCCAAAGTCGGTTTGGGGTCGTAGTCTTTTTTACCGCCAAAGATGGGAATGGCATTGGACGCGGTGACAGGAGCCGAGCGGATGTGCTCGAACACGTTGGTTTCTCCTGCCCCCAAGGGGCCTTTCACATCTGACCAGGTGACCTTGAGTTGGCGCGATGCACGCACGGCATTCCACTCGGTCTCAGCCAACACGGCCACAAAGCCGCCTTTGACAAAGTGCTTGGCGCCGGGAATATCTGCAATCGAGGCGGCATCCACCGACACGGGGACTGCGCCGGCCACGGGAGGACGAACCGCACGGGCGTGCAAGAGGTTCTCGGGGCGGATGTGAGCGGTGTAGTGCTCTTTCGCGCCAACCTTGTCCGCAATGTCTTTGCGCTTGATGCCTTGACCTACGACTTTGTACTGTGAAACGTCTTTGGGCTTGGCCATGCCTTGGGCGTTCATGCCGTTGCCAATGGCGTTGTTCCATTTCATGGAAGCGCCAAAGTCTTTGCCGCCAATCAAGTCGGCGTAGCTCACGCTTTGCGAGGGGTTGGTTTTGACGAACACGCGCCCGTTGTCGGTGGCCAGTTCGCTGGCAGCCACACCCAAACGGGCCGACGCGGCTTCAACCAATAGGCGACGGGCTTCAGCAGCCGCATTGCGCAGCGGGTTCGAGCCCATGCGCAAACCCGTGCTGCCGCTGCCCCCGCCTTGGTTGGGCGTGAGTCGGGTGTCGCCCATCACCACGGTGACCGAGTCCATCGAGACATCGAGCTCTTCGGCCACGATCTGCGCGATGGCGGTGTCAAGGCCTTGGCCGCAATCCATCTTGCCAAAGTTGGCCGTCACATGCCCGTTGGTGGCAATGCGAATCCAGGTGTCCAGGGCGGTGGGTTGTGGACCAATCACCACCGGGGCTGCGGCTTGAGCCAGGGCATCGCCCACAAAGACAGATCCACTGGCGCCCACGATGAGAGCGCCTTGAGTTTGGATGAATTCACGACGAGAAAGCTTGGGTGTGTTCATGGTGGCTCCTTCAGGCTTTGGCGTTAGGGGTCATGGTGTCGCTGGCGCGTTTGACCGCACGCATGATGGCAATTTGGGTACCACAGCGGCATTGCACATTGGCAAAGGCTTGTTTGATCTGGGCCTGGGTGGGCTTGGGTGTTTTCTCCAGCAAAGCCACGCTGTTCATGATCCAGCCATTGGAGCAATAGCCGCACTGGGCCGCTTGCTCATGCACAAAGGCCTCTTGCACTGGGTGCAATTGACCGTTTTTCGACAAACCGTCCAGGGTGCGAATGGACTTGCCCACCGCCACGCTGGTGGGCGTGACACACGAACGCGTGGGTTTGCCGTCTACCAACACGGTGCAGGTGCCGCACTGCGCCAAACCACAACCGAACTTGGGGCCTTTGAGTTTGAGTTTGTCGGTCAATGCGTACAGCAACGGTTCGTCCGCCTCAGCTTGAACCGTGTGTGAGGCTCCGTCGACATTGAGGGAGTAATTGGGCATGGCGTCTCCTGGGAGGAATGAGGTTTCTACAAAAACTTCTGCCATGCTAATGACGATCGCGCGCTAGCACCTCAGCGTTTTCCCTTTGGGTATGTACCTAGGTGACAGCCCCAAACCAGTCACCAACGTGTCAGGCTCATGGCGCACGGCCAGCCATGATGCGCGGCAAAACTTGGAGACGCCTCATGATTTGCTTGCAACCCGACTGCACCGACCTCGCCTGCCAAACCCCTTCAGAGAACGCGCAAAGCTACTTCGGACGACGCCAGTTTTTACGCGACCTGATTGGCGGGGGCGTGGCAGTGGGCAGTTTGTCCTCGATCAGCGGGTGCGCCACCTTGTGGGCGCCTGCACCCGAGGCTGAGACCCTCATCTTCAACGCACGCATCGCCACCCTCAACCCCAAACAAGCTTCGGCCAGCGCCATCGCTGTTGCCGAGGGCAAAATTTTGGCCATTGGCAGCGATGACGAGGTGATGCGCCACAAAGGCCCCAACACCCGCATCATCGATGCCCAAAAACGCACCATCGTGCCGGGCTTGAACGACGCCCACACCCACTTCATTCGCGGCGGCTTGACCTACTCGATGGAGGTGCGCTGGGACGGGTTGTCCTCGCTCAGCCATGGCTTAGAAATCTTGCGCATCCAAGCGCAACGCACGCCCTCACCCCATTGGGTGCAGGTGATTGGTGGCTGGACCTGGGCGCAGTTTGCCGAAAAACGCTTTCCCACCCTGGACGAAATCAACGCCGCCACCGGCGACACGCCGGCCATGATCATGCACTTGTACGACCGCGCCTGGATCAACCGCGCCGGCTTGCGCGTGCTGGGCTGGAACAAAGACACGCCCAACCCCTTTGGCGGCCAAATTGAGCGCGATGGTGCGGGCAACCCCACCGGCTTGCTGGTGGCCACCATCGGTCTGCCCGCTTTGGTCAACACGTGGCTGAAGATTCCACGCTTGTCCCCCGATGACCAAATTTTGTCGACCCAGCATTTCATGCGCGAGAACAACCGACTGGGTCTGACCAGCGTGATCGACGCGGGTGGTGGGGGTCAAAACTACCCCGACAACTACGCTGCCATTGCCCAGCTGGCACGCGACAAAAAAATGACCATGCGCATCGGCTACGAGCTGTTTGCGCAAGCCGGCGGCAAAGAAATTGACAACTACCAGGCCTGGAGCAAGATGGTCCAAGTGGGCCAAGGCGACGACTACTTCCGCATGCTGGGCGCGGGTGAGTACATCGTCTGGGCTGCGGGTGACGTGACCAACTTTGACAAGGCGCCGCCCACCATTCCGGCGGTGATGGAGAGCCAACTCACGGCGGTGGGCAAATTCTTGGCCGCTCAACGCTGGCCGTTTCGCATGCACGCGAGCTTTGACGCCACGGCGCAGCGCATCTTGGGCGTGCTGGAACAAGTGCACCGCGAAGTGCCCCTCACGGGCTTGCGCTGGGGATTGGACCACTGCGAAACGCTCTCCCCCCAAACCTTGGAGCGTGTGGCGGCCCTGGGCGGCAGCATCAACATCCAAAACCGCATGTCCTTGGACGGCGAGGCCTTCCTCAAGCGCTATGGCCCACAAGTCTCGGCCAATGCCCCTCCGATCCAGCGCATTCGCGACATGGGCATCCCCCTGGCCGCAGGCACGGATGGCAACCGCGCCACCAGCTACAACCCCTGGGTGGGCGTGCACTGGTTGATCACAGGCAAGACACTAGGCGGTGCCAAGCTCCAAGGCGACCACAACCTGCTGGAGCGCACCGAGGCCTTGCGCCTGTTCACCTCTGGCGGCGCTTGGATGTCCAACGAGGAAAACAAAAAGGGCACGCTCGAAGTTGGCAAATTCGCCGACCTGGTGTTTTTATCGGGCGACTACTTCAACATGCCAGTCGACGAGATCAAGAACCTCGAGTCGGTGCTCACCATGGTGGGGGGCAACGTGGTGTATGCGACAGGTGCTTATGAAGCCTTGGCCCAAGCCGCGCCACCGATCAACCAAGATTGGTTACCCATGAAAGACTATGGCCGCTACTACAAGCGCGCCGGCATGGAGGCGCCCATGCCCAACCGATCGGCCCAAGCCGGACACCAGCATCCTTTGATCATTGGAGATGCCGGCTCATGGCGCATGGAGTGCCCTTGCGCGTTTTAAACGCCGCAGCCCCTCACTCCAGATCAATGCGGCGATCGGCCACCACTTTTTTGAGGTTGCCGATATCGCGCTCGACGCGCTGGCGAAACTCCTCGGGGCTGCTGGCGCGCGGGCTGCCGCCAAAGTCGATCAGCTTTTGACGCACATCGTCTTGCGCCAACACAGCGCGAAGTTCTTTGTTCAAACGCTCAATGATGCCGGGCGGCGTACCCTGCGGCGCGGCAATCCCCAGCCAGGACTCAAACACCACCCGAGGCAAGGTGTCAGCCACCGTGGGCACGCCAGTCAAGGGGCTCGCGCCAACGGGCGAGGTCACCCCGATCGCGCGCACGCGCTGGTCTTTGAGCAGCGAGGCTGTGAGCGTCATGGTGTCAATCATCACATCCACACGTCCTGCCAGCAACTCGGTCATGGGTGCGGTACCGCCTTTGAAGGGGATGTGCGTGACCTGCACACCTGCTTCACTGAACGCCCATTCGGCCACCAAGTGCATGGCCGTGCCCACCCCCGCAGAGGAATAGGTGTATTTGTTAGGTTCAGCTTTGGCGCGTCTGACGAAGTCGGCAAACGAGGTGATGGGCGAGCCCGGCATCACCGTGAGCGCCAGCGGGTAGGTGGTGACGGTGCTCACCCAAGCAAAGTCTTTCACCGGGTCAAACGGCAAACTCTTTTTCATGGCAGCACTGCTGGCGTGACCGCTGGGCAACAAGATCAGGGTGTAGCCATCGGGGGCCGATCGCACCAGCATGTCGGAGGCAATGTTGCCCCCGGCACCGGGCTTGTTGTCGACCACCACGTTTTGACCCAGGCGTTCCCCCAGGGGCTTAGCCACCAAGCGCGCCACGATGTCTGAGCCACCTCCAGCCGAAAAACCCAACAACAAGCGGATGGGTTTGCTGGGATAGGACGGCTCGGCTGCCAGCGCTGTGGCCAGCGCCATACCCGCCAACACAAGAACCGAGACACCACGCGCCAAAGCGCGAGGAATCAAGGCGGCACGAGAGCGGGTGGTCATGGGATCTGTCAATTACAGAACTTGGGTGGCTTGCTCGAACGTCAAGCGTGGGTTGCGACCAAACAACTTGGTGGTGTCCATGTAACCCAGATTGATCAGGTAGTTGGCTTGCAAGCGTCCGTCGGGGAAAAACTCGGCATTGACTTTGGCCGCGTCAAAACCACTCATCGCGCCACAGTCCAAGCCCAGCGCGCGAGCTGCGATCATGAAGTACGCGCTACCCAGGGTGGCGTTGCGGGTGGCGGTACCCGCTGCCAAGGCGGCGTTGCCCGCGAACATCTCTTTGGCATCGGGTTTGTTGGGGAACACCACGGGCATGTGCTCAAAGAACTGGGTGTCGTTGGCCACGATCACTGTCACGGGAGCCTGATTGGTTTTGTCCAAGTTGCCGGGCGACAAGGCTGGCAACAAACGTGCTTTGGCCTCAGGCGTGGTCAAAAACACATAGCGGGTGGGCTGGGTGTTCATGGAGGTGGGGCCCATCTTGGCGATCTCGTACACCTCTTTGAGCAGGCTCAAAGGCACGGGTTTGTCAATGAACCCGTTGGCCGTGCGTGCGTTGGTAAACAGTTGGTCGATGGCGTCTTTAGAAATGGTCATGAAAGCCTCAAGAAAAGATAAAAAACAGAAAAAATCAGGCAGCCACTGAGCTCACAAAATCCACTTGGTGGCGGGCGATACGCACCGACCCCAGGGTTTGCTTCACGCGCAAGTGCGCCGGGTGAGATGCATAGGCATCCAACGACTCTTGCGAATCGAACTCAGTGTAGAGCACCACATCGCAAGCATAGTCGACGTGGCTGTGGTCAATGCCCACCTCCAGCGCCAACAGCCCAGGAATGTGCCCCTTGAGCGCCTCAAACTCAGTCTTGATGAGTTGGCGGTTGGTGTGTTTGCGCTCGGGCGTGTCGCCCTGCACATCCCACATCACGATGTGTTTGATCACTGGCAGGCCTTTCAATCGGCTGCCGGCGCAAAGCCAGCTCTCTGCGGCCACAGGTTGACAAACGCTTGCACCTCGGTGCGCGCGTACAAACCAGCCTGGGTGAAGGGCTCTTGAGCCAGCCAAGCATGGGCCTGGTCGCGCGACTCAAAGTCAATCGCGAGCAAACTGCCCAACATGGTGTGGCCGTCGTCGTGTGTGAGGGGACCGGCAAACGCGATGCGATCGGCCACTTGAGCCAAGTACGCCTTGTGCACTGGGCGAAGCTCGGTGCGCAGGGCCGCGCTCTCGGGCTTGTCGATCAAAAAGAAAGTGAAGATCATCGGAGCTCCGTTGGCTGGCGTCTCGGCCTAAGCCGCCACGGGGTTCAAGACAAAGTCGTAGTCGACCAACCAAGTCCCATCGGGTTGCTGCGTCCAATCCGTCACCAAGGATTGGCGCACGCCAAACACGGCATCTGAGTCAAGGTACTGGTCGTCGTTGCGAAACACATGGGTGGTCAAGGTTTCATAGCCCTCGGCCACGATCATGAAATGCAAATGCGCAGGACGCCAGGGGTGACGCTTGGTGGCAATCAGCATCTCACCCACCGGCCCGTCATGCGGGATCGGATATGACTCGGCCAAGATGGAGCGAAAGTGGAATTCGCCGTTGGGGCCCGACTTCAAAATGCCACGCGCTGAGGCATGCGCGTAATCAGGCAGTTGCACGTCATACAAACCATTGGCATCGGCTTGCCACACCTCCATCGAGGCGCCAGCGATGGTCTTACCGTCCAAACCGCGCACTGTGCCGCGCACCAAGCAAGGCTGACCGACGGCGCCGTTGCCCACGTCGTCGCCATGTTCGTAATGCGGCGCGTCTTCCACGTGAAATGGCCCCACCACCGTGGCTTCGGTGCAGCCCTCGGGCTTGTCATTGTTCATCGCGACCGTCAACATTGACAGGCCCAAGGTGTCCGAGAGCAAGATGAACTCTTGGCGCTTGTCGTCGCACTTTTGGCCCACCCGGGTCAAGAAGTCGATGCCCTGCTCCCACTCTTTCTCGGTCAGGCGCACCTCGCGCGCAAACGCATGCAGGTGCTGCACCAAGCTGTTGATGATTTCTTTCAGACGTGGGTCAGGGGTGTTGGCAAAGCGCGCGATCACGGCTTGGGTGATGGTGTCTTGGTTCAAATTACGCATGTCGTGTGTCCTTGGGTGATGACGTGTCGGCGACTTTAAGATTTGCAGCAGACGATTGAAAGACCCAAAATAGAAAATCATTGTTCCGGCCAGCGGAAAGATACATGGATCGCCTCAAAGAATTAGAACTGTTTGTCCGCGTGGTGGAAACCGGTAGCCTCAGCAAAGCCGCGCTGGCCTTGGACCTGTCCAACGCAGCCGCCAGCCGCCACCTGGCCTCGCTCGAGACGCGGCTGGCTGTGAGATTGGTGGAGCGCAACACCCGCCGGCTTTACCCTACGGGCGAAGGCCAGGCTTTTTTCAGCCGTGCACGCGTCATCCTCAACGACTTGGCAGATGCCGAGTCCGAGGTCAACTCGGCCACACTCGACCCCAGCGGCACCCTGCGCATCAGCGCCTCGCTGTCATTTGCCATGCAGCTCATTGCCCCGCGCATTGGCGAGTACACCCAACGCTACCCCAAGGTCAAGGTGCACATCGAGGCTTCGAACCGGTATTTGGATTTGATCGACAACGGCATCGACGTGGCCGTGCGCACGCGTGAAATGGAGCCCGACAGCAACATCACCATCCGCCGCTTGGCCACTACGCGGCGCATTTTGGTGGCGTCGCCCAAATACTTGGCTCGCATGGGCTCGCCACAGCACCCCAGCGACTTGTCTGCTCACCAACTGCTGGTGTACTTGCATGCCAACAACCCCAATGAATTGCGCTTCACACAAGCTGACGCCTCGGTGGTGGTACCGGCCCAGGGACTGCTGGAGTCCAACGACGGGCAAATCTTGCGTGCTGCCGCGCTGGAAGGAACGGGCATCTTGGTGCAACCCACCTACATCGTGTTCGAAGACATCGTGGCTGGGCGATTGGTCCCCGTCTTGGACGACTGGGACTTGCCGCGGCTGCACATCAACCTGGCCTACCCCAGCCGCAAGCACCTCTCAGCCAAGGTGCGCAGCTTCATCGACTTCATGGTGGAAGAGTTTGAGCGCCACGGCTACGAGCGCAAGTGGACGGGGCATCAGGGGTTTTGAGCAAGCCCTTGGCGCGTTGCACGCACCAGAGGGCCGATGTCAACTCGCGGGTGAATCCAGGACCTGGCTGTCCTTGCGATGACAGAACGCCGTCGGCCACATCGTGCTCAATCACTCACTCGGGTTGAATGCCTGCTGCCTTGATCAAGGGCACCCATCGGTCCAGATCGCGCCGCAACACGGCTTTGGCCTCTTCGCCCACCAACGCCAAGGGTTTGCCGCCCGCCTTTTCAAGGCGCTCCATCACTTCGGGCGAGGTGATGACCTTGCGCAGTTCAGTGCGCAAGCGGTTGAGCTCAGCGCCAGGCGTGCGCGCGGGGGCGAAGTAACCAAACCAGGACTCCAGCTCCAGTGGCGCGACTGCGGTTTCGCGCAGAGTGGGCACCGTGGGGTGCATGGGTGAGCGGTTGGCGCTCGAGACAGCCAAGGCCTTGAGGCTGCCCGCATCCACGTGTGTGCGTGCTGTGGGTGAGAGGTCAAAAAACACATCCACACGTCCACCGATCAAGTCGGTATAAGCGGGTTGTGCGCCCCGATAGGGCACATGGGTGAGCTGCACGCCCGCCAAATGCCACAAAGCGGCCGCCAAGATGTGCTGGCCTGAACCATTGCCCGCCGAGGCGTAGCTCACTTTGTTGGGATTGGCTTTGGCATAGGCCACCAGTTCGCCTAGGTTGGCAAACGGCAAGTCTTTGCGGGCCACCAAGGTGTAGCTGTAGGAGACGGCCAGGGCAATCGGCTCAAAGTCTTTCACCGGGTCGTAGCTCAGGTTTTTGTACAAACCCGCATTGAGCACCAGGTTGGAGACCGAGCCCATCAGCAAGGTGTAGCCATCGGCAGGCGCTTTGGCAGCCAAATCGGTGCCCACCAACGTGCCAGAGCCCGTGCGGTTTTCCACCACCACGCCTGGCTTGAAGACTTGCCCCAACTTGTCGGCGAGCACGCGAGCCACAAAGTCAAATCCCCCCCCGGGCGGCTGCGGCACGATGACGCGGATGGCACGGTTGGGGTAAGCGTCTTGGGTCAAACCGCTCAAGGGCAAGGCCCCCGCCCAAAGGGCGCCCAAGAGTTTGAGTTGGGTGCGGCGTGGGTGCGCCATGATCAACGCTCCAGGGGCTTACCAGCCAACCAATCGGCGCCACGGCGGTACAGGTCTTGCACCCCCTCGCCCTTGAGCATGGGCATGTCCATCTTGACGGTGTAACCAATGCGGGTTTGGATATAGGCCAAGTGGCGGTAACCCTCTGGGAAGTTGGCCAAAGCGGCTTGGTCGATGTGCAAGGTGGCGGCCGAGTCGACAGGGTCAACACGGTCTTTTTCATAAATCGGCTGGCGGTGCACCAAGCCCCATTGACCGTTGCGTTCTTCAAAAAAGTCATAAAAACGACCCGTACACACCACGTCGCACAACACGCCCTCGATCAAGCCGCGCTGGGAGATGGTCATCTTGGTTTGTGCGATCGCACGCGTGCCCTGCACGTCAATGGAAGAGCCGCCCAAAAAGTGCAGGATGCTCACGCCTTTGTTCCAGCCCTCGATGGTGACACGAATGAACTCCTCAAACGGCCCCTGAAACCAAGTCGCCATCATCACGCCGTCGTCATGCCACACGGTGCGAAACCGCTCCCACATGCCTGCATCGCGCCATACGGCCCAGTTCTCCACCAGTTGGCGAATTCGAAGTTGTTGTTCCATCTCGTGTGTCATGACCAGTCCTTTAGATTGAATGGCGCAGACTCTAGAAGCAGTCCCGCCAAGCGTCAACGCTTGGGCTGAAAATTAGTTTTGCGCAGACTGAAAAAGAAACATCGTCCAATGTAGTTTTTGTATCCTTGGGGTACATCTCACAATGCTGGAGTCTTCCCCCATGCCTTGCTTGCACGCCGTTCAGTCTCACCCTGTGTTCCATGTTCGCCGCGCTTTGCTGCTCTTGGCTGGCTGCCTGTGCCTGTGCAGCGCCGCCGTGGCCGAGACTTTTCCAAGCAAAGCCATCACCATCGTGGTGCCCTTTGCAGCTGGCGGCCCCACCGATGCCAACGCCCGCCTGATCGGCAAAGAGCTGTCTCAGGTGCTGGGACAACCGGTGGTGATTGACAACCGCGCCGGTGCCGCGGGCACCGTGGGTTCGAGCTTTGTGGCGCGCGCCCCCGCCGACGGCTACACCTTGCTGTGGGGCGGCACCAGCAGCTTGGTGGTGGCCCCCGCGCTATACCCTAGCCTCAACTACGACCCAGTCAAATCATTTCAACCCATTGGCATGGTGGTGCGCGGACCGATGATGCTGGCCGGGCGTGCTGGCTTGCCCGCCAAAACCATGCCCGAGTTGCTGGCCTATGCCAAAACCAACCGCTTGAGCTACGCCACAGCAGGCACGGGCTCGATTGGCCATTTGGCGGGAGAGCTGTTTCAAGAAATGACGGGCGTGAGCTTGGTGCACATTCCCTACCGTGGGGGGGCCCCGGCGCTCAACGATTTGCTTGGCGGTCAAGTCGATTTGATTTTTGAAACCGCCCAGTTCATGACGCCACAGATCAAGGCCGGCAAGGTCAATACCTATGCCGTCGCCGGTGCCAAGCGCTACCCGGGTTTGCCAGACATCCCCACCATGGGCGAGTTGGTGGGCAAAGCCTCCTGGGAAGCCTACTCCTGGTTTGGCTTGGTGGCCCCTGCCAACACCCCGGCGCCAGTCACCGCCGTGCTGGAGAAAGCCCTGCTCAAGGTCGTCACCGAGCCCAACACACGCGCACAAATCGTGGCGGGGGGCTTGGAGCCGGTCAATTCAAGTGCTGAATTTTTGGGTCAAGCCATTGAGCAAGACCTCAACAAGTGGCGCACCATTGTTACCCGTCGCAACATCAAACCCGAGTGAGATCCACATGCGCATACTGATTGCAGGGGCAGGCATTGGGGGCCTGATGGCCGCCCTGGCTTTGGCCCAAAAAGGCTTTGACGTGGCCGTGTACGAGCAAGCAGCCGTGCTGGGCGAAGTGGGTGCGGGGGTGCAAATGAGCGCCAATGGCTCGCGTCTGTTTGACGAGCTAGGGATCGGGGATGAGCTCAGCGCCGTGGCCTGCCACCCCACAGGCAAAGAGATACGCCTGTGGAGCACTGGACAGACCTGGAAATTGTTTGACTTGGGTGCCGAGTCGCTCGAGCGCTACGGCCACCCCTACTTGATGCTGCACCGAGCCGACATGCACCGCGTGTTGGTCGATGCCTTGAACAAACTGCGCCCAGGCTGCGTGCACCTGAACCACAAAGTCAAAGACATCCAGCAAGAAGGGCAAACCGTCTGCCTGCACTTTGAGCACGGTGAGTCTGCCCTAGGGGATGTGCTGATTGGCGCCGACGGCGTGCACTCGGTGGTAAGGCGTGGCCTGTTTGGTGCCGACCAGCCCGTATTCACCGGCTGCATGGCGTGGCGAGGCCTGATCAGAGCCCAAGATCTGTCAGCGCATCTGCAACGCCCGATCGGCATCAACTGGGTGGGGCCAGGGCGCCATGTGGTGCACTACCCAGTTCGCCGGGGCGAGTTGGTCAACTTTGTGGGCATTGTGGAGCGCGACGACTGGCAGCAAGAGTCTTGGAACGAACGTGGCAGCAAGGCCGAATGCGCCCAAGATTTTGCTGGCTGGCACAGCGATGTGCACGAGATGATCTCCCACATCGAGACTCCTTACAAGTGGGCGTTGATGGGGCGCCCGCCCCTGGCGACTTGGCAGCGAGGTCGCATCAGCTTGCTGGGCGATGCCTGCCACCCCACTCTGCCATTTTTGGCCCAAGGCGCCATGATGGCTCTTGAAGACGCCATCGTCTTGGCCCGCTGCTTGGAGCGCTTTGCCGACCAGCCCGAGACCGCCCTGTCGCGCTACGAGGCGGTGCGTTTGGAGCGCACCTCCAAAATCGTGGTAGGTTCGACCGAAAATGCCAAACGTTTTCACAACCCATTGCTCAGCGATGCACAAGGCGCACAAAGCTACGTGAGTAGCGAATGGACGACTGAAAAGATCAACGCCCGCTACAGCTGGCTGTTTGAGTACAACGCAGCCACCGTCAGCCTGGATGCAGGCTGAAGTTTTTAACCCACGACAAAAGGAGCCACCGATGCCAACTTTCACTTGGAGACGAATTGCCGCAGCCACAGCTGCCCTGAGCTTGAGCGCCTGCGCCAACCTCAGCTCGCATGACAAGAGCTGGACCACCTTGTTCGACGGCCACAGCAACCTCAACGGCTACAGCGTGGTGGGCGACGGCAACTGGCGCATCCAAGACGGCTTGTTGCAAGCCGATCTGATTCAAAAAGTGGGCCCCAGCTATCTGGTCACAAAAGAGAGCTTTGCTGACCAAGAAATCTATGCCGAGTTCTGGGTCGACTCACAAACCAATAGCGGCATCTTCATCCGCTGCCAAGACCCGAAAAAAATTGGCGCTGACAACTGCTACGAAATCAACATCTGGGACACCCGTCCTGACCCCTCTTACGGCACTGGGGCGATTGTGGACGTGGCCAAGGTCTCCCCCATGCCCAAGGCAGGCGGGCAGTGGAATAAACTGGAAATCACTGCCAAAGGCGATCGCTTGATCGTCAAACTCAATGGCGTGGTCACCGCAGATGCGACCGACAGCAAGTTGTCCAAAGGCCATCTCGCACTGCAGTACGGCAGCGGCATTGTGAAGTTCAGCAAGGTGCTGATTCGCCCGATTTGATGGTGCCGTCAAGAGCGAGCGGCCCAAAGGGGGCCGTTCACTCTTAGGGCTCACAGAGTATGCAAAGACCGGGCGTTCAAGGCGCAACGCTTAAACGGCGCAGTATTGGTTTTGAATCGCCTCGTCAGCCAGCAAAGCTTGGGCACTGCCCTCATGCACGATCAGGCCTTGGTCCAAGATATAGGCCCGGTCGGAGACCGACAAAGCACGAGACACGTTTTGCTCGACCAACAAGATGGTGATGCCTTGTGCCTTCATGCCCGAAAACAGCTCAAACATCTCATCCACCAACACGGGCATGATGCCCTCGGATGGCTCGTCCAACAAAATCATGCGTGGCTCGGCCATCATGGCGCGCGCGATGGCCAGCATCTGCTGCTCCCCCCCCGACATTGACGTGGCCTCTTGCGACAAACGTTCTTTCAAACGCGGGAAGGTTTCAGCAATCACTTCAATACGCGCATCGATGTCGACCTTGCGCCGACTCGCCAAAAGCCCCAGTTGCAAGTTCTCTCGCACCGTCAAAGAAGGCACGATGCGTCGGTCTTCTGGCACGTAGGCAAAGCCAGCGTGAAAACGCGCATGGGCAGCTTGAGTCAACAAGTCTTGGCCTGCAAACACAGCACTGCCGGTGCACTTGGTGACCAGGCCCATGAGCGTGCGTAAGGTGGTCGTTTTGCCCGCGCCGTTACGCCCCATGAGGGTCACGATCTCGCCTGCATCGACATGAAACGACACGTCTTGCACCACGTGGCTGCGGTCGTACCACGCATTCAAACCACGGACATCCAACAAAGGAGTGGGTGTTGTCATCTTCAACCCTGACCTAAATAAACACGACGCACTTCGTCGTTATTGCGAATATCGTCGGGTGTGCCTTGGGCTAAAAATTCGCCGTGGTGCAACACGATCAAACGCTCGCAAATTCCCATCACCAATTTCATTTTGTGCTCCACCAAAATCACGGTGCGCTCCTGGGCCAATTCGACAATCAAGTCCATCATGGCTGTGGTCTCTTGGGGCGACATACCCGCCGTGGGTTCGTCCATCAACAACAGTTTGGGACTGGCCGCCAGCGCCATGGCAATTTCAAGCGAGCGCTGTTGGCCGTGGGCCAAGTCAGCCACGGTTTTGTCGCGCAGCTGGATCAACCCCACGCGTTCGAGCAAGGCATCGGCCTCGTCAATCGCTTCGCGCAACAGGTGACGCGGCGTGAGGATGTCAAAGCGGCTGTAGCGCATTTGCGCAGCCACCCGCACGTTCTCATGCACGCTGAGTTGCTTGAACACGTTGGTGATTTGAAAACTCTTGGCAATGCCGCGCCGGGCGTATTCATGCGGGGCCAGTCCGGTGATGTTTTGACCTTCAAAGAAGATCTCACCAGTGGTGGGCGGCAAGGCACCGCTCAGCACATTGAAAAAGGTGCTCTTGCCCGCGCCATTTGGGCCGATGATGGCAGTCAACTGGTTGGGGGGAAAAGACACCGACACGTCCGATAAGGCCTTGAAGTGACCAAAGTGTCGGCTGACATTGCGCACATCCAAAAATTCGGCGGCCCTCATGCGTGCGCTCCCTTCAACACGCCGCGCTTGGACAGGGTGTGCATCCAAGTACCCCAAATGCCGCGCGGGAAAAACAAGACCAAGGCCATGAACAAGATGCCCACAACGGCCATCCAATATCGCGTGAGCGTGGTCACCACATCCTCCAAGTACAAGAAGACGCCTGCACCGACAAACGGACCAAAGAAAGTTCCCATACCACCCAGCAAACACATCATCACCGCTTGACCCGACTGCAAGTAGTGCAAGGAATCAACGGGGACCACCGACAGATGCAAGGCCCGCAACGAACCGGCCAAACCGCAAATGCCCGCTGAAATGACAAACACCAGCAACTTGGCGCGGTCCACGTCGTAGCCGCAAGCAGCTGTGCGTTTGTCGTTCTCGCGGATGGCTTCGATCACCGAACCAAACGGCGAGGCCAACACCCGTGAGACCAGCCACAGGGCCAGGGCCACAAAGAAAAGCAAGATGTAGTACTTGGACATGGGGTTCAAAAAGTCCAGATGCACCGGCCCGATGTCGATGGCTTCGGGTTTGATGCCGCGAAAGCCGTTTTCACCGCCGGTCCACTTCTCCGCCTTGTAGAACGCGTAGTACACGATTTGCCCCAAGGCCAAGGTCACCATTGAAAAATAAATGCCGCGCGTGCGAATGGCGATGTAGCCCATCACCAAACCCACCAACAACGCCGCGATGACCCCCACCACGATGGCGGGTAACCAATGCAGGTTGAAGAAAACCATGGAGATGCCCGTGAGGTAGCCCCCCACGCCTAAAAAGGCCGCATGACCAAACGACAGCATGCCTGTATACCCAAATACCAGGTTAAAGCCCACCGCATACAGACCAAAGATCAAGATATTGACCGCCAATGCCTCATAAGGCATGAGCAGCGGAAACACCAGCAAAAAGGCCAGCACAGCGCCAACCCGGTGACGCGCCACCCACTGGACACTGTCTTTGAACACATCACTCATCCCAACGCCCCCGCTTTGCCAAAGAAGCCTTGCGGCCTAACCAACAACACCAGCGCCATCAACACAAAGATTGACAGCTCGGCAAATTCAGGCGCAACCAGCGAGGTCAGGCTGAACACCACCCCCACCAAGAGGCCAGCCACCACAGCCCCCGGCAGCGAGCCCATGCCCCCCACCACCGTGACCACAAACGACTCGGCCAGCACCGGAATCCCCATCTCAGGGTTGACAGCCCGTGTGGGAGCGGCCAAGACCCCGGACAAACCTGCGATCGCCGTGCCCAAACCAAACACCAAGAACCACACCTTGGCAATGTCCACGCCCAACACACGCACGATCTCCGAGTCGCGTGAGCCCGCACGGATGATCAAGCCGTAGCGCGTCTTCTCCAGAAACAACCACAGCCCCACACTCACCACCGCCGTTGCCACAATCAAAAACAAGCGGTACAGCGGAAAGTGGCCAAAGCCCAAATTAACCGCCCCCCGCAACGCCGCTGGCGTAGACGACGGCAAGCCTTCTATGCCAAACAACACCCGCGCCAGATCGATCAACACATACGACAGACCAAAGGTCAGCAGCAAGGGGTAATCGATGCCACGCCCGTACAAAGGCCTCACCAAAAAGCGCTCGGCCAACAAACCCAAAGCGCCCACCACAAGGGGGGCGATCAAGAGCCCCAGCACAAAGCTGCCGGTCAGGCCCAAGAAATAAACGCCTAAAAAGGAGCCGATCATGAAGAAAGCCCCATGGGCAAAATTCACCACGGTCAACATGCCAAAAATCAGCGACAGGCCCATGGCCAAGAGCGCATACACAGCGCCCAAGGCCACGCCGGTCACCAGCTGCAGCATGAACAAATTGAGGGTGATGTCTGTCACGGGACTTGTCTCCTGATTGCCTTAGGCCTTGTGGCCGAGTTCGCTGCAGCTGCGCAAAGTGGCTTCGGCAGGCGCATCGGTGCTGACCACGTTGAACACGTCGTTCTTGTCTTTCATGCCCTTGGACTTGGACTCGACGATGATGACCGACTGAACCGATTGGTGGTCGCACTTGCGGTAGTACTGGTCGCCCTTGTACCAGTTGTATTTCATGCGCCCCATGGCATCGCTGACTTTGTTGGAATCGGTGCTCTTGGCATCCAAGACGCCTTGCAAGATGCTGCGGATACCGGCGTAGCCCAATGCGCCGTAGTCAGTTGGCACGGCCCCGTTGTAGGCTTTGCGGTACTTGTCGTTGAAGGCCTTGGCTGCTGGCACTTTGTCTTCAATACCCCAGTAATACGAGGTGCCACCCACCACGCCATCAAACACCTCTGCGCCACCGGCTTGACGCGCGGTGAACAACAGCACGGGGGTGATGATGCGGGTTTTTTCCTTCAAACCAAAGTCCGTGGCTTGCTTGGTGGCGTTGAGCAAGTCGCGGCCAAAGTTACACATCACCAAAATGTCGGGGTTGAGGGCCTGAATGCGGGGCAAAAACGCCGAGAAGTCGGAGGCACCAATTGGGTGACGGATGTCGGCCAAGGTGGTGGCGCCCAACGATTGACCGGCGCGCTCAAAGCCGCGCACCATCTCGTGGCCATAGGCGTAGTCGGCTGTCAGGTAGACAACGCGCTTGCCAAATTTAGGAAACGCGTAACGCGCCACCGCGCCCGCAGTCATGTGGGGGTTGAGCGCCTCGTGGAAGGTGTAAGGACTCCAATCCTTGACCTCGTTGATGGCATCCGATTGGCTGATCGAGTTGAAGATCATCTTGCGCTCGCGCGTGACAGCATTCATCGACAGCTGGGTGGCGGCAGACAAAGAACCCGCCATGAAATCGACCTTGTCTTTTTCAATCAACTCCAGGGTGCGAGAGGCCGCTTCACCTGGGTTGAGCTTGTCGTCGCGCACCAGCAACTCGGCCTTGCGGCCGTTGAAGCCACCGGCGTCGTTGAACTCCTTGATGGCCAATTCAGCCGCACGCACTTGGTCTTGCGCCTCAGTGGAGTAAGCCCCGGTCAAAGGCACTAAAAAGCCAATTTTGATGGGGGCCGTTTGAGCGCTGGCGATGTTGAACAAAAACGGTGCGCTACCCGCTGCGCCCGCTGCGGCGCCCATTTGCAGCAGTTGACGACGGCTGGGAAGTTTGGAATTAGAAGGGTTGTTCATGCGTGTGTCTCCTCGGGTGGTTGAAATGAAATCAATGCTCGACGTGCTTGGCGTCAGCGTGTTGTTGTGTCGGTGCTGCGGTGGGTCTGAATGCGCTGACATGGCCATAGCGGCCCAAGTCAATCGCGGTCTCTGCCACCACCTCGCGCGCGTTGCGCTCGGTGGTATGGGAGTCATTGCCTGCGGCTTGCGACTGCATGTAAGCGCCCAGCCAACGTGCACGATCCACCGCCATTTGGCACTCAGGCAAACGTTGCTGCTCATACGCGCGCAATGCTTGCGCAGTGGCACCAAATTGGCGAATAGCCTGTGCCAGTGCGCCAGCGTCTTGGGCCGCTTTGGTCACGCCCATGCCAATATGGGGACGCCCCACAAAAGAAGCGTCGCCCATCAAGGCCACGCGATCAAAGGCGATTTGGCTGGAAGCCAAGTCGTAGATCGGTTGCAAAAAGGGTTGGGCGGTTTTTTCAATCATCTCTGCAAACTGTGGCGCCAAAATGCGTCGCGCGTCTTGGCGCATGTCAGAGACGTTTTTCCATGAGACTTTGTTGGGTGAAATGCCCCCAGGATGGTGCACTCCATCGGCGTCGGTGAGCAAGGCATCCAGCGAGGGCCCTGCAGGTGCGGGGCGGTACCACACAAAGTTATACGCACGTCGGCCCCGACGGGTGTCGTTGCCGGGGCCGGCGACGGGGTAGCCGATGATTTGTTCACCCACGGGCAAACAAAATCCAAAGGTGTCAAACACGGTGCCCAAGGTCAACTGCGACAACACCGACTCGTCACACACCCCACGCCAAGCCACATAGCCTGCATACACGGGTTGGATGTGTGGAGCAAACTGTTGTCGCACGGCCGAGCGGATGCCATCACTGGCCACCACCAAGTCGGCTTCGAAAGTGATGCGCTGTTGGCCATCCAGCGCATGCACCACGACACGGTCTGCCAATTGATCCACACGCTCCACCGACACGCCTTGTAAATAACGCTCAGCAGGCACCAAGCGGTGTAGCAAGTGGTAGAGGCGACTCCACGAGGTGAGTACTTGGGGCATGTCAATTTGAATACCCACCGATCCATCGTGGTTGAGTGACATGCGCCCCTCGATAGCCACGCCCAAAGACTCGCAATCGTCCAAGCCGGCACGCTTCAAGCCATCGGTCAAGGCGTCGTGGGTCACGATGCCCGCGCCCCGCCCGTCCATCGAGCCGCGCACTTTTTCGAGCACACGCACATCGTGGCCGTCTTTGAGCAGCATGTTGGCAGCCATCAGGCCACCCAGTGATCCGCCAACAATCAGTATCCGCGCCATGTGTGTTGACCTTGCGTTCAAGCGGCCAAGCCGGCAGCGAGTTTTTTGTCCAGCGCATATTTCTCGTGCGTGGGGTAGTTCAACTCCACCACCACACCGCTGGGGTCATCAAAGAACAATTGGTGCAAATGGATTTCGGGCACCGTGCGCTGGCGCGGCACCACCTTCATCCGAGCCAAATGGTCCAGCATCTCCTCCAGCCCATCGGCAAAAAACGCCACATGGTCGACCGCGCCGCTGCCATGCAATGAGCCAATATCACGATCACCCAGGTAGTTTTTCAAACCCTCTGGGTCGTTCATGTCGATACCAATCACGTGCACCACCGCATTGGCCACCTCGGTGTGTGGCCCTCGGTAAAGCCACAAACCTGGGAAGGGAAACGGGGGACGCGGCCCGACAGTCAGGCCCAACACGTCGACGTAAAAACGCTCGGTGGCGGCCATGTCGGTGGTGCGAATCGAGTAATGGTTCAGAGTGAGTGCCATGTCAAGTCCTTAGGGAGTTGGGTCTGATTGCGAGAGAGTGGGCATTGGAGCGCTTTGTCACCCGCAAAGGTGTCTCCATCTTGACCTTGCGAGGCTGAGGTTGACCCAACACCACGCAGCTGGCCTGCAAATAGCTGCGCACCTGGTTGCGTATGACCACGCGGTCATACGCGGGTGGATTGCCTTCGTGCACCGCTTGGCTGTATACCCAGCGTCGCAGGCCGCTGTAAAAAATGCTGCCATGCAAACCCATCAACAACTCACGCTCCATCACAGATGCTTGCGCACGGCTCTTGAACGCGCGGTAGCGACGGGTTTCACGGATGAGTCGCGGGAACAAACGTTCGCGCAACAAGTCAAAAAATCGGTTGGTGATGGTTTGGTCGGTCAAGCCCGAAAAAATCAAGATGCGCACAAAGTCATGCGTCAACACCGTCTCAGCGTAATCGATGTAGAACAAGGTGAACTTGTCCTCGGTGGACAAGTGGTCATCGTCCAGCCACTGCTCCCACTCGGGCTTCCAGCGGCCCTCGAACACTTCCAAATAGACACGGTCCACCAAGGCCTGCTTGGTGGGGAAATAGTGGTACAGCAAAGCATGTGTGACGCCAATGCTTTTGGCCAAATCGCGCATTTGTGCATCAAAGCCATGGCGCGCAAAAAATTGGATGGCGCCATCGACGATGTGACGCTCTCGGTCGAGCACCGACATGCGCTTGCGCGCCGCCTCAGGGGCAGCGAGCTTGCCTTTCGGGTTTTTCCTAGGCAAAGACCTATTTACCAATGCGTCAACCATGGGTAGCATTGTTGAACGTTTGGTCAATAACATCATCGGGGCAAACCCTCAGCGCAGGCACCCCTGCGACAAGTCCTGCGCATGGCCATGACAGCCCCACAACATCCTGAAAGAACACCATGGAATTGACTGGAGAAGTTCGCATCAACGCGCCCCGAGAGCGTGTCTGGCATGCGCTCAACGACGCACGCACCTTGATGGCGTGCATTCCGGGCTGCGAAGAGGTTGAGATCACCTCCCCGACTGAACGCCACGTGCGTTTGCTGGTCAAAGCCGGTCCGGTCCGTGCGCGCTTTGTGGGCAAGATCACCCTCAGCGATGTGGTGGCAGGCAGCGCCTGCGTGATGAATTTCGAAGGCTCAGGCGGCACTGCCGGCATGGCAACCGGTAAGTCGTCGGTGCAACTGCGCGACGACGCTGACGCTACTGTGGTGCATTACACCGCCACGGCCTCGGTGGGTGGCAAGCTCGGCCAAATTGGCGCACGCATGCTGGACGCCGCTTCCAAGCAAATGGCCGACCAGTTCTTCAAGCGCCTCGGCCAAGAGTTGAGCGATGGCCCCACGCCATCTTCTGCCACGGCCGCGACTGACTTGACAACGCCCATTTCGGACGCGGCCACCCCGCCACCCACGCGCGCCAGCGCGTCGTACACCGCCACTGCATCGGCCCCTGCTCCGCTGAGTGAAGGTACCCGCTTGCTGTGGTTTGCCTGTGGCTGTGCGGCCACCGGCTTTGGCGTGTGGTTGGCCAGTGTGTTGCGTTGAGGCACAGCCATGAAATCCCCTGAATTCGACTACATCAAAGCCCGCTCCCTGGAGCAGGCGCTGTCGCTGCTGGCCAGCCACGGTGACGAGGCACGCGTCTTGGCCGGTGGGCAAAGCCTACTGGCCGCCCTCAACATGCGCTTGTCCGAGCCTACGCTGCTGATTGACATCAGCGGGCTCAACCACTTGCGCGGCATCCAGGTCATGCCCACCGCCTTGCGCATTGGGGCCTTGACCACCCACACCGACATTGAAAACTCCAGTTTGGTGGCCCAACACGCCCCCTTGTTGAAACTGGCGGTGGCGCACATTGCCCACCGCGCCATTCGCAACGCGGGCACATTTGGTGGCTCCATCGCCAACGCCGACCCCGCCGCCGAATGGCCCTGCTGCTTGCTGGCCCTGGACGGCCAGGTGGTGGCCCAGAGCCCACGAGGGGAACGCCGTATCGCGGCATTGGATTTTTTCACTGGTCTGTACACCACCGAGTTGGCCGATGACGAGGTGTTGACCGCCTGCGAATTGCCACTGGCGCAGCGCGACGACTGGTTTGGTTTTCAAGAACTGGCACGCCGCCATGGCGACTACGCCATCGCCGGCTTGGCCATGCATCTTCGCTTTGCGGGCCCCGTGGTGCAAGCAGCCAAGCTCAGTTGGCTGGGTTTGGCCAGCACGCCCTTGCGCAGCCGCAAAACAGAACAATTGTTGGTCGGCAAACCGCTGGACGCCACCACGTTTGAGATGGTCGTGGCCTCGCTGCGCGAAGAGCTCGACCCCTTGGCCGACCTCACCAACACCGGCGCCACCAAAAAACACCTCGCCACCGTGTTGGCACGCCGCCTGCTGACCCAGGCCCAGGCCACACGCCAAAGCGTGGCTGCTTGACACCCCACAAGGCACCTTCCATGTCCGACCTTCACACCATCCGACTCCATGTCAATGGCCAGCCGCACAGCTGTGCCATCCCACCCCGATTGCATCTGATCGATTTGTTGCGCGACGAACTCGGCCTCAAAGGCTCCCACCTGGGGTGCGAGCACGGCGTCTGCGGTGCTTGCACCGTCGAGGTCGACGGTCGCATCGTGCGGGGTTGCCTCACACTCGCCGTGCAAGCCGACGGCGCTCAAGTGCGCACGGTGGAGGGCCTGTCGGACTTGCCCGACGCCCGTGTGTTGCAACAGGCGTTTGTCAAACACAACGCCTTGCAGTGCGGCTTTTGCACACCCGGCATGTTGATGGCCGCCCGTGAACTGGTGCAACACAAACCCGATGCCACCCGCGAAGAAGTGCGCGAGTGGATGAGTGGCAACTACTGCCGCTGCACCGGCTACCACGCCATTGTGGACGCCGTGTGCGACGTGCTGGCACAACGCCACCAGGGGGCTGGCGCATGAACACCGTGATCCATACCCAAGACACCCCCTTGCACGACCTGACGCAAGATCCACGCTACATCGGCCACAGCCCCGAGCGCCCCAGCGCACGCCGTTTGGTCCAGGGTCAAGGCTGCTACATCGACGACATCGAACTGCCGCGCATGGCCCATGTGGTGTACTGGCGCAGCCCGGTGGCTCATTGCCGCATCACGCGCATTCAGGGCGACTTTGCGCGCCGTATGCCCGGCGTGCTTTTGGTGGCAGACGGCCCGATGTTGGCCAAAATTTGCAAGCCTTGGGTCGCCACACTGGGCCACTTGGCCAACATGAAATCGGCCCCGCAGTACCCGCTGGCAATGGAGCGCGCGCACTGGCAAGGCGAACCGGTGGTGGCCATCGTGGCCGAAACCCGCGCCCAGGCCGAAGATGCGTTGCAATACCTACAAGTCGACTGGGAGCTGCTGCCTGCAGTGGTCGACATGGAAACCGCCCTCGACCCCAGCACCCCGGTGATTCACCCCGAGTTGGGCGACAACCTGTGTTTCACCCGCAGCTTAGACACCGGTGGTGTGGACGAGGCCTTTGCCCGAGCCGACCAGGTGGTCAAGACCACCTTCGAGTTTGGCCGTCACACCGGTGTGACGCTGGAGCCACGCTGCCAAATTGCCGACTGGCGCACCGCAGAGCAGCAGCTCACGGTCTACCACTCGCAACAAGCGCCGCACATGATGCAAGACCTGTACGCGCGTCAATTTGACATTCCTGAATCGTCGGTGCGCGTGATCTGCAAAGACGTGGGCGGCTCCTTTGGTATCAAAGTTCACGCCTACCCCGACGACTTTGCCACCGTGGCCTTGTCCATGATGCTCGGGCGTCCGGTGAAGTTTGTGGCCGACCGCATGGAGTCGTTCACCAGCGACATCCACGCCCGCCACCACCGCATCGACGCCCGCATTGCGGTGCGCAACGACGGCGAAATTTTGGCTTTTGAAATTGACGACCTGACCGGTATTGGCCCGTTCTCGATGTTCCCGCGCACCAGCGCCATCGAGGGCAACCAGGTGGTCAACCTGGTGGGCGGCCCCTACAAACACCAGCACTACCGTGCCAAGTTGAATGTGGTGTTCCAGAACAAGACCCCCACCTGCCAGTACCGAGGCGTGGGTCACCCCATTGCCTGCGCCGTGACCGAGGGCTTGGTGGACATGGCAGCACGCGCCATCGCCATGGATCCGCTTGAGATTCGCCGCCGCAACGTCATCCCCGATGATGCCTACCCGTGTTCGGGCATCAGCGGTATCAAGCTCGAAGGCCTGTCGCACCAAGCGTGTCTGGACAAGTTGGAAAGCCTGATGAACTATCCGGCCCTGCGTGCCGAACAAGCGGCGCTGCGCGAACAAGGCATTTACCGAGGCATTGGCATTGCGGCCTTGATTGAGCTGACCAACCCCAGCGCGGCGTTTTATGGCGTGGGCGGCGCCCGCATCGCCTCGCAAGACGGCGCCACCGCGCGCCTAGACCCCAACGGCGGCGTGACGGTGATGGTGAGCGTGGGCGAACAAGGCCAAGGCAACGACGCCATCTACACCCAGATTGCCGCTGATGCGGTAGGTGTGGACATGGCACAGGTGCGTGTGGTCACGGGCGACACCGAGGTGACGCCCTACGGTGGCGGCACCTGGGCTTCGCGTGGGGCCGGTATTGGCGGCGAAGCGGTGTTGTTGGCCGGCCAAGCGCTGCGCGCCAACATCTTGAAGGTAGCCGCCGTGATCTTGAAACGCGAGGTGAGCGAGATTGAATTGCACCGAGGCCAAGTGGTGGATGTCCAGACCCGCGAAGTACTGACGCCGCTGACCGAGGTGGGCCGTATTGCCTACTTCCGCTCCGACTTGCTGCCCAGCGACTTCACGCCTGAGTTGAGTGTGACGCGCCACTACGCGCAGCGTGACTACCCGTTCATCTTCACCAACGGCATGCAAGCCTCGTATGTCGAGGTTGATCCTGACACCGGCTTTGTCAAACTGCTGCAGCACTGGGCGGTGGAAGACTGCGGTCGCGTGATCAACCCCCGCTTGGTGGATGAGCAAATTCG
Source organism: uncultured Burkholderiales bacterium (assembly GCA_903906635.1). Taxonomy (GTDB): domain Bacteria; phylum Pseudomonadota; class Gammaproteobacteria; order Burkholderiales; family Burkholderiaceae_C; genus Limnohabitans. The sequence continues at coordinate 3,299 of CAIVLE010000088.1, read as the reverse complement.
CGGCGCGATTGTGCAAGGCATTGGCGGCGCCATGCTGGAAGAATGCCTCTACGACAACCAAGGCCTGATGCTCAACGCCAACATGGCCGACTACCTGGTGCCCATGTGCGCCGAGATGCCCGACATCCATGTGGCCCACGTGCAAACCCCCACGAAAAGCAGCCAGCTTGGTGCCAAAGGTGCGGGCGAAGCCGGCACCGCCGGTGCCCCAGCTGCGGTGATGAACGCCATCAACGACGCGCTGGCGCCGTTCAAGGCCCAGGTGCTGTCCCAGCCGTTCACACCCGAGAAGGTGTTGAAGGCGCTGGGCAAGGTGTGACGCGAAGTTATACTTAAATATAATTTCTCGTTTGGAGTGACCTCATGTACACAACCACTTTGCGCAAGGTCGGAGGCTCGATGATGCTGACGGTTCCACCTGTTTTCCTTGACCAGTTACAGCTGCAGGCCGGTGCGGTAGTTGGCTTGGCGGTGGACCACGGCCGCTTGGTGGTCGAACCCAAGCCGAGAGTGCGCTACACCCTCGCAGAGCTGCTGGCCGCTTCCGATTATTCACAAGCGCCTAGCAGCGAGGAACGCGAATGGCTCGATGCGCCTGCAGTGGGTGGTGAGCTGATATGAAGCGCGGTGACATCTACTTAGTGTCACTGGACCCGACCGAGGGGCGAAAGCAGCGCGGCAGTCGCCCTGTGGTGATCGTGTCCCCTGGTGAATTCAATCAAGCCACAAAACTGCCTGTGGTGCTTCCCATTACCAACGGCGGTGAGTTCGCACGCAAACTAGGTTTTGCTGTGCCGATTGCGGGCATCAAAACCACGGGTGTGATTCGCTGTGATCAACCACGCGTGATCGACTTGGTAGCGCGTCACGCGCGCAAAGTGGACACCTTGCCAGAGCCGATCATGGATGAAGTGCTGGCACGAATCGCCACTTTGTTTGAGTGAACGCGCCATAGCCCACCGTCTATGCCTGTTGAAGGCAACGGGTTGTGGTGGATCGGTGATCACCCCTGCGCGTGAATCACCCGCAGCAGCCGATCTGGCGTCATCGGCAAATGGCGCGGTCGCACCCCCAGTGCATGCACCACCGCATTGGCAATGGCCGCACCCACAGGCCCTGCGGCCACTTCGCCCGCGCCCAAGCTGGGTTGTGCGGGGTCATCGACGAGCTGGATGTGGATGTCAGGCACCGCGTCAAAATTCAAAATCGGGTAAGCGTCCCAATGGCTGCTGGTGATGCCCTCAGGGCCCCAAGTCACGGCTTCTTGGAGGGTCCAGCTGATGGCTTGCATCACACCGCCCTCAACTTGGTTGAGCAGCCCGTCGCGGTGCACCACGCGGCCTGCATCCACGGTGCACCATACGTGCTTGACGCGGATGGATTCATCGACCTCCACCTCCACGACCACTGCGCAATAGCCTGCGCGGTTTTTGTAGCGTCCAAAGGCCAGGCCCAAGCCACGCCCTTCCCCTCCCTCACCGCGTTGCGCCCAATGCGCAGCTGCTGCGGTAGTTCGCATCACATGGCTGGCACGGTCATCTTTGGCGTGACGCAGTCTGAATTCAAGAGGGTCCACCTGCGCCATCACGGCCAACTCGTCCATGAACGACTCAATGGCGAAGGTGTTGGCATAAGCGCCAAGCGAACGCAAAGCCGACACACGCACGGGCCCGTGGGGCACAAAGTGTTGCGTGACCTGCAAGGCCGGCAAGTCGTAATAAGGAATGATATTGCGCAAGCCCCCGCCCGTGGGCAAGGTGACGTCTTTTTCTTGTGGTCTGGGCGCGTCAGGGTGCAAGGCCCAAGCGCCCAAAAGATTGATGCCGCTAGACCAACCGGGGCGGTTCAAGTGGCTGTGGCTCCAGGTCTGGGCTTGCCAATCGGTGATGCGCCCCTGTGCGTCAAGGCCCGCGCTCAGCTCCACCAAGCTGGCAGACCCCATCGGAGAGACACACAACTCGTCTTGCCGCGTCCACTGCACGCGCACCGGCACTTGGAGTTGCTGCGCCAAGAAGGCCGCGTCCAAGGCCACATCGTCTGCGCCATTGTGCCCATAGCAGCCCGCGCCGGGGCTGTGCACCACATCGAGGGTATCCACCGCCACGCCCAAAGCAGCGGCCATTTGCTCGCGCAGCTTGAACACGCCCTGCGAATGCGTCCACACCGTGAGCCCGTCTTGACCACTCGCCGTGAGCGAAGGCTCGGCCACCGCGCAGGCCAAGCCAATCGAGGCGTGTGCAATATAGGGTTTGGAGTAACGCTGAGTGAGCCGCTGGGTACAAGCCAAGGCTTGGCCCTCATTCACCACCTCTTGCGTGACCGATGGAAGGCTGATGAGCAAGGGCTCGATCTCTTGATGGGCAGGCAACTCGGGCAACACCCATTTGACCAAAGCACAGGCTTTTTCATGGGCGCGCAGCAGCGCCGCCTCATCGGGCCCCAGCAAGGCGATGAACTCGCCTTGACATACCAGGTGCGTCACGCCGTCCAATGCCCGCAAAGCTGCCAAGTCGGGCTGTTGTACACGCGCCTCGGCATGGAGGCCACGCAGAACACGCGCATGCAGCATGTGTGGGCGCACGATGTCATGCACAAACCCCGGGCCGGTGAATTTGTCCCACAGGTCCCCACGCACAAAAACTTCATCGCCGGGGGATAGCAGCTGGCCCGGGTCTGCCTCGTCTGTAAGCGGCAGATCGAGCCGCGTGACGGCGTAGTCAAAACTATGTGCCAAGTCGTGGTAACTCACACGCTTGGCGGTCGCATCCGCCGAGAACACACCGTCTTTCAAGGTAAGTGCGCAAGGCAGCACCGACAGATGCGCACTGGCCTGCTTGGCAAACACACGTCGCATCTGCACGCACGCATAACGCAACGCCGAGACCCCCACCTCGACCGAAAAACTGCCTGCGGTGTAGCCCTCATCGGGACTGTGCGCGGTGTGCCCCGCAAGCAATTGGGCTTGATCGGGGCGCAGGCCCAACTCTTGGCAAGCCACTTTGAGCAAGGCCGCAGAGATGCCCTGCCCCAACTCCACCTTGCCGCTGCGAATTTGAAAATGGCCGTCTTCCAACAGGCGCACCCATTGGCCCAACACAGGCGCGGTTTGAATGCTGGCGGGTAGTGGTGTGTCGGACATGGCTTTAGCCCTTGGAATTCAAACGCTGGATGGCCAAACGCGTGGCGCGCAAGATGCGCACATGGGTGCCACAGCGACACAGATGCCGGTTGAGGGTTTGGGTGATGTCTGCGTGCGAGGGGTGGCGGTTGTGCTGCAACAAGGCGGTGACTGACATCAG